>DBTO01000205.1 GCA_002307095.1 Sulfurospirillum sp. UBA1314
AGAAGCTTGGGCGCATTATGACCTACGCCTTTTTAAAATTTGCAACAAACAGTGACAATGGTGGTTTTTATGCCAAGTACCAGCAAGCCCATTCCAATATCGCTGAAAACCTTCTCTTTTTTGAACTTGAATTTAATAAACTCTCCAAACCCAAACAAGAAGAGTTGATCGCTTCGGCTCCGATGTATACTTACTATTTAGAATCATTGGTCGAAGAAAAACCGTATCAGCTCAGCCAAAAAGAGGAGCGCATTCTCCTAAAAAAAGATATGACGTCCGCTTCGGCGTTTAGCCGCCTTTTTGATGAGCATTTCAGCCGCCTCAAATTCTCCTATGATGGGCAAAAGCTCTCGGAAGAGGAGATTTTGAGCAAGCTTCAAGACAGCGACCGTGATGTAAGACAAAAAGCGGCGAGTGCCTTTACAAAAGGGCTCAAACCGCATCAACCGCTTCTTGCGTACATTTTCAACATGATTAAAACCGATCTTGCGAGCGATTGCGAACTTCGAGGCTACAAAAACGCCGAACAACCGCGCCACATGGACAATAAAATCACCCAAAAAAGTGTTGATGCGTTGATCAAAAGTGCGGAGAGCAGTTTTACCTTGGTGCAAGCGTATTACGTGCAAAAAGCAAAACTTTTGGGGCTTCCTGAGCTGTATGAATACGATCGTTACGCGCCACTTGAGGCTTCAAATGCTTCGTTTGATTTTGAAACATCCAAAGCGATTGTCCTTGATGCCTTTGCGAAATTCAATCCTAAATTTCATGAAATTGCCTCGATGGCGTTTGAAAAAGGGTGGATCGACGTTTTCCCAAAAGATAAAAAACGAGGGGGTGCTTTTTCGCATCCAGCAACGCCTTCAACCCATCCCTACGTACTGCTTAACCATACCGACACCAGACGCGATCTTTTTACCTTGGCGCATGAGTTAGGGCACGCGATTCATCAGTACCTTTCACGCGGTGTGGGCTACCTTGGAAGTGACACGCCTTTAACGACCTCTGAAACCGCTTCAGTGTTTGCAGAGATGCTCATTTTTGATGCGATCAAAGATAACCTAAGTGCGAGTGAAAAACGCTCTTTGTACGCGAGTAAAATCGAAGATATTTTCTCAACACTTTACCGTCAGATCAACTTTACGACTTTTGAGCGCAAAGTACATGCGCACGAGGGCGAGTTAGACCTTGAAACGTTCAATGCCTACTGGATGCAAGAGAGCCAAAAGATGTTTGGTAAAAGCATTACACTGAGCAAAGATTACGCGTTATGGTGGAGTTATATTCCTCATTTTATCCACTCACCTTTTTACTGCTACGCCTACAGTTACGGGCAGTTGCTCGTTTTAGCGCTGTACGGGCTTTACAAAAAAAGCGATAAAGCCCTTTTTGTGCAAAACTACACCGCGTTTTTAAGTGCAGGGGGCAGTCAAAGTCCTAAAGAGTTGATTAAAAAATTTGGATTTGATATTGAAGATGAGGGTTTTTGGCAACTGGGAATCGGGGAGATCGAATCTATTTTGGCAGAATTTAAAGGAATGTGCGATGCTTGAAGGCTTACTAGGAAGTGAAGAGTTCCACGGCTTAATGAAAAAACACGCCAAAGAGGTGTTGGAGATGCTTCTCAAAAGGGGTGTTAATTTTTCGATTTTGACCAACATCGCTGATGTGACATTTGATCCTGCTTTGCCTTCGCATATCAGTCAAAATTTTAAACCCATCACGATGTTTTTTTTAGCCGGATACACGTTTGAGAGTACTCAAATTTACAATGGTAGAATCAGTTTTGAAGCAGGCTTTGGCAGTGATAATTTTGGATCTTTAGTCTCTTTACCGATTGAGGCGATTTTGCAGATTATTATTGAAGAGATTCCGGTGTTTATCAACCTCAGTACACCGCCAAAAGTTGCAGCTTCTGTGCCGAAAGAGACGGGAATTAAGCGCTCTATGGAAGCGCTTATGTCCAATCCCAACAATCATAACTTGATTAAAAAGTAGTCCTTAGGCTTTAATCGTGTGTTTGTTCATAATGTAGTTAATGACGCTGTCGATGAGTGCATCGTGCTTGCGGTCTTTGATGTAGCACAGATAGAGCATGCGCGTAAGCTTCAGCCCTTTCATTTTTGTTGTAAATAAAAGACCTTGTTCGACTTCATCTGCCACAATATGTTTGGAGAGAATCGAAACGGTCGGTGTCTCTTCAATGCTCGCTTTCATCAGTGTGTGTTTAACCGCTGTTGAGCTGGTGACAATGCTTTTGACTTTAAAACTTTTGCAATCAATATCCATCTTCTCAAACGTCTCGTGAATGATTTTACGGGTATTGGACTCTTCTTCACGGCAAATCCAGTTGTAAGAGAGCAAGTCCTCTTTTTTGACAAGTTTTGGAAGCGGTGAGCGGCTTGTGATGACGAGTTCATCTTCTAACCATTCGCGGTAAATAATCCCTTCTTGAAAAATAGGCGCTTCAATCAGTGCCAAATCGACTTTTTTATCGATGAGTTTTTCGGTAATATCCACCGCATCTTCGACTTTAAGCATGACATTGTTTTTAATCGCTTCTTGGATATCGTTGAGAAAATCGGGCAAGATGTAATTGCCGATCATTGGCGAAGCGCCGAGGACAAAAATCACCTCTTTATTGACCAAGCGAAGCATTTCACGTTCAGCCGCTAAAAGGTGTTTTTCCAGTTTGATAGCGACTTTATAGAGCTCTTCCCCTGCGGTTGTAAGCTTAATGCCATTTTTTTTACGATCGACAATTTGAATATCGAGATACTCTTCTAAAAGTTTGATTTGTTGTGTGACGGCAGGCTGGCTAATCCCTAGTTTTTTAGAGGCTTTGGAGAAGCTTTTTTCGCGCACAACCGTTAAAAAGGTTTCTACTTTAGAGAAATCTTTGATCATGAAATAATCCTTATAATTTTCTTTTATAACTTGCAATAATTATAACAAAAAATAATAGCAAAAACAATGTATTTTTCTATTCAAATTCTTCATTAAATGTGCTCTTTATTTGAGAAATACGTGTGTAAAAAACGTACGGAGTTTTGCTTAAACTTTTTTCGCTATAATAAATACAATTTATATCATAAAAAAGTAGATAACGTATGCAAGATTTAGCGATGTTAAACGAATCACAACAAGATGCAGTCAAATGTGTAGATGGTCCAGTCCTTATCTTAGCAGGAGCGGGCAGTGGAAAGACCAAGACGATTACGTCGCGTTTGGCGTATCTGCTCTCTTTGGGGATTCCTCCTGCAAACACCTTGACGCTCACCTTTACCAACAAAGCGGCGAGTGAGATGAGAGAGCGTGCGATGGCGATGATCGAAGAGCACAGCTATCCGCCACTTTTGTGTACGTTTCATAAATTTGGTCTGCTTTTTTTAAAGTTTCACATTGAAAAAATAGGGCGAAAAAACAGCTTTGTGGTCATTGATACCGATGATAAAAAGCGCATCTTAAAAAGCTTTAGCACGAGCACGGAACTTTCAACGGGCATGATCGCCAGTGAAATTTCGCGCTATAAAACCTCTTTGATCGACCCCAAAGTAGCGTGGGAAAAAGCAGAACAAAAGAGCTACCAAGTAATTGCGAAGCTTTACGAACAGTACGAAGACTACTTACAGTCCAATAATTTGGTTGACTTCGATGATCTGTTGGTGCTTCCGTATAAAATTTTAGAGGGTAATGATGCTTTGTGTGAAGAGGTGAGCAAACGCTACCAATACATCATGGTCGATGAGTACCAAGATACGAATGAGCTGCAATACAAACTGCTTCGCAAGCTCTGCTTCACACACAACAATCTCTGCGTTGTGGGCGATGACGACCAGAGTATTTACGGTTGGCGTGGGGCGAATATTAAAAATATTTTGGAGTTTCACGAATCGTTTGAGAATGTTAAAATTGTCAAATTAGAAAAAAACTACCGCTCCACAACCCAAATTCTTAAAGCGGCGAATGATCTCATTGAGCATAACCGTGGGCGCATTGGTAAAGTGCTTGAGAGCACCAAGGGTGAAGGCAAAGCAATCGATGTTATGGACTCTCACGATGAAAATCAAGAGGCGCTTTCCATTGCAAAACGGATTAAGAAACTTATTTTAAGTGGCGTAAGTCCCAATGAAATTGCTGTTTTGTACCGCATTAATGCGCTGAGTCGTTCATTAGAAGAGGGGCTCAATAAAGAGCAAATTCCTTACAATATGGTCGGTGGTGTAAAGTTTTATGAGCGTGCTGAGGTCAAAGACGTCATCAGTTACTTGCGCGTCATTGCCAATCCTCACGATGATTTTTCGATCAAACGCATTATCAATCGTCCGAAGCGTGGGCTTGGAAAAGTCACCATTGAGCGCATCATCAAATCCGCTTACGACAACCACCAATCCATTTATGAGTACATTACATGTAACGAATTAGCGATTGAAAAAGAGGCAACCAAAAAAGCTTCGTTAGCGCTCAAAGAGTTCGTTCAAAACATCGCGCATATGCAAAGCATTCAGCAAAATTCAACCTACGATATGATCGATGCGATTGAAGAATCTTTTGCGATTAAAGAGTACTACAACAACCAACCCGATTCTTTCGATCGACTCTCAAATATTGATGAGTTTTACGGACTCTTTCGCGATTACGTCAAGCAAAACCCTCAAATGGGCGTAGATGATTTTTTAAATGAGTTGGCATTGCAGAGCGATCAAGATCAGATTGATAGTGAAAATATCTCCATTATGAGCATTCATGCGAGCAAAGGCTTGGAGTTTGAATACCTCTTTGTTATTGGTTTGGAAGAGGGCTTTTTTCCTCTTATAGGGGACGGCAGCGACATCGAAGAGGAGCGTAGACTTGGTTATGTGGCAATTACGCGCGCTAAAAAAGAGTTGACCCTTAGTTTCTCAGGCAGCCGTTTTTACAAAGGGCGAAGAACAGAGCTCACCAAAAGCCGTTTCTTGAAAGAAGCAGGTGTGTGCGAGGGAAGTTTGATCTTGGAAAAAACGACGTCGTTTAAAAAAGGCGATTTGGTCAAGCATAAAATCTTTGGCATTGGACGTGTAACGGAAGTGAGTAAAGTTGGGCGTGAGTTTAAATTGCAGATCAACTTTAGCGGTACGAGGAGAGATATCTTAGCGTCGTTTGTGGAGAAGATTTAGTGGATAATCGCCTTTTTGTTGCCTATAAGCCCTCCGGTATGGTTTCAAACCATTTTTTAAGCCGCATTAAGAGACGTTATAACGTTAAAAAAGCTGGATTTTCAGGCACGCTTGACCCCTTTGCACAAGGCGTTTTGATTATTGCCTTTGGAC
>DBTO01000008.1 GCA_002307095.1 Sulfurospirillum sp. UBA1314
CAAAATACACTGCTGTTGCAGGTACGCCAGAAGTGCTTAAAGCAATTGCTGGTAAACTTAAGCGTGAAAATAACCTCAATTACACACCTTCACAAATTGTCGTCAATGTGGGCGCTAAACACTCATTGTTCAACATTTTTCAAGCGATTATCAATGAAGGTGATGAAGTGATTATTCCTTCTCCTTATTGGGTAACTTACCCTGAAATTGTCAAATACAGTGGTGGGACGCCGGTGTTTATTGAAACCGATGAATCAACGAGTTTTAAAATAACACCCGCACAGCTTAAAGCGGCGATTACACCTAAAACAAGAGCCCTACTTTTTAATACACCATCAAACCCAACAGGATCTGTTTACTCAAAAGCTGAGCTTGAAGGTCTAGCAGAGGTACTTAAAGGTACCAACGTTTTAGTGGTTTCCGATGAGATGTATGAGAAAATTTTATTTGATAATTTAAAATTTACTTCCGTTGCTTCGATCAGTGAAGATATGTTTAACCGCACGATTACCGTCAATGGACTCAGCAAATCGGTTGCAATGCCAGGATGGCGTTTTGGCTATTTAGCCTGTCCGATTAAAGAGATTGTCGCTGCGATTGTGGATCTTCAAGGTCAAAGTACGTCTAACATCAACACCATCACGCAAAAAGCAGCATTGCCTGCGCTTAATGGCGTGGTAGATGATGATATTGAAACGATGCGCGCAGCCTTTGAGCGAAGACGTAACCTTGCCCATATGCTTTTAAACCAAATCGAAGGTATCTCTGTGCTCAAACCAGAAGGTGCATTTTATCTGTTTGTCAACACCAAAGCGGTTGAGAATGACTCTATGAAGTTTTGTTCAAAATTGCTTGAAGAAACAGGTGTTGCTGTTGTTCCAGGCGTTGGTTTTGGAAGTGAAGGCTACTTTAGACTCTCTTTTGCAACCGATGATGCTACGATTAAAGATGGTATTGAGCGTATTGCTACGTTTGTTAAAAACTACAAGTAAGCTTGCATGGGGTACTTTTTTTTAAAGTACCCTCTTTCGTTAAGTTAAAACTTCTCAAAAAAATCATATAGTTTCGATACAATTCCAACATTATTTTTACATACATAGAAAAGGCTCAACGAGATGAATAAATACGTCATCACACTTGCAAAAACCTGTTTAGGCTGTAAAAAGCCGTCCTGTCGTACAGGATGTCCTGTCGGCACCCCCATTCCTGAAATGATTCGTCTTTTTTTAGCCGGTGAGATTAAAGAAGCAGGCAAATTACTGTTTGATAATAACCCCCTTTCTGTTATCTGTTCGATGGTCTGTCCGCATGAAAAACACTGCGAGGGACACTGTATTCTCAACAAAAAAGGGACAGCGGTGAGTGTCGGAAGTATTGAAAATTATATTTCCGATCTTTATATGAACGATCTTCAGTTTGAAAAACCGATCAAAAATGGCAAAAAAGTTGCGATTATTGGCAGTGGCCCTGCGGGAATCTCTTTAGCCGTGATTTTAGGGGCCAAAGGGTATGAGATTACGATGTACGATGCCCACGATAAAATTGGTGGTGTTCTTCGGTATGGTATTCCTGATTTTAGGCTCAACAAAGACATTCTAGATACGATCGAGACGAAACTGCGTCAATTGGATGTCACAATTCGCCCGAACATTACCATTGGTAAGAACATTACGATTTCGGAACTTTTTCGTGATGATTTTAAAGCGGTTTTTATCGGTACCGGCGTTTGGTCTCCTAAAAAACTGGGCATCAAAGGCGAGAGTTTGGGGCATGTTCACTTTGCCATTGACTATCTCAAAAATCCTTCCGTGTACCGTTTGGGACATACTGTTGTTGTTTTGGGTGCGGGCAATGTGGCAATGGATGTGGCACGAACCGCCGTTCGTCATGGTGCTCATGAAGTGATCATCATGTATCGCAAAGGGATGGATGATATTCCTGCGTCCCATCATGAAGTCGAATGCGCCAAAATTGATGGTGTCAAATTTGAACTTTACAAACAGCCTATCGAAATTACAGAACAAGGCGTTATCTACGCAAGTACCGATGAAAGCGGTGAAGAAGGACTTTTAGAAGCCAGTTCTGTTTTGGTTGCGATTAGCCAAAATCCAAAAGACAATATTGTTCAAACAGCGCGCCAGATCGAAGTCGATGGAAAAGGTTTAGTCATTACCGACGAGAGTGGTCGAACAACGATGGAAGGTGTTTTTGCCTCTGGAGATGTGGTAACGGGTGCTAGAACAGTCGTCGAAGCTGTAGCTTTTTCAAAACGCGTTGCGATTGCTATTGAAGAGTATATCAATTCAATTTAAGAGAGTTCTTACTGAACTCTCAATACGCTTTTGAAGCAAAGCTTTAAAAGCTACGCTATTACTCGGTATTCCTCAGCAAAACGTCTACGAACTTCTGGTGATTTTATTGCTTGTTAATGGAGTTTTAGAAAAATTGAATGAGAGTGTTTTACATGTAAAGATTTTTTACATGTAAAACAGGTGTATGTTATTTTGGTGAAGGTGTTCCAAAACGTACTTTAGCATCTTGAAGGGCTGCAATGAGTTCATCAAGATTTTCGTAAGGGATATGTGCTTTCCAATCAGGCTCTTCGCCATTTTTCTTCAAAGCAATACCGATACTGACGACAGGGAATGATCCATTTCCGTAAGGTTCTTCTAAATGCGAGATCGAAATAATTCCGTTTTTTGTTCCTGCTAATGGAAATTTTGTAAGTATTGTGTTTTTTCCGCCCATGGATGAATCCTTTTAATTCTTTGTAAAAAATTTTGCTATTTTTGCTTGTGTTTTAAGCCACTCACTATGCAACGTTAGTGGAAATCCACTATACGTTTTACCGCCCTCTATTGATTTTGAAACGCCACCACGTGCAGCAATCGTTGCAAAATCACCAATCTCTAAATGTCCAGCTGTCGCACTTTGTCCACCCATAACAACGTTACGTCCGAGTTTGGTTGAACCTGCCAATCCCGATTGTGCAACAAGAATACAGTATTGCCCCAATTCACAATTGTGTCCAATTTGAACAAGGTTGTCTATTTTTGTCCCTTTTCGAATGATCGTTGATCCAAAAACAGCTTTGTCTATGGTTGTATTTGCCCCTACTTCCACATTCTCTTCAAGAATGACATTTCCCGTGTGATAGATCTTAATATGCTCACCCAATTTTGTATGAGCATAACCAAAACCGTCACTTCCAATCACCGTTCCTGCTTGAAGAATGCACCCCTCACCAATCACACAACCGTCGTAAATAACCACATTAGGGTAAATCAGCACATTTTTACCAATACTTACGTTAGCGCCAATCGTGACATTGGGCATGATCTGCACGCCCTCTTCCACCACACTGCCACTTCCAATAACCACGTGTGCACCAATGGTGCTTTTTTCAGAAATCGTAGCAGGCGAAGCGGTATCAAACGGTTTTTTAGCAAAAAAAGCACTTGCATACGCCATGCTCAAATAAGGATTGTCGCTGATCAGTGCTTTCGAACTTGAAGGAAGGTGTTCAAGGAAAGCAGCAGGGAGAATAACGACCCCTGCTTTGGTAGTTTGTAAATCGCCTAGAAGTTTAGGATTGACAAAAAAAGCGATTTGAGACGAAGTCGCCTCCTTCAGTGTTGCAAAGGAGGTAACGTCTTGATCTATTCCTGAAAATTCAAGCGAAATTGCTTGAGCTAGAAGGCTTAGTTTCATCTAAATATCCATCGCGACGGAGCCGCTTCTAACGATATCGGTTGGATTGTATTTTTTAACCGCTTTTAAAAAATTGTCGATGCGATCGTAATCATCGGCAACCATAACAACGATAAAATCTTCACCACTGCTTGCAATCGTGCCATTGTAGGCTTTAAGCATCGCATCAAGACCGTTAAAATCTTCACTGAGGGGGATTT
>DBTO01000145.1:0-1561 GCA_002307095.1 Sulfurospirillum sp. UBA1314
TTTGGGTGTTAAAGAAGTACAGTAAAAGGAAGGTACAAAATGAATAAGTTCAAAGTATTACTGGTTGGCTCATTGGTTGCTATCGGCGCAATGGCATTATTGGCTGGCAATATCACTGAAAAAGAGAAAGAAAGAGTCGAACTTGCTAAAGCGCCAAGCCAAGCAGGCATCGAGGGCAAAGCCAAAAGTGAAGAGTGGGCAAAGTACTATCCACGTCAGTTTGACTCTTGGAAAAAAACCAAAGAGAGCGATGAGTTAGTCGATATGCTCGCTAAAAAACCGTACCTTGCGGTTGCGTGGGCGGGTTATCCATTTTCAAAAGATTACAATGCGCCACGTGGGCATTACTACGCGGTTCAAGACAATGTAAATTCTCTTCGAAC
The DNA here is from genome assembly GCA_002307095.1 of Sulfurospirillum sp. UBA1314. Classification (GTDB taxonomy): domain Bacteria; phylum Campylobacterota; class Campylobacteria; order Campylobacterales; family Sulfurospirillaceae; genus Sulfurospirillum. The sequence goes on from DBTO01000145.1 coordinate 384, forward strand.
GGGCGCTCCTGTGGATGCTAAAACAGGTCCGTTGCCAACAGCATGTTGGACATGTAAATCCCCCGACGTTCCTCGTTTGATCGAAGAAGATGGCGAATTAGAGTATTACACCGGTAAATGGGCAAAATACGGCGCTCAAGTGGTCAACTCCATCGGCTGTGCGACATGTCATGATGATAAAACAGCGCAGTTAAGCGTTCGTGTTCCTCATCTCAATCGTGGTCTTGCAGCTGCAGGTCTTAAAAGTTTTGAAGAGTCAACCCACCAAGAAAAACGCTCTTTGGTCTGTGCGCAATGTCACGTAGAGTACTACTTTAAAAAGACAGACTGGAAAGATGCGAAAGATGTAAACAAAACCGCGATGGTTGTGACCCTTCCATACAAAAATGGCTTAACCGTTGAAGGTATGGAAAAATACTACGACGAGATCAACTTCTCTGACTGGGTTCATGGCATCTCAAAAACACCGATGATCAAAGCGCAACACCCAGACTGGGAGCTTTGGAGAACGGGTATTCACGGACAAAAAGGTGTTTCATGTGCGGATTGTCACATGCCGTACACGCAAGAAGGTTCAGTGAAGTATTCGGATCACCAAATTGGAAATCCACTGAAAAATATGGATAAAAGTTGTATGAACTGCCACAGAGAGAGTGAAGATAAGCTCAGAGGCATCGTTCAACAAAAAGTCGAGCGCAAAGACTTCATGATGGACATCGCGTTTGACAACATCGCTAAAGCTCACATCGAGACGGGAAAAGCGATGGAAGTGGGTGCAAGTGATGATGAGCTTAAAGAGATCAGAACACTCATCCGTCATGCACAATGGAGAGGCGATATGGCAATTGCGGGTCATGGTGCGTTCTTCCATGCTCCTGAAGAGGTTCTAAGACTTTTAGGATCCGCCAACGAGCAAGCACAACAAGCACGTCTAAAATTGGTCAGCGTTCTTGCAAAACACGGTGTTATGGACTACGTTGCACCTGATTTTGACACGAAAGAGAAAGCGCAAAAAATCGCTAAAGTCGATATGCCAGCTTTGATTGCTGAAAAGCTTAAATTTAAAGAGACTCTAGAGAAAGAGTGGAAAAAAGAGGCATCTGCTAAAGGCAGACTCGCTCCAAATTCCGTCGCTCTTGATCCTGCGGTCGATAGCAAATCTTCTTACTTCGATAAAA
>DBTO01000145.1:1817-3145 GCA_002307095.1 Sulfurospirillum sp. UBA1314
TCGATAAAAACAAGAAGTAAACTTTTAACACCAAGAGAGTTTTCCTCTCTTGGTGTATAATATACTTAAACTGCCAATACCGTGGCATCTTAAGTGTGTTATACAAAGGACAAACGTGTTGCTCAAAGTTTTTGGCTCCTACAAAACAACGCTGATATTGCTTTTCTTTTTAGCCGTAGGTGCCGCGATTGCAACGTTTGTGGAAAATGATTTTGGCACGGCTGTTGCGCGTTATTATGTTTATAATTCCATCTGGTACGAAATGCTTTTGGTTCTTGCTGCGATCAATCTTGCCATCACGCTTTACCGCTCCAAAATGATTTTACATGTAAGCCGTTTTATCTTTCATGCGGCGTTTATTCTCATCCTTATCGGATCAGGTCTCACGCGTTATTTTGGCGTCGATGGCGTGATGAAAATACGCGAAGGATCGAGTTCTAATGTGATCTTTTCCAGTGAAAAAAACGCGGAGATCACATTACCGTTTGCGCTGCATCTGAATAACTTTGAGCTAGAGCGCTACTATGGCAGTCGCTCGCCCTCAGCCTACACCAGCGATGTTCAAGTCAGAGATGGCAATACAACCCTTGACGCGCAGATCTACATGAACCACACACTGAGCTACAAAGGGTACAAATTTTTTCAAACCTTTTACGACCCCGATGAAAAAGGCACAATTCTCTCGGTCACCAAAGACCCTGGGGTTGAAGTGACCTATGTGGGCTACGCACTGCTTTTTTTAGGGCTTCTTTTAAATCTGCTTGATCCCAAATCGCGCTTTCGAAAGCTCATTGCTGAGGTTAAAAGCAGCTCGCTTCTCGTTGTTTTCATACTTTTGGTTCAAACGCCGTTATGGTGTGAGAGCGAATACGTGCAAACGTATCTGCGTGAGCATCAGGCGAACAGCAAAGAGGTCAGCGACGCGTTTGGAAAACTCATCGTGCAGTCGCGCATGGGGCGCATGAAGCCTTTTGACACGCTAAGCCAAGAGGTGCTGTATAAACTGAGCGGTAAAAATAGCCTCTACGACATGGACGCAATGCAAATAGCCCTTGGTATGCTCTCACATCCGAGTGTCTGGAAAAATCTGCCGATGATTCAGACCAAAACGCCTAAGCTTCGAGCGTTTATCGGCATAGAGGGCGCACAAAAATTGGCTTCGTTTGAAGACTTTTTCGACGGACATCGCTACAAATTAGACGTGGAGCTTCAAAAAGCCCTCGCGATGAAACCAAGCACTCGTGGCACCTTTGAGAACGATCTGATCAAAGTCGATGAGCGCCTCAGCATCGCCTTTATGCTCTACCAAGGTGTGTTGTTTAAAATCT
>DBTO01000259.1 GCA_002307095.1 Sulfurospirillum sp. UBA1314
TTATCTTAGCGGCTCTTTCGCGCTTTTGGTGGAACTTGACACACGCATTTTACAAAAACTAGGCTGCTCATGTGTCGCCGCTTACAACGCTTATGAGATGTGCCAAATACTTCCAAACGTCGCCTTTTTAGCGATGGACGCGCGCCACTGCGCAGGAACGGACATGGCTGAAATGATGGCGTATGGTGCATCGGTTGGCTCAACAGTGGCACAACGAAAACTAGGAGCGGTAGGATTTATCGGCAATGCGACCGATGCGACGGCTCATTTTTTTGGACGTGAAAAAGGGTTGGGCACGGTTCCTCACGCCCTCATCGGCTACGCTGGCTCAACGCTAAAAGCGGCTCAAATGTTCCATGAATGCTTCCCCAAAGAGAATATCCCCATTTTGGCGGACTATTTCGGACGTGAAATCACCGATACTTTAGAAGTCTGTAACGCCTTTACTGATTTAGCAAATGAGGGCAAGATCGCCGTGCGCCTCGATACCCACGGTGGACGCTTTTTAGAGGGGCTCGATACGCAAAAAAGTTACCACGTCTTAGAACGCCACGCACCTGAAGCGGTGCGCGACTATCGCACTGAAGCGGAGCTACACGACCTCATTGGCACAGGCGTTTCAGCCGCGGCAATTTGGAGCATGAGGGAATCTCTTGATAACGCAGGATTTCCCAAAGTGCGCATCATCGCCTCTTCAGGCTTTACACCGCAAAAGTGTCGCTCAATGGCATGGGCAAAAGCGCCCATCGACATCATCGGTACGGGCTCTTTTCTACCCGATAAATGGAGTGAAACCAATGCCACAGCCGACATCATCGCTTACGGTGGTGTGCCAAGGGTGAAAGTGGGGCGGGAGTTCTTACTTAAGAAGAGTCGTTAAATTGTTTTGATTCAGTGGTAAGATGAGATAAAGAGAAAAGGCTATTTTTCTTCGATACTCTCATACGCCAAGACGATGCGCTTGCGCTCTATTCCCCAGCGATAACCACGCATCGCTCCACTTTGACCGATTACTCTGTGACACGGGATGAGGTAGGCTATGTGGTTTGAGCCTATGGCACTTGCAACCGCTCTTGTGGCTTTTGGGTTATCGATGCTTTTTGCGATTTCATGGTAGGTGGTGAGCTGACCTTGAGGTATATTTAATAATGCTTTCCAAACATTGATTTGAAAATTTGTTCCTTTGACCAACAGAGAAACGGATTTTTTATCTATAAATATCTCTCGAAGTTTTGTTTCAATCCTCACATCATCTTGAACTAAATGGGCATTTGCCCAATATTTTAGAAAATTTTTAAAAATATCGTCTTCATTTTCATCGCAAAATTCCATATAGCAAATACCTTTTTGCGTCAATCCTAAAAATGTTTTGCCAAAGGGGCTAAAACCATATCCATAGGTTATTTCCATGTCTTTGCCCATGTATTTATATTGGGCAGGGGTAACTCCTGTAAAATTGACAAAGAGTTCATGAAGCCTACTCACACTTGAAAGACCGCTCTCATAGGTACTCTCCAAAAGACTCTTAGACGCTTCAAGTTGTTTTTTGGCATGTTCAAGCGTTATCGCTTGTAAAAATCTCATAGGAGAAACGCCCACATACTCCTTAAAAATTCTGGAAAAATGGAACTTACTTAAGTTTACATGTAAAGCGATCTCTTCTAAGCTAGGTTGGTCTAAAAAGTGGTTATCTATAAACACGATAGCCTCTTTTATCGTGAGGTAATGTAAACTTTTTGTCTCTAAAATTTCACTCATTTTTTATCCTTGATAATCAAAAAAAGTGCTATAAATATTGTTATCATACCCAGATACATATTGGGGGTAAATACTTCATTTAAAAACAATACACCCAGTATTGATGCATTAATAGGAATGAGAAATGTCACCAAAAGCAGCTTGGTAGCACCTACACGCGCTAAGAGTTTAAAATACACGATATACGCAATCGCCGTTGAAAAAATTGCCAAAAGAATCACATGTTTGAGTTGCTCAAAATGCTCTATATTGACCGCATGTATGGTCGTGTGGAAAAACAGATACATGGTAAGTGAACTACATGTAAGCATCCCAAAAGCTGAGAAAATAGGGTCTTTTCCTTTTAAAATTTTACCAAAGATGCCAGCAAAAGCGTACGATATTGGGCCGATTAAAGCGATGAGTTTATACAGATCAACAACCATTTTGTCTTGTGGATTCAAAAGAAATACAATACCTAAAAATCCTATGGTGATACCTAGAATTTTCAGTTTCGATAACTTTTCATCTTTGGTAAGAAGGTGAGCAAAAGATGCCACAAAAATAGGTGTTGTTGCATTAAAAAGTGAAGCCATTGAAGCAGTGATGCCGTTTTGAGCGTAGGTAAACGCGAGGAAAGGAATGACATTGTTTAAAATTCCCATGACCAAAAAAGAGAGCCAAAGCTTCCAATCAAAATCAAACTTAGCGCGTTTGAGTAGCAAAAACCCAAAAAGCGTCAATGCTGCAAAAAAAACTCTGAAAAAAACAATCTGCTCATACGAAAGAAAGAGCAATGCTTTGGCGATAAAATAAAAAGACCCTCCCCACAGTATCGAGAGAATGAGAAGTAAATTGAAGTTTTTAAGTTCCATGTTAACCCTTTTTTTAGGGTTAGTGTATAGCAACACGGACACTAAAAACAATCCGAATCTTGCTGTTAACTTTAGTGCACAAGGGATAAAAGTAGGGTGGCTTAGCACTTTACTCTTTGGCAATAACCCGTCTGAACTGCTGTTCGGTAACCACGCAGCCCCATTGGTTTCCATCTTCTTCTTTTATAAGCTCAAAGCCAAAGGACTCATAAAGCTTTCGTGCTGCATGTAAGCCTTTAAATGTCCAAAGCTCTATTGCCTCAAACCCTGATTTTTCACAAAATGTGACGGCTTCGTGAAGCAATTGGCGCCCAATTCCTTGACCTTGACACGCTTCATCCATAATAAACCAACGCAAATGCGCGTTGTTGTCTCTTAAATCTTCGCCATCAATTGCAATGGAACCCACAATGGTGTCATTATTGTACAGTGCCAGCCAAAGATGATTGCGAGGGTTCTGTAAACGACTGACAAATTCAGCCATTCCCATAGCAACCTTACTTTCAAAAAATTGTCCAAATTGTGAAGCGTTTGCGTAAAAAGTAGCGTGCATTTCAGTGACTCTGCCCACAACACCAGGACGATACCCTGAGCCTATTGTGATTGCATTGAGCGAGGCATTTAAACGACATCCTTGCAAAGCCTCTGCATAGGTGCAAAGCCCTTGTACGACGGCTTGCTGTTGCAAAATATCTAAATGTTCCATGGCAGTTTTAACTTGTTTTTGCCCGTACAAATGTATAGCTTCAACCGTTTTTTCACCTTGTTTTGTTAATAACAGATTTTTAATACGACCATCTTTGGGATCGGCATTTTCTATCAATTCGCCCGCTTTAATGAGCTTGTTGATCATTCTGCTAACACTTGATTTTTCCAAGCTGAGTGTTTGCACAAGTTGCAACGCTGTCATAGCGCCTTGTTTTTCGATTTCTAACAATGCGTGAACGGCGGATGGGGAGTAGTTGGTTCCAGCCAAAGTCTTTTCCATGAACCCGAGTTCTCTTACCATCTGCCGTGAAGCCGTACGAATCTGGTTTATCGTAGAGGATGGATCTGTATTCATTTAAAAACCTTGTCCATAAAATAATAGTTGTATAGTACAACTATTGTAAACAAGAGTCAAATGTGTGAATAAAAGAGGCTATTTTTACATGCCCATTTACAGCACTTTGTGCATCACATACGTATTGACATAACCCAATTTTCCATGCTTATAGGCGTTGGGGATGGTACCGACAATGGCAAAGCCGAGTTTTTGCCATAATGTAACGGCAACGGAGTTGGTCGACACTACTGAATTAAATTGCATTGCAGTGTAGCCTAAGGATCGACCCATTTCTTGGCTGTGTTCACAAAGAGCGCGCGCTACGCCTTTACCTCTCGCGTTTGAAGAGACCATATAACCACAGTTGCAGATGTGTGAACTCGGTCCCATGCCGTTTGCTTTTAGGAA
>DBTO01000294.1 GCA_002307095.1 Sulfurospirillum sp. UBA1314
AGCATTTTAGAGATCCTGCACACACACAAAAAGGTCATGCCCGTTATCTTTATATCAGCGCTCATCGACATCGAAGATATCTCACGAGCGTTTGAACTGGGTTGTTACGATTATCTAAAAAAACCGTTTCATTTAAAAGAGCTCAACCTCAGAATCGACCGCATTTCCAAAACCGCTAAAAAAGAGATGCACCACAAAAGGCTCTCCGCTTCCTACAGTTTTGATTGCGACGCAATGACGCTCTATTTTCATGAAGAGCCACAAGTCTTATCTAAACGACAACTTCAAATCATCCAATTCCTCACCCACAACCGAGGATTCGCCTGTAGCTACGACATGTTTAGAGAAAGTGTCTGGAATGATTTTGACATGGACGTCGATGACGCCACCATCCGAACCGAGATCAACCGTTTGAAAAACAATTTGAAAGAAGATTTTATTCTTAATATTAGAGGCATCGGGTATATGGTCAAAGTGCCTTCGATGTAACGCTTACATGTAAAGTCTCTTTTACTGTAAATCATCCATCATTTGTTTGACAACGCGTGATAACTCACTCAGTTTTGTTGAACAAATATCAAAGAGTATTTCAGCGTTAATATCGAAATAATGATGCGATAAAACATCGCGAAGCCCTTTGATATTTTTCCATTCAATGCTCGGATAGTGTATTAAAAGTTGTCCATTGGTTAACTTATCTATATTTTTCAAACCTTCGCCAATCGCCAATAACCGCATTGCGATACTGTCCAATTTTTCGATATTTTCGCTACTGGAAAGAAAATCATCAGACGTTTTGATGGCTTTAAATCGCTCAATGACCATATCAATAGACATATCGATATCTTCAAGTGTTGATAGCACCATCAGGGTATTTTCAGACATAAATAACATCCTTCGTAATCATCTGAAGCAAAAAGGGTTTCATGTATTTATGCTTGGTAATGAGGTCAACTTTTTTATGCAAAGACTCTTCAAGGTCAAATTTTAAACCCATCACATTGTCAAATTTTGCTTGCATAGTGACAAAAACATCAATATCACTATCTTCCTTCGCTTCATCCCTCGCATAGGAGCCAAACAAGCCAATTTCCTCAACGCCATACTTCTCTTTAAATTCAGATTTGTGCATGGAGAGATAATCAAGTATGTGTGTTTTTGTCATAAATCCTCCATTGGTTTGATGTGTGATTATAACATAGAGTTCGTTACTTCATATTCCAGTTTTCAAATGCTTCTATAGTTTGTTGAACTCGTTTTTTAGCTTCTGCATCTTCTAACTTCTCAGCCCATGTTTTAAGCTCTTTCCAACCCCAATTTCCAACATTAGTATCTGAAAACTCTTGTTTTAGTTGCTCTCTACGATAGGTTTGTTCTTTTTGAAGTACGTTTTTGACTATCTGAAGCATTTCAAATTGTAAAAGAAGTTGTTGATTATTTTTTGTATATTCTTTAAAAAGCCTCATATTTTCATCACTCCACTCTTTATTATTGATTAGCAAATATTCAAAAATATTTAGCAAAGCGTTTGCCATTTGCTCTTTGATAGCCTCATTAGTTGTCTCTTTAAAAGTGTGAAGTAGCTCATCATATACTTTGATTGCTTCTTCACTCTTATTCATTTGTCCTAGAATGAAGCCTTTGTTAACTTGCACTTTTGCCATTAGTTCTTTAATAGCATCATTATTTGTCTCTTTAAAAGAGCGAAGTAGCTCATCATATGCCTTAATTGCTTCTTCATTCTGATTCATTTGCCCTAACCTAAAGCCTTTGTTACCTAGCACTTTTGCTATTAATTCTTTGATAGCCTCATTAGTTGTCTCTATAAAAGTGTGAAGTAGCTCATCATATACTTTGATTTCTTCTTCATTCTGATTCATTTGCCCTAGGCTAAAGCCTTTGTTAAAAAACGCTTTTGCTATTAGTTCTTTGATAGCCTCATTAGTTGTCTCTCTAAAAGTGTGAAGTAGCTCATCATATGCCTTGGTTGCTTCTTCATTCTGATTCATTTGCCCTAGACTAAAGCCTTTGTTAAAAAGAGCTCTTGCCATTTGCTCTCTGATAGTCTCATTCTTCGTCTCTTTAAAAGTGTGAAGTAGTTCTTCATATACTTTGATTTCTTCTTCATTTTTATTCATTTCCCCAAAGGTTATACCTTTGAGAAACAAAGCTTGAGCTAATTGTTCTTTGACAAATTCTTCAGTATTTTCATCTTTAACTATTTTACTTAGTTCATGAAGAGCTTCATTGATACTTCGTAAAGCATCACCATAATTTTTTGCAAAAAATGATAATTTGGCGGATGTTATATAATCTTTCCAACTGCTTGTTTTTTTAGCTTTTGTGGCTAATTTTTGGCTCTCATTACTTGCGAGTTCTTGTTCTTCACTTGAAATATTATTATTCAACTGGGATACATCGTGAGAGTTTTCAATAATTTCTAATAGTTGATGTGCATTCTCTGCATCTTTTGTTATTTCTTCTGTTTTTGCGTTTGCATGCTTTTTAAATTTTTCTAACTCTTCATCAAATTCTTTTTTTGTTTTTTCTTTCCAAAGTTCAATATCATTTTTAGCTTGTTCTTGAATTTTCATGTTTTGTCTAAAAAGAACTATTGGGAATACAACACCACCAATACCAATAATAATAGCAAGAAAAGAAACAATAGCTCCAGCAACAGACATTTTAGTATTAACATCTTCAATACGTTTATCTTGCCTATCAATAATATTTTGATACTCTTCAACGCTTTTTTGTTTATCTTCCAAGCTATCAAGTTTTATTTTGAGTTCATTATTTTGTTTTTCCAAAAAAGTTATTTTAGCTTTAGCTTCGCCGCGAAATTCGGCGTCTGTTGAAGAAGTATCTGCGAAAAGTGAAATGAGGGTTAAAAGAGAGACAAAAAGAAGTGATTTAAGTGCCATGAAGTATCCTTATAAAAGATACTCCGCATTGTAGCAAAAATATTACTGTTATAAAATGCTCTACATTCCCACACTTTCTTCAAACGCTTTTTTGCATAACTCTTTACATGTAAAGTAAAATAAGCATTCCAATAGAGAGAAAATAAAACTCAAATCACGGTGCCAACACAACCTATCGGCACCGCAGAACATTATGATTTTGCAGAATTCAGCTTTTTAAGCAGTCTATTGGTATTGTAAATGCTGATAAACAACGTCGCACCCAAGAGCACAAATGCCAAGCCAAGGCAAATGCTCAGTGCGAGTGGTACACTTTGGCTCATCGCTTTTGCTGGAGAAGCTGATTCACTTTTGATTGCTGTTTTTTTAAACCCCACTTTGGGTGCGATGCCTTTACGGCTGATTTGATGCCCAGGGCCTCCATCTAAAATTACCTCGTACGGCACTTTAGGGATGTTCAAAACAAGTTCACTGCTATCGGGCAGTCTTTGTTGGAGTAAAATCTCTTGGCTTCCTAAGGCTTGCAGTTTCACCAAAGCGCCCGAAGCGCCCTCACCTGTGCTGAATTCGCCTTTGATGCTGATCGTGTCATCGTCATTGTCGCTTACATGTAACAAAAGCGTATGCGCACACATAAGCGTTGGCAACATCACTACCATCACCCACACCATAAATTTTTTCATGCTCTCTCCTTTTTTCTAATCCAAAATGATTGTATTGCTTCAGGCTGACACGGTAGTTTTCGTGCACTCCAAAGAAGCACGCTTCCCAACACTAAAAGCCAAAGATCAACCCCTAAAATAGCGCTAAAAGGGGAAAATCCTAGCATAAACCAGTGCAGTAAAACCGAACCAATAAACAACACACCGCCTAAAGCCAAAAACTCTTTAGCGGCTTGGTAGGTGTTGAAACGGTAAAACGCCCAGAAAAGTGTTGCGAGCCACGCATTGTAAAAGAGCCCTTTTTGCCATAAAAGCCGATCGGTCAGATCAAACGGCAAAAGCCACTGCAATACAAAAAGCACGCCCGTGGCGGGAATGGCGCCGACCATGATGCTTA
>DBTO01000196.1 GCA_002307095.1 Sulfurospirillum sp. UBA1314
TACATTATGAGTTGAAATTTATTGGACGCACACTTGATCCTGAGCCTTTTGTTCATTGGAAAGGGTCGAATTTTGCGGAAATCTTTAAAAAGGAGAAGAGAGTCACATGGGAATCTTTAATAAAGCTGATCAATGCGCAATACCCGCTTCCGAAACAACCATCATAGCCAGTGGAGCCAAAATTGAGGGCATTTTTAACTGCCAAACACGTTTACATGTAGACGGTGAGATCATCGGAAAAGTGCTCTCGGACAGCATTGTCACCATTGGGAAACAAGGACGCATTAGCGGTGAGATTAATGCAAGTCGTTTGATTATCAATGGTCTTTTTGAAGGCAATGCCAATTGCGACAATGTTGAAGTACTCGCAGGCGGTAAGTTTTTAGGAAAAGTGATCTCTAAAGAGCTTGTGATTGAAGCCAAAGCGATCTTTGAAGGTGAAAGCAAAATTAAAACAGAAAGTGTTCAAGCACCTTCGTATGAAGAACAAAGGGATTGATTGTTACAAGCTGCGTGTTATGAATTTTTACAGACCAAAAATGACCTCCAACTTTTAGGTGTTAAAGGCGAAAAAGAGGCTTTTTTAGCCTCTGAAGTCGCTCTGCTTTTAGGTAAAAAAAGCTATGTCTTACCTGATCTTAGAGCCAATATGGGCGATGATCTGCTCTCGTTTCATGAAGAAATGGTGGAGCTTTTACGTTCATTGCATGCTTTTTATCAAGATCACTCCACCAAAAAGATCTTAATTGCGCCTCTTCGCACCCTTTTAACACCGCTTCCCAAAGCCGAACTCTTTAGCACTTTTTCGTTAGAATTTGGGATGCGTCTGCCTCTGGAGCGCTTTCGCGAGCAGATGTTTTACTGGGGTTATCTCGCGGTCGATGTGGTACAAGGCAAAGGTGAAATCTCCATTCGGGGAGACATCATCGATGTTTTTCCACCCGATAGTGAAAAAGCACTGCGTCTGAGTCTGTTTGATGATGAAGTAGAGAGCATTCGTTTTTTTGACTGTGAAAGCCAAAAAAGTGAGAAAGAGGAGCTGGAGAGCTACACTCTTTTTCCTGCCCTTTTTGCACTCGATGAAGAGCGTCATACGCTCATGCAAAGGCGCATTGATTCCTTAAAAAGTGATAGCTTCACCAAAGACATTCACTCTCTTGGACTGTGGGTTTTGGGCGAGAGTGGGGCGGTTTATACCGAAAGTTTTAAAACCTATTTGAGTGAAGATGCGCTCCTAGAGCTTAATGAAATCGCTCTGTTTGATGAAGAAGGGGCACGAAAACTTCAAAACCTTCCTTGCATCCCTGAGGCAAAACATTATCGCGAAATTGCCCCCACTAACATCAAAACATTCTTAGAACTGCATCAAACCAAAAAGATTACGATTCTGGCACGAAACGAAGTTTTGCTTCGTATGGTGGATGTAGATTCTTTACATGTAAAATGGGTTCAGAGTGATCGCATCGTTAACATTATGAATGCCGAAGAGATCATTCTCTCTCTCAATAAACCTACGACAAAAATCAAACGTAAACGCACCAATATCGTCCTTGATGAGCTGAAAAATGGCGACTACGTCGTGCATGAAAACTACGGTATTGGTATTTTCAAAGGCTTGACCCAAGCGACCGTTTTGGGTGCTACCAAAGATTTTGTTTTGATCGAATATTTGGGGGATGACAAGCTTTTACTGCCCGTTGAGAATTTACATGTAATAGACCGTTACATCGGCGAAAGTGGTGGTTTGGTCAGTGTGGATCGTCTTGGAAAAGGGAGTTTCCAAAAACTCAAAGCCAAAACCAAAGAGCGACTGTTAGAGATCGCCAGTGAAATCATCGCTATTGCCGCTAAGCGTGAGATGGTGGATGGTCTTAGCATCGCCATGGAAGAGGGCGAGATGGTACAGTTTGAAGCCGACGCGGGCTTTGCCTACACTGAAGATCAAAAGAGAGTCATTGGCGAAATTTTAAGCGATTTTAAAAGCGGTAAAATGATGGATCGACTCCTCAGTGGTGATGTTGGTTTTGGTAAAACCGAAGTGGCGATGAATGCTATTTTTGCTACCATTCGCAATGGCTTTCAAGCACTGTTAATCGCGCCAACCACACTTTTATGTTCCCAACATTTTAAAAGCCTCTCAGCGCGTTTTGCCAAGTACAACATCAAAGTAGCGCAACTCGATCGCTTTACGACCGCAGCGCAAAAGCAGGTCATTTTAAAAGAGCTCAAAAGCGGTGCGTTGCAAGTGTGTGTGGGAACGCATTCTCTCTTTGAAGTCGAACTGCTCAATCCTGCGCTTGTCGTGGTCGATGAAGAGCATAAATTTGGCGTCAAACAAAAAGAGAAGCTCAAAAACTTCCGTGAAAACGTGCATATCCTCTCCATGAGTGCCACGCCCATTCCGAGGAGTCTCAATATGGCACTGAGCTCCATCAAGCAGTATTCCCAACTTCTTACCCCTCCCAACGATAGAGAAGATGTGCGCACCTTTGTGAAAGAGTACGATGCCAAAGTCATCAAGGAGGCGATTATTCGTGAGATGAGGCGCGGAGGTCAGGTCTTTTTTGTTCACAATCGCATCGCTACCATCGAAGCTAAACGTAAAGAGTTACTTTCCATGATGCCAAATCTTCGCATCTTAACGCTTCACTCCGAAATCAGCGCAACGGTAACTGAAAAAGAGATGTTGCATTTTGAAGAGAAAGCGTATGATGTGCTTCTAAGTACGTCCATCATCGAATCAGGCATTCATATCCCGAATGTTAACACCATCATCATCGATTCAGCCGATCACTTTGGTATGGCGGATCTTCACCAACTTCGAGGGCGTGTAGGACGAAGCAAACGTCAAGGATTCTGCTACTTCTTGGTCAAAGATAAAGAAGAGCTCTCAGAGTCGGCTAAAAAACGCCTCATTGCCCTTGAATCTAATTCGTATCTGGGCAGTGGCTCCATCCTTGCGTACCATGACCTTGAGATCAGAGGTGGCGGTAATTTAGTGGGTGAAGCGCAAAGTGGGCATCTTAAAAACATTGGCTACTCTTTGTATCTGCGCATGCTTGAAGATGCGATCAACGCTTTGATGGGTAAAACACCGATTGCTTCGCGCGAAGTGGATATTAAGCTTTCAATCAGTGCGTTTATCAGTGACAGTTACATTCCTGAAGATCGTGTTCGTTTAGAGCTTTACAGACGTCTGAGCAAGTGTGGAAGTATTCATGATGTGCTAGAAATCGAAGAAGAGATGGTGGATCGTTTTGGTAAGCTCGACGTTCCAACCAAGCAGTTCTTGCAACTGATTGAGATCAAGATTTTGGCAACAGCTCAGAATATCGTGCTCGTTTCCAATTACGCTCAAAATATCACGATCAAATACGAAGATGAGAAAAAAATTACCCTGCAATCACGCAGTCGTGACGATGACGATATTATCGCAACCGTGCTGGCCCAGCTAAGGGGTAAAGCATGAAAATAGGCTTTATTGGAGACATTGTAGGCAAACCTGGGCGCAGTATGTTGGAGATGTATCTTCGAAAACTTCGCCAAGAGTTTGGGCTTGATCTGGTGATTGCCAATGGTGAAAATGCCAGTCATGGCTTTGGACTTTGCGCGCAACACGCCAAAGAGCTTTTCTCGTATGGCGCGGATATTCTCACCGGTGGAAATCACTCATGGGATAAAAAAGAGATCATTCCTCTTTTCGAGGTAATGCCTATTCTTCGACCTCTTAACTACCCAGAGGGAGTGCCTGGACGAGGCGTGAGTGTTTTACATGTAAACGAAAAAAAGGTCGCCATCATCAATGTGATGGGACACTATGGCATGCCGATGGTGGAAAATCCTTTCTTGCGTGCCCAAAAAGCCGTTGATGAACTTCGCGCTGAAGGTGTTGAGAACATCATCATTGACTTTCATGCGGAAGTGACTTCGGAGAAGCGTGCAATGCACATGCTTTTAAAAGGAAAAGTGAGTGCCCTTTTAGGTACCCACACGCACGTAGGAACCGACGATCTCCAAATCGTGGATGGAACATGCTATGTGACTGACGTTGGGCTTAGTGGGGCACGTGATGGCGTTATAGGCATGGATAAAGACGCGCCACTCAAACGGTTTCTCACAGGACTTCCTGCTTCACTTGAAATTCCTAAAAAATGTAAAAAGATTTTGCAGATGGTCATCATGGAAATTGAAGAGGGCAAATGTGTTGAAGCGTTTAAACTGCGTGTGTTTGATGACCAAGAGCGCATCATCGCAAGAGCCGTGCATGAATAGTTTTGATCTTTTAGAAGCTCTTAAAACCCAAGGCTATCTTAAAACCACGCGCGATCCTTTGTGGTGGCCGCGCTCTGGCACCTTTTGGGTTGTGATAGGTGCCATCTTAACGCAGCAAACCAAATGGGAAAAAGTTGAAGAGAGTATGGTGCATTTGGAAAGCGCAGGTGTTGATAGCTTAGATAAGCTTGCGACACTTGATCTTGACGTGCTTGCAATGTGCATTAAACCCAGTGGTTTTTACAACACCAAAGCAAAAAATCTGCATCTTTTAGCCAAAGCCATTCTAGAATCCTTTGGTTCTTTTGAGGCTTTTTGCGAAACGGTTGATCGTGAGTGGTTATTGGCACAAAAAGGGATTGGCGAAGAGAGTGCGGATTCTATTTTATGTTATGCGTGCAAGCAAGAATCTTTGGTAGTGGATGCCTATACTGCGCGTTTGCTTGAAGGTTTTGGGTACAGCTTTGAATCGTACAGCGCACTTCAAGAGTGGATGGTAGAAGGGGTTGTGAACCATCAAACCAAAGTCAATCAACTCTACACTAAAGAAATAACACGTAATGAACTTTTTGCACGATTTCATGGAAAAATTGTGGAGTTTTGTAAGGAAAACAGTCGTGGGAAAGTGGTGAATGTGGAGCGTTTGGGCCTTTAAGCCCAAACAGTAGGTTTCTTAAAGGTTATTCTCTTTTTTATACGCAACGATCATTGTGTATGCTTCATCTTTAAGTTTTAACTTCTCTTTTTTGAGGATATCAAGATCGGCATCACTCAAATGTTCTCTACCTGCATCAACGTCCGCAATTTTTTGGTCAAGTTCATTGTGTTTTTCAAAAATTTTAG
>DBTO01000066.1:0-129 GCA_002307095.1 Sulfurospirillum sp. UBA1314
CTCAACTCATCATTGCGAATCACTTTAAGATCAGCCCCAAGTTCTAAACAATACTGCACAATGTTGTACGTGAAGCTATCGTAATTATCAATCATCAATACCATGTTTCTTTTTTCCCTCAAATGCCCC
>DBTO01000066.1:407-3142 GCA_002307095.1 Sulfurospirillum sp. UBA1314
AGGAGCTTTTCTATGTGATACACTTTGTTGAAGTCCTAGGTTTCTACCCTATTTCTACACAAAAGCGTCAAGATTGATTATTGTATCAATTTTTGTGTTGTTTTAAAATTAAGATGTTGGAGAGTTGGAAGAAAAAATGTTAGAAGAAAAAAACGCTCGAACCGGGCAATTCGAGCGTTTGTCTTACAAATTGTTAGGTTTTACACAAAAAGGAGGTATGTGTCTTACATGTAAAAGTATAGACGCTTAGCTTAAACAAGAGATGAACCATTCGTTAATAGATTCTAAATCTTGTTCATTTTATAGATTTAGTACTCTTCGTTTATTTAATAGGCCTGCATCCATCATGCCCATATTTTTTGAGCGAACTTTTACGGTAACCCCATACTGGTATAAGAATTGAGAGTACGAGTATTCCAAAAAAGAGTAGCGTAAAGGTAAAAGTATTTAAATAATAATGATAGGTGAGCCATTCTGAAAATCCTACTCCAACACCATAAATAAGTCCAAAAACACCAAAAAACCAAAGAGCATAATCCATCACAATGGCTTCTTCTGTTTTTTTATCGGCATAGGGTTGATTGTAGACTATTAAGATACCATCTTTAATCGCTTTAATATCATAGACAATATTGATCAATCCCAAGGTTGAGGCAAAAATTATTCCTGTTTGGAATACCAAGAAGAGAGTACTCGCTACTATAGGATGAATAAGCCATGCAATCATCGCAGTGGCACTCCCAAAAACAAAGCCATGATGGGGACGAAAATTACCTAATTTATATCGTGTGTTAAACTCCCACACTTTGAGCACGTTTGTTCCAATTGCAGGCACAATATAGGAATATAAAATGGGTATTAACCACGCTATTAACGTTCGTTTGATATCGCCTTGATACGAGTGCCACCAAAGCCAAAAAGATAAAGGTGTTAAGATAATTGGACCAATATATTGATACAGTGTAAAAAAATTCTTATTCATTTCGAACCAAACCTCATATTGTGTTTTTTATAGACCTCTTTTCTAAAAAGCGTTGTGTACCGCCAATAAGACATAGCCCTCCATAACGTTTTAAAATTTGTTTTAAAATCGGAAAAACGATACATCAAAGAAGGAATAGAATTAAATTTTTGACGAGCCAAATGCGTTACATTGGTGAGTTCATCGGCTGTCATATTTTTGGGAATAAAGGCTGCATGATTGAACCGATACTCTGGGTGAATCCACCATTGAGCATCGTATAATAAGCGATTTTGCTCTAAAAGCTCTTGGTACATGGGTGTGCCAGGATAGGGCATCAGGATATTAAAAGCGGCAAAGGTAAATTTATGCTTTAGCGCAAACTCCATTGTCGCTATGATGGAATCATATGTGTCGTTATCATAGCCTAAGGTAAAAGCTGCCCACGTTTGCATGGCGTGTTCTCGTAAAACCTCTATCTCATAAGTATAATTGGTAAAATTTTTAAGATTGGATACTTTCCTCGCATCGTGTAAACTCTCTTGTGTGATAGATTCAAACCCCATAACATGTCCAATGCAGCCACTATCTGCCATCAATTTCATTGCAGTTTTATCATGAGTGATATCCAAACTTGCTTGTGAAATCCAATTGGTTTTTAACGGTATCAATTCTTGGCAAAGCTCTTTTAATGCTTTAGGATTGGTCGCAATATTATCATCTACAAAAAAGAGAAACTTCAAATCTTGAGAGACAATCTCTTCTATAACCTCATCAATCTGTCTTATATAGTGTTTCTTGTCAAAATAGCTACTCACAGCACAAAAATTACAGCTGTATTTGCATCCTCTGGAAAATTGCATTAAAGAAAGTGGCAAGTAGCCTTTACCTTTATAGATATCTCTTCTTGGCTTAATGCCACCTAGCTGAGCGACACCCGGTGGAGCTTTATAAAGGCTTTTTAAAGATCCGTTTTTTGCATCGGCAATCACATCCCTCCAAATGGTTTCAGCATCTCCTATTAAAAGTGCATCACAATGGTGTTTGACTTCCTCTGGAATAAGCGAAGCATGGATTCCTCCCATGATGACCAAAACTCCTCTTTGCCTAAATTCATCTGAGATTTCATAAGCTCGTCTTGCCGTATAGCTCTCAACCGTAATGGCAACAAGATCACAGGCTTCATCAAAGGGAATTTTTTCCATACGGTCATCATAGAGTTTGACTTCCACATCAGGCGGTGTAAGTGCTGCTAGCACGCCAAGCATCAAAGGCTCCATGCGCCCTTCATCCACATAAAGAGTATCGCCCTTTTTACCAATGGTCGGTTTAATGAGAAGAAGTTTCATTGCCCTAATTTTCTATTGTGCTTATTTTTAATCTCTTTTTTAGAGACAATATTGGCCAAAAGAAGTATAAAAAATAAAAAAGGTCTGAATTTCAATTTGGAGAGAAGTATGCGCTTAAATATGGAAGAATAAGAGTAGAACCTCTGTTTAGCCTCATAGCATTGACGTGCGAAAATATCCGCTTCTATCAATTTAGGTGTAAAAATAGAGTCACCATAATGAAAATTAGGGTCTAACCACCACTGATTAAAATTCAATCGATTCTCTTCTATGAGCCTATTGTAAAGTCCCGTGTTTGGGGTTGGGGTTAAAGGATTAAAATTGGCAATCTCAAGTTTGGCATCCATCGCAAATTGAACACTTTGATCGATGGTTTCCACCGTATCATGGTCATACCCAAAGACAAATGTGCCATAGACGGCGAT
>DBTO01000143.1:0-4298 GCA_002307095.1 Sulfurospirillum sp. UBA1314
TCAGTGATTCCGCTGTAACGCATCTCTAAAACTCTTACGTAGTCCGTGATTCTCTCATTCTCATTCTTACAATTTGGCTTAAAAAGCCTTCAAATCCGTTTGAAACTTCAAACACCGCCTAGACAATATTTACAAAATTATAATCATATTTTTTCAAAAAAGAGCTAAAATTCTTGTAAAAGGAGTGTGCATGTTACGACTAATTTTTGCTTTAATGCTCGGTTGGCTTCCTTTGGTAGCAATGGAGCACATCGAACGCTACGAAGTCTTTGTAAAAACGTACGAACAAAATGGAACACTTCTGCTGATTTCTCGCCGTTTTGAGCTCAGTGGCGTCACGTTTTACCTTACCACAAACACGCAAACCTTGCAAACGAAAGTCCTCGCCCTCGATGCAACTAAATTTCAGCCTTTAGATGAGCGCTTTTACCAAAGCCTTTTTGCCAAGCGTTTAAAGGAGGCAACCGCTTTACATGTAAACGGTGGCGCGACCCACGCCCTCACGCAAAACCCTAATGCGATTTACCTCACGATGGATCTGTGCCCTTCGAGCAAACAAGGGTACGAGCGCGATTTTATCGAAAAACTGACAAAGCAAAATGGCAAAACACCGATTGCGATTGCGCTGAGTTCCGCGTGGAAAGAGCATCATGAAAAAGAGTTTAAAGAGCTGGTCAACAATCCGCTTTTGCAGATCACATGGGTGAACCATTCGCACACCCATTTTTACGATCCAAAACTTCCGATTCGCGATAATTTTATGTTACATGTAAACACCGATGTTAAAGGTGAGATTTTAGGTGTGGAGAAAAAACTGTTAAATGAGGGCATTACACCATCAGTCTTTTTTCGCTTTCCCGGTCTCATTGCCAATGAAAATCTGATGCGTGAACTGCGTGAGACCTACTTTTTGATTCCCCTCGGTGCGAATGCGTGGATCGCGAAAAATGAGCCGATCAAAACAGGAAGTATCATCTTGATTCATGGCAATAAAAATGAACCCCAAGGGATTGAGATATTGGAGAAGAAGCTTCCTGAAGTGGTGAAAACCTATCAGTTTCACCCTCTTCAAGAGGCGTTTATACCGTAATTTTTATTCGTAGTATTCGCTGTCTTTTTTATCGGTTACAAACATATGCCCTGGTGCATGCGTGATCGCAAAGGGAAGTTTCATGGCTGTGATGACATTTTGTGGCGTGACACCGCAGGGCCAAAACAATGGAATTTCATCTGCTTTGATCTCAATCGCATCGCCATAATCAGGCGTAGAAACATCGTTAATGCCGATCATCTCAGGGTAACCGACTTGTATCGGCGAGCCGTGCATACGAGGAAAATGACTCGTCACAACACACGCGTCGGCGACTTTCTCTTTTTTGATCGGGCGCATGCTTACCACCATCTCGCCTGAAAAACCTTCCACAGGTTTAAGGGCAATGTTGGTGCGATACATCGCGACATTTTTTTGCTGATCGACATGACGAAGCGGCATGCCATTTTCAATGAGTGCCGTCTCAAATGAAAAACTACACCCAATCAAGAAAAAAACCAAATCAGGATTGTAATAAGGCGTAATGTCCGTAACTGTTTCGACTAAAATGCCATCGCGCAAAATGTTGTACTTTGGAATTTCACTTAAGATGTCCGCACCTTTGGCTAAGATGTTTGAATGATGCCCCTCATGAATCACCTCAAGCACAGGAATCGCTTTGGCATTCTCTTTCGCAAACGCTTCAAAACGTTTGGCATACTCTTTGGGAAGGGCTACCATATTCATCTGAATGTAGCCGGGGCATTCGCCCGCTGTGGGTCTGGTAAACTCGCCTTTGGCGATTTTAGCGCGCAACTCTTTTGGCGTCATGGTCATCCTTTAATCAAAAACTAATCGAATTGTACCCAATTTTTAGATACAATTTTTTGAGATATTTTTTTACATGTAAAGGCTTTCATGCAGACGTTTAACACCATCGAAGAGATCGTTCTTCAGCACTCCACCCGTCATATGGACAAAATTCAAGCGCATTACCCAAACGAACACACTCAAAATGCGGTTCACGCTTTTCTCAAACTTAACAAAGGCGTTGTATTTATCTACACCGGTTTTTACGTAGCAGGTTTTGCCGAAACCGATGGCCCTTTGGGGGCGTACTTTTTAGCCAAGGCATTTGTAAAATTGGGCTATACCCCTGTGATTGTGACCGACCATTTTTGTGAGGAGTATTTTTTCGACATAAAAACCCTCTACATCCCTCTTGAGGGGCTAAGCGTTCAAGAATACGAGATGCTTTTAGATACCTACAAACCCGTCGCACACCTCTCCATCGAGCGATGTGGGCAAAACCACGAAGGGCGCTACTTGAACTCGCGCGGTGTCGACATCAAAGAGTTTACAGCACCTGTGGACGAGCTTTTTAAACTGGGCTCCAAAACCGCTCCAAGCTTTGGCATCGGCGATGGCGGTAATGAAGTCGGCATGGGAAGCTTTGCCGATGTGCTCAAAGATAAAGAGTTTTTCTACGACTACTGCGTCATTCCCTGCGACTACCCGATGATCGCTTCGGTCTCCAACTGGGGCGGATACGGCTTCATCGCCGAGCTTGAAAAAGTTTTACATGTAAACGTTTTACCCAGCTTTGAAGAGGTTGAAACCTACCTTGAATTCATCATCTCCAAAGGCTCAGTTGATGGCATCAAACGCGAATCGGTGATGTCAGTCGATGGCAAAGAGTGGTCGATAGAACCTCAAATACTGAACGCCTTAAAAGCATACGCAACACAAGGATAAACCATGAAAGTCATCTGTCCCAACTGTTTGGCTACCAATAATGTCCCAAAACTCGAAGTCTACAAAAAAGCAAACTGTGGCAAATGCCAAACGTCCCTACTCGACCCACACCCCATCGCTCTAACCAGCGACATCCTTGAAGCCGTACTTGGCAACACCGATGTGCCCGTCATCGTCGACTTCTGGGCTCCGTGGTGTGCGCCATGCAAAGCCTTCGCCCCCACCTTCCAACAAGCCGCACGAGCGTACCCTCTGCGTGTTTTATTTGCCAAAGTCGATACCGAAGCCGAACAGTTTTTGGCTTCACGCTTTAAGATTCGCTCCATTCCTACGCTGATTGTTTTTAAAGATGGCGAAGAAGTTGAGCGTGTGAGTGGTGCAATGAGTGATGAAGATTTGGATCGTTTTGTGGAGAGGTTTTTGTAAAGACTAATTGTACTTTTTGATTTCAGATTGTATGGCTTTTTGAAAGTCATGAAGAGTCTTAGTAAATGCTTGCATTTGAATAGAATATTCATCGGCGTCTATATTTCTTTCTATAATCAGCCTATAAGTTTCTAACCAAGAAACCATGAACAACTCATAAGTAGGAAGTATAGTTGGAGCATAGCAACTTATAATCATATATAATTCTCCATCCTCAGGAAGCTGTTCTCTTTTTTTCTCAGCTTCTTCTTTTTCTTGTTTCAACTCAGCTATTTTTATTGGCAGCTTCACAACATATGAACTAACTATTCCCAATAATGAAAAAGCTTTTTCAAGTTTCTCTCGATATAGCTCTTTTTTTTGTTTTTTTTCTGAAAAACGGTTCGTAATGTAAAGTGTCAAAGCACTCGAGCCAAGAGTAAAAAACCCTGTTAGAATGGAGCTCATATTTTCAGATAATAGACTTAGCATTTTTTGCTTTCCAGCTCAGTCAAAAATTTTAACACCTGCACATTCTTCTCATTTTCTACTTTAGCATATTCAATAGCATTTAAAAGAGTAATCTTTTCTTTTGACACAATAGCGACTAATTCTGCTTGATATTCAGGTAATTTATGAACTATCACATCCCAAACGATCTCTTCATCAATACCAAAATAACCATGACTGATTTGGTTGCGAAAATCAACGATGCGACGGTATTCACTTTTAAGAAGTCCGCTATTTAAAAGCATTTTGGTTGCCTCGCCGATGATCTCAAGCTCTCTGATGCACGCATCCCAAGCCATTTCATGCACGAGCAGTTCTGCACCATTTTGAATCTTACATGTAAAGCGGGAAATTTTATCAATTGCGATAAAAATATCGACGATGTAGAGACTTATATCGCGATTAGACATACAGCACTTCGTGCGCAATTTTTTCTTTGATGAGTTTACGAATGGATTTTTCAAGCCCAAGATCGACCTTAGCACCGAGCTCTTTTTCGAGAAGTTCTTTGAGTGCGTAGTAATTGTCAAAACTAGAGGGCATATCGACAATGATGTCAATGTCGCTTTGTGAGGTTTGTTGCTCTTTGGCGTAACTT
>DBTO01000143.1:4635-6586 GCA_002307095.1 Sulfurospirillum sp. UBA1314
GTCTAAAATCAACTCTTTTGTCATAAGAAACTTCCTCTTTTTAATGCACCTATTGTATCAAAAAAAGAGCTTTTTGTGCATTATCTTTCATTCTGAAATATTTTCAACTCCGCGTCTCCCACTTTGCTACCATACCTTCATAAATCAAAACTGAGGTGTGTCATGGTTCTTGGCAAGTGTCCTTATTGCAGTGGTGCAGTGATCTCGCAAAAGCTTACCATTCAGGGTCAAAAGGTCAATCTTTATACGTGTGAGCATGCGATAAAAGAGCGTGACATCAACGATGATTATGTGTTTAGTAGTGACGCAACGTGTCGGTTTCGGGTCTACTCGAACACGTTTTTGCGGTGGAACAAACGAAGTCTCAGCGAGTATGAGATGAAGCAACTGTTAAAAGAGGGGCAGATTGCGGTGCGGTTGCATGGGCGAAAAGGAACGAGCGAATATTTTAAATACGTCATCCCCGATCCCGAATACGGTGTGAGTATTTTGTGGGATACGGAGGTCGCTTAGTCTTTACATGTAAAGAGTTTAGAGCGCGATTTGAGGCGAAGGCATGTCGATGAAATAGCCTTGTGAATAGTCGATGCCAAGCTGTTTGACGGTGGAGAGAACCGTGCTGGAGTGGACGAATTCTGCGACCGTTTTGATGCCCATTTTTTTGGAGAAATCGACAATGGTTTCCACGACAATCTGCGCATTTTTATCTTTGTCGATGTCTTTGATAAGGCTTCCATCGATCTTGATAAAATCGGGATTGAGTTTGATGATGTACGAAAAGTTGGAAAAACCACTCCCAAAATCATCGATTGCAACCTTCGCACCGTAGCGTTTGATCTCATTGAAAAAGTGCATAACTTTTTCAAAGTCGTTCACACGCTCAGACTCTAAAAGCTCAAACGTGACACGATGCCCCATGTCAGAATCGCGCAGTTTTCGGATGATAAAGTCGTAAATCTCCTCGTTGATGATGTCCTCAAACGAGAGGTTGATGCTAAAATCAAACGGATGTGTTTCAAACACTTTAAAGCTTTTATCGATGATTGTCATCGTGATTTTATCGTAGACCTTAATCATCTTCGCGATGGGTATAAAATTGTGAGGCGAGTGAATGACACCCTCTTCATCGACCAAACGAGAAAGCGCTTCAAACTTCACGATCTCATCGGTTGTGTTGTCGATGATGGGTTGAAAATACGGCACAATGCCAGAGAAATCCATAATGGCTTTACGCACCTTGGTAGCGTATTTGAGGTTGCTTTCGTACTCTTGTGAGAAGTTCATCGTATCTTCAAAAATCCAAAATTTGAGCTGCTCTTTTTTGGCATATTTCAGCGCCATACTTACTTTGGAAAAGATGTCACTGTGTGAAAAACTCGCACTCGAAGAGAGCGTACAATCGACGTAAATCTCCGTTTGAGCATAAGCGTACTTAAGATGTGTCAGCTTTTTTGAAAGAACGGAAAGGTAGTTTTTCAGAAGGTAAAAACTCATGCGTTCATGCAGTAAAATGGCAAATTCATCACCTGCCATGCGGTAAACACTCACCTCTTGAAGTTCGGTTTTAAGGCTTTTTGCAAAAGATTCTAAGATAAAATCTCCGACGACAAACCCGTAAAAATCATTGAGCAGTTTAAAATTGTCAATATTCGCAATAATCAGCGTAAAATCACTAATCTCTTCGAGGTCATGGCGGAGTTGATAAAGGTTGGGAAGGCGCGTGAGAGGGTCTGTATAAAATTGCTCCACAAGGTTTCTTCGCACGACACGAAGCTCTTTGGAAAGGTGTTTGATTTTTTCTTTTTGTTCGTGTTCCTTTTCGCCACTCATTCCCATGCAATGCCCCTCTTGCAAACTTAACTTATACTGTGAATATTCAAATTGTATCTAAAAGATGGCAAAGAATGCAATTAGCCTGCTTTTGATAGAATAATTTATAAATTAAGATTAA
>DBTO01000143.1:6918-7819 GCA_002307095.1 Sulfurospirillum sp. UBA1314
TATGGCGCGAGTAAAGAAGTTGAGATACCACGTACTTCTTATAAAAATCTCTACAAATTTTATGTGGTGGAAGAAAGTAAAAAAAATACCAATTTTGTATTGAGCTATAAACGCTTAGGCTACGACACCATTTTATTTGGTAAAGTGGAAGTGAATTGTCCCTCAAAAGTGATTCGCTCTTTAGGAACGAGCATCAAATCGGTTAAAGATATCAACACCGAAAATCCAACACAATGGGTCAAACCTACGATTGGCACCATTGAGTCAGATATGATTTCGTACCTGTGTCGCTAAGACATAAGTTGCTCTAAAAGTGGCTTCATCTCTTCATAATCATCTCGCTTACTAAATGCTTGCATGAGTTGCATCTTAGCCGCATAGACTTGCGCATCAAAATAATCCATCGAACTTGTCAAATCAAGTCCAACGCCCAATGTGTTCATCGCTTCCAAAACTTCGGGAGAACTCAGCGCGTTGGCCGTATTTTCGGTGATAATCTTATTGAGCCATGAATTGTCACCATCACTGGCACCAGCGGAATCATAGTGAAGTAAAAAGTCCTCAAAACTCCCATCTTCACCTTTAACAGCGTTATAAAGTCCGTAACTGATCCCTGCGTAAGGGTCGATTGAAAATAGTCTGTTATCCATGTGCTACTCCTTTTTACATGTAAAGGTACAAGCAAAAAACATACCCTATTTTGAGAGTGTTTCATCCAAAAATTCGACCAATCTTCGCCATGATTTTTTATCGGCATCTTCTCTGTAACGATCGCTTCCAAAGACGGTAAACGCGTGAGGAGCGCCACTGTAGGTGATCATTTCATGCTTGATGCCTGTCTTTTCAAGCTCTTTTGCCAGTCCTGCAAATTCGTCCAAACTTACGCTCTCATCGGCTGATC
>DBTO01000177.1:0-1985 GCA_002307095.1 Sulfurospirillum sp. UBA1314
TAAAGAAGATTTTTCCCAACCGATTTTGCATGACCCCGCAATTAACTCTAAGGTAGAGCTTTTCTTTAACTACCCAGGGGTTTGGGCATTGGCTAATTACCGCATCGCACATGCGTTACATGTAAAAGGGTTTCGCACCTTGGCGCGCGCACTGATGGGCATTTCGCAGATTATTACCAACATTGACATTCACCCTGCCTGCACCATCGGTCGTCGGGTTTTTTTAGACCATGCGTTTGGTGTGGTCATCGGCGAGACGGCGATTGTGGGAAATGATGTTTTGATTTATCAAGGTGTTACGCTAGGTGGCGTGAGTTTAGATCGTGGCGTTAAACGCCATCCGACTATTAAAGATTTTACGGTTATTGGTTCTGGCGCTAAAATCTTGGGTGATATTATCATCGGTGAAAATTGCCGTATTGGGTCCAACTCTGTTGTGGTCAAAAGCATTCCTGATGACTCCACTGCGGTGGGTGTTCCTGCTCGTATCATCGACAAAGGGCGCGACAAAAACCCTATGGCACACAATAAAATTCCCGACATCAACAAAGAGCTTTTCATCTATATGTTTAAACGTATCAAGATTTTGGAAGAGGCGGTACTTACCACCAACAAAGATCTTAAAATCAAAGATGACGAACTCGAAGCCATTTACAAATGCTATTTGGAATCCGTTAAAGAGTAAACTGTTTTAGACGCATTTACTCTTTTTCTTCTTTTTACCTCCCTAACTCTTTTACATGTAAGCTTTACATTTTTACCGTTTTGTACATGCCTACCCTTACAATTTTGTTAAAATAGCCCTCCTCTTTTTTCCAATGAGTTCTTCAAAAGCCCTTCAATAGCCACTTTTATCCTTTTTAAATCTCAGGAATACTCCGTGCAGTTAGTGTAGAGATGATTGACTACACTAAAAAGGAGAAACCAGCTATGCCACATCATGAATTTGAATGCAGTACCTGCATTCCAGAGCGAAAGTCACATGCGGTTGTGAAAGGTGAAGGCGAGGATTTGACCTCATGTCTTCCAGAAGGTCATCTTTTGACCATCCCCGGAACCATTTCAGAGCGGGGATGTGCTTATTGTGGAGCCAAACATGTTATTGGTACTCCGATGAAAGATGCGATTCATATGAGTCATGGTCCTGTGGGATGCACTTACGATACATGGCACACCAAACGCTACATCAGTGACAATGACAACTTCCAGCTCAAATACACCTATGCCACCGATATGAAAGAGTCGCATGTCGTCTTTGGTGGTGGTGATTTGCTCAAAAAGAACATCATCGAAGCGTTTAAAGCGCATCCTCAGATTAACCGTATGACCGTGTATCAAACCTGCGCATCGGCATTGATTGGGGATGATATGGAAGCGATAGCACGAGATGTGCTCAAAGAGATGCCTGATAAAGACATCTTTGTCTGTAATGCCCCAGGTTTTGCGGGTCCTAGCCAATCAGGTGGGCATCATAAAATCAACATCGCATGGATCAATGAAAAAGTAGGCACCGTTGAGCCTAAGATCACGAGTGACTATGTGATCAACTATGTCGGCGATTACAACATTCAAGGCGATTGCGAGATCATGTGCGACTACTTTAAGCGCATGGGTATTCAAGTGCTCTCAAGCTTTACGGGCAATGGTTCGTACGATGAACTTCGTAGCATGCACGGAGCCCATTTAAATGTGCTTGAATGTGCGAGGTCAGCGGAGTATATCTGCAACGAACTTCGTGTGAAGTATGGTATTCCTCGTCTCGACATCGATGGATTTGGGTTTGAACCACTTTCGGATTCATTGATGAAAGTTGCACGTTTCTTTGGAATAGAAGATCGCGCGCAAGCGATCATTGATGAAGAGACGGCACGGTGGAAACCTGAACTTGACTGGTACAAAAAACGTCTGACGGGCGTGAAAGTCTGTTTGTGGCCAGGAGGTTCAAAACTCTGGCACTGGGCGAATGTGATTCATGAAGAGATGGG
>DBTO01000177.1:2237-3127 GCA_002307095.1 Sulfurospirillum sp. UBA1314
TTCATGAAGAGATGGGCGTTGAAGTCGTCTCATTGTACACCAAATTTGGACACCAAGGTGATATGGAAAAAGGCGTGGCACGAGCGCAACCTGGAACCCTTGCCATTGATGATCCAAACGAGCTTGAAGGCATTGAAGCGATGGATAAACTCAAACCCGATGTCATTTTTACGGGTATGCGCCCGGGCGAAGTAGCCAAAAAACGTCGGGTTCAATACCTCAATGCCCATGCCTACCATAATGGACCGTATAAGGGTTATGAGGGGTGGGTTCGTTTTGCGCGTGATATTTACAATGCCGCGTTCTCGCCGATTCATCAGCTCTCAGGTATTGATATTAGCAGAGATCTAATTGCGACCGACAAAGGCTTTATGACACGCAAAATGATCTCCGACGTGAAATTGACTCCCGAAGAAGCGAGTGTGGAAGGAGAGAGACCGTACACGGGCGATTTTGATTGTGTGAGTAAGCTTCGAGGTAAAGTGTATGACCCTGAGTTGTCTCGTAATCATGAGCAAGCAGCTGTTTAAAGGAGAAAACAATGAGCGATGAAAAAGTAAATATGCAAACGCAATCGACACAAAGTGCTCGCATTATGCAGATGGAAGATTATATTATGAAACATTGTCTTTGGCAGTTTCACTCAAGGTCTTGGGACAGGGAGAGGCAAAATGAAGGGGTTTTGAGCAAAACAAAGCAACTTTTATGCGATGAGGAAGTGGCAAAAGAGACTCCCGAAGATCGTTGTTATTGGGTCGATGCCCTCTCCTTAGCTGAAGCGTTTCGAGCGCGTTTTGCTTGGTTTGCGGAAATGGATAAAGAGAGTATCAAGGTGCTGATAGAGAAGCTCAAAGAACGTATTGATTACGTCACGATTAGCGGTTCGCTCA
>DBTO01000177.1:3463-8580 GCA_002307095.1 Sulfurospirillum sp. UBA1314
GAGCAAAAGATCGTACGGGCATTATAAACCCGATCTTTACATGTCAACCGTGTGGTGCACAGTACGTTAGTATTGGCATCAAAGATTGTATTGCCATTGTTCACGGTGGACAAGGGTGCGTTATGTTTGTGCGGATGCTGTTTGCGCAACATTTTAAAGACAATTTTGACATTGCTTCTTCCTCTTTGCATGAAGACAGCGCTGTTTTTGGAGCAACCGGAAGGGTTGAAACGGCGGTCGATGTTCTTTTGATGCGCTATCCTGACATCAAAGTCATTCCGATCATTACGACCTGCTCGACGGAGATCATTGGTGATGACATCGAAGGGGTGATTACAAAGCTCAATAATGGGCTTTTAAAAGACAAATACGAAGGGCGCGAAGTGCATCTGGTTCCTGTGCATACGCCCAGTTTTAAAGGCAGTATGGTCAGTGGCTACGATGTTGCCGTCGAATCGATGCTCAAAGCATTTGCAAAAAAAACGGATACGCCCAATGGCAAGATCAATCTTATCACGGGTTGGGTCAACCCGGGTGATGTGACCGCACTCAAACATCTTTTAAAAATGATGGAGATTGATGCGACGGTTCTCTTTGAGATCGAAAGTTTTGACTCTCCTTTGATGCCAAGCGGACAATGCGAAGTCTCCCATGGCGATACGACGGTAGAAGATATGATCAGTACCGGTGATGCCATTGGCACGATTGCGCTCAATCGCTATGAAGGCGGCAAAGCGGCGAAGTATCTTGAAAAAACCTTCCAAGTACCTTCCATCATAGGTCCAACACCTATTGGCATTCGCAACACCGATACCTTCTTGCAAAATCTCAAAGAGATGACAGGAAAACCTATTCCTGCTTCCTTGGTGAAAGAGCGTGGTATTGCTATCGATGCGATTACCGATCTTGCGCATATGTTTTTAGCCGACAAACGTGTCGCCATTTATGGCAATGCTGACCTTGTAATCGGTTTGGCGGAGTTTTGCATCGATATGGAGATGAAACCCGTACTACTTCTTTTGGGCGATGATAACTCAGGCTACAAAAAAGATGCGCGCATCAAAAATCTTCAATCCAAGGTGGATTTTGATATGGAGATCATCACCAATGCCGACCTTTGGGAGCTTGAAGATCGCATTAAAAACAAAGGCTTAAAGCTTGATCTCATCATGGGTCACTCTAAAGGCAGATTTACTGCGATTGACAATAACATTCCGATGGTGCGTGTGGGCTTTCCAACCTTTGATCGCGCTGGATTGTATCGTCATCCAGTCGTTGGCTATGCAGGGGCGATTTGGCTTGCGGAAGAGATCGCCAATACGCTTTTTCGCGATATGGAATACAAGCGAAACAAAGAGTGGTTACTGAACGTTTGGTAAAAAACTGAGGGATTTTGTCTTTACATGTAAAGCTAAAATCCCTTTATATTGAGGAGAAAAAATATGCACACAATTCGTTATACCAAGAGAATTTGTACCGATGAAGCGATTATTGAAGCCTTTTTAAACGAGACGCGTGTGGGGATTGTTGCGATGGTGGATGCGCAAAATCTTCCTTACGCTACGCCTGTAAATTACGTATGGTATAAGGGTGCGGTCTATTTTCATGGCATGGGAAGTGGTAAAAAAGAGAGCATTTTGCTTCAAAATCCTTCTGTCTGCTTCACGTTGTTTCATGAATACGGCACCGTCGTCGATCCCGTTCCCTGTCATGCCGATACCGCGTATCGCAGTGTCATTCTCTTTGGTGAGGCTGAAAAAGTCATAGACGCCGAAGAGTCTGCTTTAGTGCTTCAAAAATTGCTGGACAAATACACGCCACACTACTACAAGCACCAACTCTCAGGAAGTTTAATCGAAAAGTATCGCTCCACGCACGATGGCAAAGCTGTCTCTGTTTTTAAAATTGAACCCTATGAGCTCAGTGCAAAAGAAAACATTGCATCGAACAGCGAATTGTTCAATAAAGAGGCACTTTTGTGATTTATCTACTCCTGCTAAGCAATATACTATCATAGTATAATAAATTATACTACGATACTTTTCCGTTTATCTAAATTGAGGAGAGACTGTGGATACGATTTGCATCAGCCCCATCAAAGATTGCCCACGTTATCAAGAGCTTCGGGTTTTATATGAAATCTCCGTGGCGCTTAAAGGAAGTGAGCTTGGCATCGAAAAAGCGTTTGAAACAACACTCAGTCTGCTTAAACGGCACTTTTACATGGATAAAAGCATCTATTATGCGTTGAATGATGAGAGCAATGACCTCGAAGTCTTAAGTTCTGTGGGGCTTAATAAACGGCAAGAGCTTTTAGCTACTTATAAAGTGGGTGAAGGCGCTACGGGGTTATGTGCGC
The DNA here is from genome assembly GCA_002307095.1 of Sulfurospirillum sp. UBA1314. Lineage (GTDB taxonomy): Bacteria > Campylobacterota > Campylobacteria > Campylobacterales > Sulfurospirillaceae > Sulfurospirillum. Next base: position 5,823 of record DBTO01000177.1, read on the forward strand.
AATTTTTAGAGCCTGTTGTCATTGAAAATATCCATCAGAACATCCTTTTTCTCAACAAAAGTTGCAGTCTCAAAGAGAGCGAAATCTCCTATCTTGCCATTCCTGCTCTCTCGCAAAACAGGCTTTTTGGTGTTTTAGGGGTCAGTTTAACGCAAAAATCGCTCTCCGACATTGAAGAGATGGTGACCATCTTAACGATTACCGCCTCGTTGATGGCACAATCACAGCAAATCCATCAGACGATTACGGATGAAAAGAAGCGCCTCAAAGAGGAAAAACTTTACTATAAAGAGGAGATTTTAAAACAAAATGAGATTATCGGTCATAGTGCGGTGATTCAGAATGTTTTGGAGATTGTGGGCAAAGTGGCGTGTACAAGTTCCACCATCTTGATCAGCGGTGAAACGGGAACGGGCAAAGAGCTTATCGCCAAAGCGATTCACACCTACAGTCTGCGCAAAGAGAAGCCTTACATCAAGCTCAACTGTGCTGCCATTCCTGAAAATCTTTTGGAAACCGAGCTTTTTGGGCATGAGCGAGGCGCTTTTACCGATGCCAAAGAGATGCGTAAAGGGCGTTTTGAACTTGCCGATGAGGGAACGCTTTTTTTGGATGAAGTAGGAGACTTGAGCCTGAGTCTTCAAGCGAAACTCTTGCGTGTGCTTCAAGAACAAGAGTTTGAAAGGCTGGGTGGAACCAAAACCATCAAAGTCGATGTGCGCATAGTGGCAGCTACGAACCGTGACATCAAAGAGATGGTACGTCAAGGAACGTTTAGGGAAGATTTGTTCTACAGACTCAACGTGATTCCGATTCACTCCCCTCCTCTGCGCGATCGAGGCGAAGATATCATCTTGCTATCACGCTACTTTTTGGAGCGTTTTTGCAGACGGCATGGTAAAGAGCGCTCTTTAATGAACGATGCGGAAGTTCTTCTTAAAGCGTACAATTGGCCGGGCAATATTCGTGAACTTGAAAACTGTATGGAGCGTATTGTTCTGCTCGCTCCTTCTTTACATGTAAACGCGCATGTCCTCTCTTCGGTGCTTCCTGCTAAGACACAGGTGGAGATCAAAGTCTTTGAAACGAAGGCTGATTTGGAGGAGTTGGAGCGTCAGACGATTATTAAAGTATTGAAAGAGTGCAGTGGCATTAAGATTCATGCGGCTAAAAAACTGGGTATTAGCAACCGTCAAATTGGGTATAAAATCCAGAAATTTGAGATTGGCGTTGAAGAGTATCTTTAAGCAATAAGGAAAGAAGATGTCGCGTTATCAGAGCATTAAAGAGCTTTTCAACGAATCAAGCTGCAGTCATAATGCTGATACCGAGAAAAAAGTGACCTGTGAACGGCTTAGTCCCGGAACGATGATCGGTGGATGTTCATTTGAAGGAGCACTTCAAGCCCTATTGCCTTTTAAAAATGCGGCGCATCTTATTCATTCGCCAAGTACCTGTCCGCATGTGACACATCTTTTTTCAAATGTCACGCCGTATGTTTTCACCACACAAATGGACACGCACGATCTCATCTTTGGTGGCGAAGACAAACTCTCTTTAAGCATTGCTTATATCTATACGCACATTCATCCTGAAATTATTTTTATCTATCTGACGTGTGTGAGCTCTTTGATTGGAGAGGATGTCGAACGCATCATAAACACCCAGCAAAAAGCACTGGGTATTCCTATGATTCTCATCAATGCGGCAGGCTTTATGGGAGGTGTTCCTTTTGGTGCACGCATCGCAGGAGTTACGTTGATGCAGCAGTTGATGGGGCAAAAAGAGTCATTGGATGTCGCCTCTTACGCTATAAACCTCATAGGTTTTAACATCGCTTTGCCTGAAATGAATGCGTATAAAACACTTCTTGAAAGCGTCGGTTTTCACATCCATTGGATATTTGGAGGCGCAGAAGATGTGGAGCAGACACAAATGGCGCACTGTGCCAAACTCAATGTCCTGATTGGCGCTAAACCGATGGTTAGTTTAGCCAGAAAGATGAAAGAAACGTGGGATATTCCTTGGGTCGAAGTCTCTTTTTATGGAAGACATGCAACGTCTGATGCGATTCGCTCTATTGTCGAAAATTTTGCCGATGGAAAACTCACACGTATTTCTGAGCAGTACATTGCTCGCGAAGAGAAGAGGCTCAATGAATCACTCGTGGCTTGTCGTGAGGTTTTATGCGATAAAGTAGTGCTTTTAGACCTCAAAGGTAAGCAATCGTGGCAGTTTATTCCGCTGGTGAAGGAGCTGGATCTCTCTATTGCCGCAACGGCTATTTATCAATGTACTCAAGATGATATCGAAAAAGTTTTTGAATCGCTTAAAGGGCAAGGAATGGTCATTCGTGACCCTTATGAAGAGCTTGAGATGATGATTGAAGAAGAAAATGTAGCTATTTTGCTCTGCGACTTTCATCATTATCATGCGGCTGCTGTGTCAAAAATCCCTTTTATGGAAGTATCGCCTCTTCATCAAGCCTCTTTTGTGGGATATACAGGTGTGCTTAATTTTGCGCAAGAATTGATTCAAACGCTCAATGACCCTTTCTTTCCCACTGTTTTTCACAAAGCACCTTGGGAATAGCTTTTTTGCAAAAAAGATGCGAGAAATAGGCTAAATTTTCGCTATAATCAGCACGATATTTTTACAGGGGAAAATTTCATGCTATCACAACGAATCCAAGTGTTATCACCCTCTTTGACTTTAGCGATTACCGCTTTAGCGAGAGATCTTAAAGCGCAAGGAAGAG
>DBTO01000099.1 GCA_002307095.1 Sulfurospirillum sp. UBA1314
CGAGTGAGTTGTCTTGTTCGGTCGTAGATTTAGATATTAATATTATCCAAAATGGCTCAAGCGGATTTCTTGGGCTTTTTAAAAAAAGTGCTATCATCGAAGTGCAGCGTAAAGGTTTCAAACCTTTTAGAGAAGAGCGCGAACGTAAAGAATTCGTTGCACCTCCTCGCAAAGAAGAGGGCAGTGAGATCGAAACTCCTTTAAATGATGAGCGAAAAGATCGTAACAGACGCAATAAAAATAGACGCAATAAAAATAAAACCAGAGAATTTCCCAAAGCGGAGGGCGTAGAAAATAAATACTCTGACCCCCTTTCTTCTAAAGAAATCCCTGTGGTGCCCAAAGTGGAAGCAAAGGTTGAAGTTCCAAGAGTCATTCCAGTTAAAGAACATAGGCATACGATTGCGTCAACAACTATTGATCAAAATTTTCACCATGAAAAACGTGAGATCAATGATGTGATTGACGAAGTGCGTGTACAGATTAAAAATCTCTTTAAATACAGCTGTTTTGCGCTCGAAAGTCCTATTGTTTCTAAATACAACGATGATACGATCTTAATCGAATTTAGTGGCGAAGATGCTGCGTTATTGATTGGTAAAGAGGGGTATCGTTATAAAGCGCTCTCCTATTTGCTGTACAACTGGATTAACCTCAAGTACGGTCTTAATATTCGCCTTGAAATTGCTGAATTTTTGAAAAACCAAGAAGAGATGATTGAAAAATACCTTGTGCCTGTTATTGAGCGTATTCGTAACAGCGGCAAAGGACAAACCAAAATTTTAGATGGCGTATTGATCAAAATTGCGCTTGAAGCTTTGCGTGGCGAATTTCCTGAAAAATACGTGGGTATTAAATCGGGCAAAGATGGCGGTAAATTTATCGTTGTCAATGATTTTAATAGGAAAAACGCATAGATACGATTGCTGCTATTGCCACCAGTGCAGGGGTTGGTTCCATCGCGATTGTTCGCGTCAGTGGTCCCAATGCCTTGTCTTTGGCTCTTAAACTCTCCCATAAACAAAGTTTTGAACCCCGTCTTGCTACCCTAACATTTTTACATGATGCACAAGAAGATGCCATTGATCAAGCGATTGTCATTTACTTTAAAGGACCGCATAGCTTTACGGCTGAAGATGTGGTGGAGTTTCAATGCCATGGTGGTAGTGTGGTGGCAGGAATTGTTTTACAAACACTGCTTCACCATGGTGCACGACTTGCCAATCCGGGTGAATTTTCCAAACGTGCTTTTTTAAATGGCAGAATCGATCTTTCTGAAGCCGAAGCGATTGCCGCACTGATCGAGACCAAAAGTGTGGATGCGGCGAAGATGCTGACGCGTCAACTGAAAGGCGAACTTCGTCATTTTGTTTTACATGTAAGAGAATTATTGATTGAAATTCTTGCGTTTGTTGAAGTCAATATTGACTATGCTGAAGAAGATTTGCCGTTAGATATGATTGAGAAGATCAAAGTTAAATTAGATACGTTAGCCAAAGAGCTTTTCAAAACCTATGAGAGTAGTCAAAGACGTCAAGGTATGATGCAAGGCTTTAAAATCGCTATTGTGGGTAAACCCAATGTGGGTAAAAGTTCGCTTTTAAACACGCTTCTGAGTTATGATCGAGCGATCATCAGTGACATTGCAGGAACGACACGCGATACGATTGAAGAAGAGCTTCGTATTGGGACGCATTTGGTGCGAATCGTTGATACTGCTGGCATTAGACTAGCACACGATGCAATAGAAAAGATCGGCATTGAACGCTCCATTGCGGCGATTGAAGAGTCAGAAATCGTGATAGCTCTGTTTGATAACAGCAATGTCTATGATCATGAAGATGAAAAAATGTTAGCACTACTTCAAACCTATCGTGATTCAAAACACATTCTGATGGTTCTCAATAAAATAGATCTTCCAAATCGCTTTGAAACCAGCCATCTAAACGGAGATTTTATAGCGCTTTCGTGTCAAAGTGACAGCGATAAACTTACACAAAAATTGCAAATGATTTTAGATGAAACAACCTCTGAAGATACTCTTATGCTCACCTCTGCACGTCAGATTGAAGCGGTGAAACAGGCGTATGAAAACGTACAAAGTTCGTACCTACTTTTGGGCGAAGGTGAGTTAGAGCTTTTTGCTTTTCATATCAATGTGGCAATCCAATCGATCTCTTCGATTACGACGGCTTTTGAACGGGATGAGATTTTAGAAAAAATGTTTAGTAGTTTCTGTCTTGGAAAATAATTTTATTTCTTAATCGATTTATAAACCATTTACCACAATATGTTACGATAAAAGAGGTAACAAAAAGGGGTTAACATGTTTTCAATTATAGAAGAGTTTATTAAAAAAGAGTCCTCATCGGGAATTATTTTAATTGTTATAACCCTTCTAGCCCTTGTCCTTCAAAACAGTGCTCTCACCACCGATACCTATAGCCATTTTCTTCATATTCCTGTCCAGATTAGCATAGGCGATTTTGGTATTGCTAAGCCACTGTTTTTATGGGTCAATGATGGGTTAATGGCAATTTTCTTTTTTCTCATTGGACTGGAAGTGAAACGAGAAGTATTGGAGGGCGAGCTTTCCACGAAAAGCCAAATAGCTCTACCTGCCATAGCCGCACTGGGTGGTATGATCATGCCAGCACTTCTTTTTACCTTTTTCAATCACAAAGATGCCTTTTCCATGAATGGTTGGGCCATTCCAACTGCGACGGATATTGCATTTGCTTTGGGAATTCTCTCGTTACTAGGGAAAAGGATTCCTAGCTCTTTAAAGATCTTTTTAATGGCACTGGCAATTATTGATGATTTGGGTGCTATTGTGATTATTGCCCTTTTTTATACCAGTGATTTGTCGTTAATCTCTATTTTGGTGGCTTTTGCTTCGATTGTTATTTTGGGTTTTATGAATAAGATGAACGTTATTAAAAAAGCAGCCTATATTTTAGTCGGCATTGTATTATGGATCAGTGTTTTAAAATCGGGAGTTCATGCTACCATCGCTGGCGTTGTATTGGCATTTTGTATCCCGTTATATTCTAAAAATGAAACAGGAAAGCGTTTTTCAATTCTCAAAGAGATGGAACACGATCTGCATTACTGGGTTGCATTTCTCATTTTGCCTCTTTTTGCTTTTGTCAATGCAGGAGTTGATTTTAAAGATATTTCGGCTTCCGCACTCTTCTCAGATGTCTCTGTAGGCATTATGCTTGGTCTGTTTTTAGGGAAACAGGTGGGTGTTTTTGGTTTTAGTGTTCTTGCCATTAAACTAGGGTTCGCTTCTTTACCCACAGGCAGTAATTTTAAGCAGCTTTATGGTGTCGCCATTCTAACTGGCATTGGGTTTACCATGAGTTTATTTGTCAATACATTAGCCTTCAACGATACCGATGTGTTTCATTATGCCGATAAATTAGCTATTTTATTAGGTTCTTTTTTCTCCGGAGTCATTGGCTATTTCTACTTGCGTAATATTCCTCAAAAACCATATGACACTTTAAGTTAAGTGATATTACAATCTAACAAAGTCTTGTAATTTAGCAAAGGGGAAATTTGTTATGAGACAACTCAATCTTAGCAAACGCCTTTTTTGGATTATCGCTTTTTTTGTCTTTTTTGCCAATACCCTCGTCGTTGTCTATTTGTATCAGCAAGCGGAAAGTCTAGCACAGATGCGTGCTTATTCCAAAGCCAAGACGCTTCAAGACTACTTTATGTCCATGCGTTACGTTTACCATCAACAGTTTTTGCAAAGTGGCATTGATCTTAATGACTCTACTATCGGTTTTTTACCAGCACATGCCTCTTCGCATATCAGTGAAGAGTTTTTGAAGCGCTCAACTCAAGGGATTAGCATTCACAATGTCTCAGATCGTCCTCGAAATCCGATCAATCAGGCAAACGCGTTAGAGATAAAAGCCATTGACTATTTCAATCAAAACCCCGATAAAATAGAACGTATTGAATTGATTAAAGAAGGAGACAAAGAGTTTTTCTTTTTCAGTGCACCCCTTCGCATTCAAACCTATTGTTTGGTTTGCCATGGACAAAAAAATGAAGTATTACCCTATATTGCGAAGCGCTACGATAATGCCTACGGTTATAAATTGGGCGATATACGAGGGTTAACGAGCATTAAAATTCCTAAAAATACACTTTTTGATGAAGTGATTGCCTATTTCTGGCAAGAATTACTTTTTAGTTCCATTGTCACGATTCTTTTATTAGTGCTGATGTACATTGCGATTCATCAACTAACCAAACGGGATGTGGAACAAAAAAAAGAGCTCGAAAGCTTGGTGATTGAGCGCACCAAAACACTCATAGACAAAAGTGCTGAACTTGAAAAAGCGTATACCAAACAGAAACATCTCTACTCTGTTTTACGCACTGTTGCGGATAGCAATCAGATTTTAATTACCACCAATACGTTAGAAGCGTTATTGCACCAAACTGCCTTGTGTCTTTTTGCCAATGACTCGTTTGCACATGTTAAGATTTTGTTGTACGAAAATAATGCTTTACATGTAAAAGAGTCTCATGGTTTTGATGAAGAACATGAAGTGAATGCTATGGAAGAGTTTGTTTTTAACAAGGGGAAATTTCGCATCATCACTAAACAGAGTGAAGATGTCCCTGCAAGCTGCCAAGAAACCATGTATCGTCATCATGTAAGTGAAGCGTATGTTACTGTACTCAAAAGCGATAAATTTGCACACTCTTCCTTGGGTGTGCTAAGCGTTTGTACGACAATGCCAGAAGGATTTAGCCCAGAAGAGCGTGATATGATCGAAGAATTAGCAGGGGATGTCGGGTTTGCTATTAACTCGTTTATGCAAAAAGAGCGTATCTTAAGGCTCTCTTATTACGATCCTCTTACGCATCTTGCCAATAAAATACTTTTAATGGAGCAGATAAATGTTTGCATTGCACTTACTAAAAACAGCTCAATTTATGGGGCACTTTTGTTCATGGATCTGGATAATTTCAAATCGATTAATGATTTAAAAGGGCACGAAGCTGGCGATAAACTTCTGGTGATGATGGCACAAAGATTAACATCGTATGCGACAGAGAATACAATTGTTGCACGCTTTGGTGGTGATGAGTTTGCTCTGTTAATATCTAACCTTGGAACGGTACTGGAAGATGCTGCAAAGAGAGCGGAAGCACTTGCGATGCAGATTTTAATGGCAACAAAAGAGCCTTTTATGATCGATCATCAACCGTTTTATATGACCGTGAGCATTGGTATAAGTTTTTTTGATGGTGATGAACATGCCGAAGATCTGTTAAGCCATGCAGACAGTGCAATGTACAATGCTAAAAACAGTGGTCGTAATACGATTCGTTTTTTTGATCCGTATATTCAAAAAGTGATGGAAGAGAAGTCCTCTTTGTTGCAACAGCTCAGAGATGCGATTGATTCTGAACAATTTGTACTTTTTTATCAACCCCAAGTGGATGTAATGGAGCATGTTTTAGGGGTTGAAGCATTGATTCGACTTAAAAAAGCTAATGGCGAGTTCGTCTCCCCTATGCAGTTTATTCCTTTATGTGAGGAATCTGGCTTGATTATACCTTTAGGCGACTGGGTTTTAAAAGAGGCTATGACCCAAGTATGTTCTTGGAAAAATGATCCGCAAAAAGCGACATGGCGTGTTTCGATTAATGTGAGTACACGGCAGTTTGAGCGCGAGGATTTTGTCAATATTGTTCGTGAGACACTGGAATCGACTCAGATGGATCCATCCTTGATTCGTCTAGAGCTCACAGAGAGTCTCTTAATTAGGGATAGTACCAAAGCACTTGCCAAGATACATGAATTAAAAACGTTGGGGATCTCTTTGTCTGTCGACGATTTTGGTACAGGGTATTCCAGCTTACAGTATTTAAAACATCTCCGCGTTGATGAGCTTAAAATTGATCAAAGCTTTATACGTGACTTCATCACAGAGCGCAGTGACGCCTTGATCGTAGAAACGATTATTTCGATTGGTAAAAATTTCAATATGGAAGTGATTGCCGAAGGAGTAGAAACACAAGAGCAATTTGAAAAGCTTAAAGAGATGGGGTGCTGCTATTTTCAAGGGTATTTCTTTGGAAAACCGACACCGCCAGAGCTGCTTTAAATCTTTACATGTAAAGAGACTATGCGTATTTATTCTCTTACAACATCGTAACCTCTAGGAATTTCTGCACGAAAGAGTTCGTCATCTATAAAGAGGTTTGTAGATTGATTAGAGAAGAGAATTTCGACGGCATTATCCAGTTTATCATGGTAGACAATTTTTTCAATACTCCCTTTTTGAGCAAAAATAGTGTACGTTGTCTCTTGATATTTGGTGATGTATTTGTTAGCAGACACCTCTTTTGCCTCTTGTAGCAACTGTGCAAGATTGGGCGTATTTTCTAAGGTACTAATAATAACCTGCTCAAGTTCTGGCTCGATAATCAAAACACGTGCATTATTAAAATAGATTTTTTTAGAGACAGGTTTTTCATAAATCCAGAGGGCTTTTTTATCATCCGTCGCGTAAAAAGTGCCTTCATACACAATGGTTTTGTTTTGGTCGTTAGTTACTTTTTGTGTAAAATCACTTTGAATGGTTTTAAAGTGATCGATTTTAGCAAAAAGGAGTGTGGTGAAAAAAATAAACATTCCCAAAAATCGCATAATATACTCCTTGCTGTCATAATAAGATATGGAGTTTTATCAAATAGATAGTAAAAGTATGATAAAATCCCAAGTTTTGAGAGAAACTTATACTATAAAGTAAAGAAAATCAGAGGTGAAATCACATGATGTTGAGTAATATTGTTCGTAAAATTTTCGGCACTAAAAATGATCGCGTTGTTAAAGAACACCAAGTACGCGTAAAAAAGATCAATGCCTTAGAGCCGACATATGAAAA
>DBTO01000018.1 GCA_002307095.1 Sulfurospirillum sp. UBA1314
GAAAAATACGGTGTAAAAAATCTTAAAATTATTGATGAGATGTTTGTCTTGGAAGAGTCTCATTATATGAAAATTGTAGATTATATTTTAGAAAAAGGCTACGATTTAAACATGTGGGCTTACGCAAGGATTGATACCATTAAACAAGAAAATTTAGCCAAAATGAAAGCGGCTGGATTTAATTGGTTAGGTATTGGAATTGAGTCAGCTAATGCTGGGGTAAGAGATGGTGCTTCAAAAAAAATGCGTGTTAAAGATATTCAAAACAACGTAAGGATGATTCAAGAGAGTGGCATTTACATAGGGGCAAATTATATTTTTGGCTTGCAAGATGATACGCTAGAAACGATGCAAGAGACATTAGATTTAGCCAAAGAATTAAATACAGAATTTGCAAATTTTTATTGTGCGATGGCTTATCCTGGTTCTCCGCTTTATAAAATTGCGCTCAATGATGGATTGAAATTGCCAGATAGCTGGATAGGTTTCTCGCAACATGCGTATGATATGCAGCCTTTACCTTCAAAATATTTAGAACCAAAAGAGATTGTTAAATTTAGAGACAATGCTTTTCATAAATATTTTGAAAATCCAGCTTACCTTGATATGCTAGAGGTAAAATTTGGAAAAGATGCACGAGAACATATAGAGCATATGACAAAAACGCGATTGAAACGAAAGCTTCTCGAAGAGAAATGACTATTTCGAGAATGTACGCATTAAAAAATACTTGAACTGTTGTCGTAGATAACACCATGCCATTTTTATGTTTATGGGATGGGCTGTGATGATTGTAAGCTCTTCTCTCAAATGGTTGAATTTCAATTTGAAGAAAAAATTAAAAAAGTAAAGGAGATGATAGGTTGTATAATGGGAGACAAAGTCCTTGTCCAAAAGAACTTTTTTTGGCGCTCTTTGTTGTAGGTTTAATGTTTGAAAAATTTTTGCAAAAGCGATGGTAGCATCAAAGTGTATCAGAGCCTTGTTATAAGCACTGGCTGCTTTTTGTTCCCTTTGAGTATCATGTTGTAAATAGTATTGAACTTTTTGTAAGAGCTCTTCCTTGGAGTTAAAGGTATCAATCTCTTCTTTTGTAAACAATTCTTGGATACCAGTTGCATGTTGTGTGAGAACAAATCCCTTACATAAAGCAACCTCAATCGAGCGACCTTTAAGTTGATTCATATGTTTTACGATATTTTTCACGATAGAATAATTTGTATTAGTATGAGTGTTGAAGTTTCGTTGATCTATCGTATCTGAAAAATTGAGATTGATTTTACTACGATTAAAAATGTCTATCATTGTGTCAAAACTGACACTGCCATATGGGCTTCCCTTGCCAAAAACTTTTACAGTATAGCCTTGCTCCTTAAGGAAATGAATAAAATCTTGACGTGATTTTTTACTAACATCCCCGACAAAAGAGATATCGATATCTTTAGTAATCTCTTTTGGAGTGTATAAATGACTATCAAAAAAGGAGAGTGTTGAGATAGCATTGATACCAAGAAGTTTATAGTTATAGGTAAAGTACGATGATGCTGGAATGAATACCACGTCAGCACATTGTGCATAGTAGCGATCAATCGGCTCAAAAAAGAGTTCTCCATCGTAAAAATTCATTACCATATAACAGTGTTGAGAGAGTTTTTCTAAAAAGGCGATATCAAAGGTTAAATCGCCACTGACAAAATTGATAAAAACGACATTAATGTGGTGCTGTGCCATCTGCTCTAAAATTGTCTGCTCAAATCCACTTTTTCCCCTTTCAAAGTAGAGATCAAAGTAGTCCATGACAATGGCATTGGGATAATTATTCGTGATGCCTTGCGTGTACGAGTTGTAGATAGAGTTGCCATTTTTATTGGCGATGCGCGTAAGAATCAGAATGTTCATTAGGCTTTGGGTTTCCAGTCGATGAGTGCTTGGCTTAGTGGGGTTCCTGCTTTGATATTGCATGTTGCGATTTTGCCTAAAATTTCTTCGTAATATTGAGGATGCAGACCATCACCTGGGCGAATGCTTTTGACATTCTCTTTGCTCAATGGCTCCCCTTTTTGAATATCGCGACTCACATAAAGACTGCGTGCGTACGTTTTATTTTTATCAGCATAATTCACTTTCCCTAGCATCGCTTCGGTTTTACGAATGGAGATTACCATGTTTTGAAGCTGTGCTGGTGTGAGCGAGAAGGCTTTATCGGGCGTATCGAGGGTTTCATCGGGTGTGAAATGTTTTTCGATTATGCGCGCTCCAAGGGCTATCGAAGCGACGATAGCTTCCATACCCATCGTGTGATCGGAAAGTCCCACTTCACATCCAAAGCGTTTGTGCATATCGTGAAGTGTGAGAAGATTCATGCTCTCAGGCGTTGCGGGATAGGCACTGGTGCATTTTAAAAGCGCAATATTTTCATTGCCAACTTCTTTACATGTAAGAATCGCTAGCTCAATATCTTCAATGTTCGCAATGCCCGTGGAGATGATGATGGGCTTTTGTTTGGAGGCAACATAGCGAATAAGTGGAATATCGGCGATCTCAAACGAAGCGATTTTATAGGAGGGAACATCGATACGCTCTAACACATCCACCGCTTCGTGATCAAAGGGAGAGGAAAAAAGCAGTATGCCAAGCTCGTCCGCATAGGCTTTTAAAGGTGTATACCATGCGTAGGGCATCGCTGCACGCTCATAGAGATCGTAGAGGTATTCATCGCTCCACAAATCACCTGCTTTGAACTTGTCTTCTTTGATATTTAAAGTTAAAGAATCAGCCGTATAGGTCTGAAATTTGATCGCATCGCAGCCTGCTTCATGCGCGATTTTAATCGCATCGCGTGCTACATTAAACTCTTGGTTGTGATTGGCGGAGAGTTCTGCGATGATGAAAACCGCTTTGTCGGTGTCGTGATTGCCGATGATCATGGTCGTTCTCTTTTGAGAATTTTGAGAATTTTGGCATTGGCTTGGGCATAGTTTTCGTGTGTGAGCTTATACGCATTGGTCTGTTCATACTCTGCAAAGAGCACATAACCAAGGGAAAGGTTGAACCGTAATGCGCGCGTGTTATCGTGTAAAATATGGCAATAAATTGCATCAAATTGCTTGGTTTGAAAGAGATACTCATGAAAAAGGGTGACAATTTTAT
>DBTO01000098.1 GCA_002307095.1 Sulfurospirillum sp. UBA1314
CTTATGCAGGCAAAGGTATTTTAACCAAAAATACAGCTGCGCGTCGTGTAAGCAGATTGTCACAACTCGTTAATACGCTAGGTAGTGTTGCTGCATAACTTGCGGCAACTCCCTCTTTATTTTAGTTCCCTCCTATGTTGAAAGATAAATTGCTCCCATTTCTTGAACGTTATAATGAACTCTCTACACTTTTAAGTGATCCTAATATCGCCACTGATATTAAGAAAATGACCGCACTTTCTAAAGAGCAGTCAGGATTAGAGAAAATCAAAGACAAAACACTGGAATATTTTTCAACACTAGAGCAAATTGAGGAGAACAAACTTCTTTTCGATGATGAAGAACTTGGTGAACTTGCAAAAGATGAGCTCAGGGTTCTGGAACCTCGCAAAGAAGAGATTGAAGAGGAAATTAAACTTCTTTTACTCCCAACAGACCCTAATGATGATCGCAATATCTTTTTAGAAATTCGAGCAGGAACAGGTGGCGATGAAGCTGCTATTTTTTCAGCGGATCTTTTTAAATCGTATCTTCGTTACGCTGAAAATCGTGGTTGGAAAGTGGAAGTTGTCTCTTTAAGTGAAGGTGTACTTAATGGCTATAAAGAGGTTATTGCGCTTATTAAAGGGCAGGGTGCTTTTTCGCGTCTCAAATACGAAGGTGGCGTCCATAGAGTTCAACGTGTTCCATTGACCGAATCACAAGGTCGCGTACATACTTCAGCCGTTACCGTTGCAGTTATGCCAGAAGTCGATGATGTTGAAATTGAGATACTCGAAAAAGATTTGAAAGTCGATGTTATGAGGTCTTCAGGAAACGGTGGACAATCGGTCAATACAACCGATAGTGCCGTTAGAATCACCCACTTACCTACAGGACTTGTTGTTGTCAATCAAGATGGAAAATCCCAGCATAAGAACAAAGATGCTGCGATGAAAGTTCTCAAAGCTAAGCTTTATGACATACAGATGCAAGAGCGTAATGCCAAAGAAAGTGAAGCGCGAAAAACACAAGTTGGCTCAGGCGATAGAAGTGCTCGAATTCGCACCTACAACTATCCGCAAAACCGCATTACAGACCACAGAGTAGGGCTTACGTTGTACCGATTGGATGCGATTATGGAAGGTGGTTTGTACGATGAGATTATCGACCCAATTATTACCCACTATCAAACAGAACTTATGAAAGAAGCGAACCTCTAAAACAATCTATTTATCGTAAATAATGAGATTGTTTTGCTCTATCATCTCTTTAACCATCTTGTTATACTCTTCTTTGAGTTCTGAATAATTCACCATCGTCTTAGCCGCATCAAGTCCTGTGTACAATTTTCCACTGTTGCGGGCGATGAGTCTTCTTTCGCGAAAGAGGCTATACGCGTCATTGGTATTCAGATTAAGCATATAAGAGTTAACGGATTTTTGCAAAGACCCAAAAATACGAATCATCTGTGTTTTAGGAACCGTCTTATTTTGAGATATTAACCCCACACCTGAATAGGTCCAGTGGCCAAAAAGGTTATTGGCTTCTCTTGCAAATCGACTTTTTCCCCATCCACTTTCCAATGAAGCTTGCGCTAAGGCTAACGAAGTAGGAATAACATCAATTCGTTTGAAGTATTCATCTCGATCAAAGAGTGATTCGATACCATATTTATTGCGCAAAGAGATTAAATAACCTACATTTTGCTGATTAAGCCCCCGAAACGCATCGGGCATTGCTTTTGCAAAAAAATTGGTGATAAATTCTCGATCTTTTTTAATATCATCGTTCCCTTTATCCACAAGAATCTTCATCTCGCGAATAAACTCCTCTTTTTGTTTTGGTCCCTCTTCAAGTTGATAATAGGCGGGAGAGAACCCTCCTGCATAAAGTGCACTTTGTGCAAATAGACACGAGGCGATAAAAAGAGTTGAAACTAATTTCACGAAATTAAAGTTCCAATACCGTTTCAAAGACTTTTTGAACTTTACCTTTGAAAAAAAGTCTCTGATGTTCAATGCGTAAGCCTAACTCATCTCCTGTGGAAGGATAAACATTGGCTTGTGGTCCAACGAGTTTTTGACTATACGCACTGTAAAAACATGCTGCCATCCCCGTACCACACGCAAGTGTCTCATCTTCAACTCCACGTTCATAGGTTCTTACATGTAAAGCATCTTTTTCGAGTTTTGCATAATTTACATTGGCATTGTATTTGTAGCGCATTTGACGTGCAATGACTTTATCAAAGCAGTCAAGATTCTCCACAAACGTCACCAAATGGGGAACTCCCGTATCACAGAAATGCCATATTAATCCATTTTCCACAAACGATTCACTGAGCACTTTGGGCGTGGTTAACTCTGTTTCAACAACATCATTTTCGACCACAGAAGTAATCACACCAGCTCCTGTTAAAAAGCGCATCGAAGCGTTTGCAAGCTGGTTTGTAAAGGCATAGTGCGCACACGCACGCGTACCATTACCGCACATCGAAGCGATGCTTCCATCGTTGTTATAAAACTGCCATTTAAAGTCATATTCTCCATGTGGCAGCAAGACAATCAACCCATCGGCTCCCACACCTTTTTGTCTATCACAGAGTTGCTGAGCAAGTTTACTTCGATCCACCTCAACAAAGGTATGAAAAATAATAAAGTCATTGCCATTCGCATTATATTTTGCAATGTGCATAAGAACCTCGTACAAATTTGATAAATTTTTCGATTTCACTCTCTAAAAATTTCATATCAAAGGAGTTGTTAATGAGAAAATCGGCTAAGATTTTCTTCTCTTCAATGCTAATCTGAGCATCAATGCGCTTTTGTGCCTCTTCTTTTGTAAAATCTTCTCGGATCATCAATCGCTTTCGTTGAACCTCAACAGGCGCATACACAACAGCAACCAGCTTACACGCGTAGCCATCACTCTCAAAATAGAGTGGAATATCGATGATATAAGGCTTTTGTTTCACTTCTAAGAGATCACAACGCCTAAAAATCTCTTGACGAATCAATGGGTGCAAAAAGGCATTGAGCTTTTCACGCTCTGCTTTATCATTAAAAATCAGTGCTCCAAGCGCTTTACGATCTATTGCACCCTCTTTAATGACACGCTCCCCAAAAAGTGCTTCAACCTCTTTTACATGTAAAGGCAAAACCTCTTTCGCGATCACGTCTGCGTCGATCACATCAAAACCATGTGACTTTAGCATTGACGAGACCGTACTTTTACCAGTGGCAATGCCGCCTGTTAAAACAATCGCATGTTCATACGCCATAGAATCCTAACACCTTTTGCTATTTTTATAACGATTTTAACATA
>DBTO01000083.1 GCA_002307095.1 Sulfurospirillum sp. UBA1314
GCATCATGAGCACCAAGGTGATCAACCCAAGCAGTGCGCCCATCCCCAAAAAGCCGTAACTTGCTGTAATGACCGAGACATGAATGGTAAGCCAATACGATTTTAACACAGGGACTAAATTCGTGATCTGCGGATTGACAAAACTCATGTGTGCGACGAGCATCACAATCGCCGCTAAAATCGCCGCGGCGGCTAAAGAGAGAATGGATTTGCGAAAGACCATGATGCCCGCAAACCCAGCAGACCAGCCGATGTAAACCATCGACTCGTACGAATCGCTCCATGGGGCATGTCCCGAGATATACCATCGCAACGCCAACCCAAACGTATGCACGCCAAAAGCTACGATAAAAAAGCCCAAAACGCCTTTTTCAAGCGCACGATAATGTTTACATGTAAAGATGGAGTAGACCGCCAAAACAAATGCGCCAAAGCCAAGAAGGAAGTAAAATCCAACGAGTTTTTGAAACAGACCCATGTGGTTATAAAGCACTTCCGCACGCACGCGCATCTCGCTTGGCACGATCGCTTCACTTTGGATTCTTTGATTCTCTTTGAGTTTTGCAAGGGCTAGATTAGCGTTTTCCCACTGATTGGTCGAAATGCCCTCTTGAAGCGCTACAAAGTAGTCATTGAGCACACTTTTAACATCGCGACTCACCAAGGGATGGTTAAAGGCATCATTGGGAGCAATCCATGTGTGCGCAGGGTCGTTAGGAATAGGGATAAATTTAAAAAAATCCCCTTTGAGCGTGAGGTAGGCGATATTGAGTTTTTCATCGAATTTAATCACGTCATTATCAAAGGTGTCGCGTTTGGACTGCGCTTTTTGGTTAGCAGCACTGACGTGCTTTGCCAGTTTGTAGTAGCCCTCTTCATCGAACATCGACGCGAAACTCACATACTCGGTTTCAGGCGCTAAACCCAGCACTTTTTTAAGGGTGGGGTTGGCGAGTTTGATGATCGGAAACTCTTGCCAAAGCGCTGCATTGGCGCTCATACCCAAGATCATCTGCTCAGGACTCAACCCAAAAAGAGAACTCTTACCCGTGATTTTATGGACAATTTCAACCGCTTCGGTGCTAATAGGCTTGATGCGCCCACCATAATCTTGCACCAACAGAGCACTAAACGCGCCATTGGCATGCTCATACGAGTTTTTACGAAACTGCTCCAGAGAGTCGGTAGTGTCTGCTTTTAAAGGCAAGCTTGCACTTAAAAACAGTGGTAAAAGAAGGGCTAAAGCGCTTTTTTGCAAAAAGGCGCGCAGTCTTAAAAACCTGCTTCCTTTGGTAAAAAAGTTGCCGACAAATCCAACACAGAGTAAAAAATACCCACAATAGGTCGGCCATTTGCCGGGGTCTTTATTGACTTCCAAGATCGTTCCTTTCTCGTCCGTATCGTAGGAGGATTGAAAGAATGTGTACCCTTTGTAGGTGAGCGGATGGTTCATAAAAATGCGGTACGGTTGGACACTTTTAGAAGAGGCATCCATCACTTCGATCTCGCTCGCATACGACGAGGGACTCATGGAACCTGCATAACGCTCAAGCTGAAAATCAACGAGTTTAAGGGCAAAAGGAAGTTCTACGACTTTGGCGCCCCACGAGAGGGCTATTTCGACATTATCAAAACGAAGCACGGTTGGAGGCTCAATCCAGCCAGCTCCGCCTTCTATTTTGGCGGTTCGTGTTTTGTTATCATACGTGACATCCACCATCAATGTTCCTAGCTCCCCTTTGGAGCCTGCACGAAAGCTTTTATAGCTTACATGTAAAACTTTTCCATCGATCATTTCACGGTACGAAAAGCTGTTATCGCCCAGTTGCGCAAGAGCCAGTGGGAACTCAAACATCTCTTTTTCGGTTCTGATTTGAAAATAGGCTTTAACACTGAGCATCTCGTTTTCACTCATGCCTTCTCGGATATGAATAATGCCCTCATACCCAAAATAACGCGTCAATCCCGCACCAATCAAAATCGCCACAAACGCTACATGCAGCACAAACGCACCAAACTTTTTCCACATTTTATTTTTGTAGATAATGCCGATCAAAGAGAGGGTGAGCAGAAGCATCACCCCTTCGTACCATAAGGCATCATAGACCACGACTTTCGCACTCTGCGTGTCGTAAGCACTCTCGATAAACGTCGCCACACCGGCACCCCAGCCTAAGAGAAACAACATGAAGAGGATAAACGGATACGAAAAAAAGTGTTTTCCTAAAAGAGATATAATCTTCATGCTAAACCTTTAAAATCAAATCGATACGTCTCACACGCCAAACGTTTGCCCTGCGTAGATAATAAACATCCTTAGGCATAAAACGCCTAAAACACTCGCCATTCCTGAGAGGTAAAAAGCCATTTGCGAATGCGCTACGTGTTTGCCCAACGCAAAGTTAAGCACCAAAGGAAGTCCAAAACCAAGACCCATCACACCAAACCAAAAGAGGTTGGCATACACGCCACTTTGAAACGCAACAGTGGTGGTTTGTTGAAACTCGTTGCCGACAAGCAAAGAGACAAACAACATCGCAATGAGCATAATCTCAACCGCCATAATCGGCCATTCGATGACATGCAAGGTTTTCATATCTGACGAATGGGCATCTTCTTTAAAGAACCACGAAGCGACCATACCAGCAGACGCCGTGCCTGCTGAAAGTCCAGAGACCACAAAAAGTGCTGGAAGAATCGCCGTATTGAGAATAGGAAAGCGTACCAAAACTGAAATTAAAAAGCCCGTATACGCACAAATCACCACAGCAAACACAACGCTTAACACTTCAACCAAAGGGCGAAATCGCGTCAAAATACTCATAACCATCGCAAAATAGCCTACAAGTTTGCTCTTTTTTGCCAAAATCACAGAGATCTCTTTCTCAAACAGATACAGACACATCACCAAAGTCAAAGGAATATAAATCGAAATTGCCATAACACCGATCGACATAACCGAAGAGAAATTATAGTGAATCAAAATCTTCCAAAAATAGAGTGGTTTTTCCAAATCACCCACCAAGAAGACCATACCAAACGCAATGGTCACAAACGAAACCAAAGAGGCAGCCTTCAAAAGGGGCGTATCAACCTGTTGTTTTTTATAAAAACGTACCAACAAAGCAACAATCAAAGCACCACCCGAAATGCCCGCAAGCAGCAGATACACCGCGATCGGCCAGCCCCACTCAACGCCATGTGAAAATCCGTAGGTAAAATTAATCGCACCATTCATATCACACCCCCGCCTTAACAACTGGTATGTAGCGCAAACTTGGCTTCGTTCCAAAGGTTGGCTTCATGCGCACGGAATCTTTTACATGTAAGATCTGATTGATGTACGAAGCTTCATCGTTTAAGTCACCAAATACGAGTGCTTTGTATTTACACGCTTCCACACAAGCAGGCTCTTTGCCTTTGGCGAAATTCGTATTCAGACAAAAATTGCAGTTTTCAGCCGCTTTGGTTTTGTGGTTGATAAAACGCACATCGTACGGACACGCCACAACACAGTATTTACAGGCGATGCAGTCATCAGGATTCATCGTCACGATGCCTGTTTTAGCATCTCTATGACAGGCTTTGCTGGGGCACACCGCAACACACGGAGCGTCTTCACACTGCTGACATGAAACACGCACATACCGCTTCTCCATCGGAGTCTCAGGATCGGTTTTGTTCTCAACATAAAGCCTCACTTGACCTTCAGGCACGGCATTCACTTTTCGACACGCTACTTCACAATCGGTACACCCAACACATTTGTTTTGATCAAAAATCATCCCATAATGTGGTTTCTTCTCTGTTTTTCCTGCTTCACTGACAACACTGTAACCCGCAGTGCCCAATGTCACAGAACCAAGACCTAAAACTTTTAGAAAAGCTCTTCTTTTCCCGTCATTTTCCATCTTCTCCTCCAATTCGTGTAGATGAATACACAAAACCTACAGTTTCTTTTTCTCGATACCGTGGGCTTGCTTCATTTCCTCTTCGCTAAGTGGTTTTGCACTGTTGGCAAGCTCACCTGGTTTAAGCACTTTCATCAATTCTACTTCAAAAATAATCGTTGAACCTCCTGGGATTTCTTGCATGTCAGCACTGCCGTATGCAAGCTCACTAGGGATGACCAATTTGTATTTAGATCCCTCATTCATCAGCATCAAACCCTCTTGTAATCCATCCACAATGTTGATCATGGAAAGATGCGCTGGCTCTTTGCGCTCATACGTGTCATCAAATACTTTACCATTCACCAAATACGCCTTATAATTCATCAGCACAATGCTCTCTTTTTGTGGTTTTGCACCCGCACCAAGCGTGAGCACTTCGTATTGCAATCCCGATTTAGTCGTTGTTACTTTTTTATTTTTTGCATTTTGCGCTAAATATTTTTTGCCCTCGGCAATGTTTTTATCTAAGGCTTGTTTGAATTTTTCTTGACTCACTTTATTGAGCGTCTCCGCACGGTTATTGAGATGGGTAACAATCTCTTCATCACTCAGTTTTTGTTGCTTTTTGAGCGCATCTAAAAAACCATCAATAACGGCATCCACATCTACTTTTGCGCCCATTTCAGACTGTTCAAAAAGTTGATTGGAGATATAGCTTCCAGTGGAAACACCAATGCTATATGACTCTTTTTGTACTTGTGTTTTTAGCTCACCAGCAGACGCCCCAGAAACCAAACAAATAAATACAAATAATCCTATAGAAATCTTTTTACTTCTCATCTCGATACCCTTCTGTTTTTATAATGGTTCTTGGGCAAAGCCCAAGAACCTACGCTACCTCTTGTAAAGCTGACGTTATTTAACGTTTTTACCAACAATTCTTTGTGCTTCGTTGACATACTCAACGGCCGCATCTACGCGTTGTTTGGTATATTTGTAACCATGCACGCCCCAAGAACCATCTCTCTCAAGAAGATCTACGGTCTCTTGCGCTTTTTCAATCAATTCGTACACTCTGGTTTTATCCGATGATGTAAGTTTTTTGACTTCTAGCATGGCGTAAAGCCCTTGGATGCCCACTTTGACCTGTGTGTATTTCTCTTTCACAGGAGTTTGCCATCCCATAACTTCATCATAGACCTGTTTTTGATCTTTGAAGTGAAGCGTCTCTTTGAGTTCAGACTGAACGATACTGTGACACCCTTTCGTATCGATTTTGTCTTTATCTGCCCAACTGGTACTGGCACACGCCCACATAAGATCAATAAAGTTACGGCCCTTGTCATTTCTATCAAAATGCCAATCTTTCGTATCTCTAGGACCCGTAGCTGCAGAGCTTGGAACCATTGTTTTCATTTTTGGATCTACTTGAATTTTCCAGATATGTGATCTTCGCGTGGTATCAAATCCCGCTTGATCTTGGAATTGGATCGCATAGAAGTTTTCACAACTCATTGTGTATGGCATATGACAGCTTTGGCACGTATTTTTACTATGTGTATCCGCTTTAGATTGGATATAAGCTTGATCTTTATGACAATCCGCACAATTCTTCTTCATTTTTGGTTTAGAGTACAATGAACTCAAATAGCCCGCATTTGGATTGTAGTTCACCACTCCTTTGAGATCTTTCTCACCGCTAACAGGGCCTGTTACATCATGAGGATCATGACAAGTAGAACATCTCATCCCTTTATCGTAGTGCGCTGTAAAGTAAGACTGTGCTCCTTCCGTACCACAACCAGGTCCCATGGATTTGAATTTTGAACTGAGTGCAAGATCGGGTTTACCCGCATTGGCAGGATTTTTCGCCAAATCAGGACTGTACCCAAATCGTTGGTGACAACGCTCACAGTTTGAGGTAAGAAGACCAGAACCGCCCTCTAAGTGACCACCTGCGCCATGACACTCTTCACAGGAAATTCCTTTAGAGATGGTGTGTTTTTGAAGCTCTTTTGCATTACCCAATGCTGAAAAGAACTCGTTTTGGTTTTTGAAATCAAACTTCCAAGGGTGACATACTTCACAGTAAGACGTAGACGATTGGAATGCCATTGATTTTTTGTATTTGGCCGCGTATGACGCTAAACCTCTTACATAACCACCATTTTCACCATATTCCGCTAACGTTACAGGAAAATCAGGAACATATTTTTTGATTTTTTGTGCAACTTCAGGGGTAAGATTGAGTGCCCATGTGCGTTGGAATTGGTTTGCACCTGCCGTGATTTGACCGGTACCATTTTTAAGAAGACCACCCTCAACATGGTAGGTTCCACGAAGTAACCACGCATCAAAGAATCCTAGTTTAGTTCGTAAATGTCCAACCGTACAGTAAATGACATCAGGTGTAATACCTTGTGGCAAAATAGAGGCTGTATCGCTTGAAAAAACAGGATCATTCAACTTGTTGTTCACTTCAGGATGTTCACCCGGGAAGCGAATGGTTGTTGCGTGTCGTGATCTACTCCATGTCTCGTATTGAGCGGCATGACACTCACCACATTTTTCAGGCCCAATGAATTTGTTTGGATACGCAAGTGTTGATGTTCTTGCAACCCTGTACATCATGGAGGTTACACCCTCTCCACCGCTACGTTTACTCGCTTTTGAGAAGTCTTTACCATGACCTTCTGCTAGCCACTCATGTCCGCGATCCGCAACATCAAGTTTACCGACCGTTTTTCCACCGTATTTGGTAAAAATAGGATGGTTCTTAAAGAGCCAGTCATACATCGCCTGCTCTTCTACAATGTAGTCTTGCAACGAGATAACGCCTCTGCTTTCCTTTGTCCCTTTAGGATTAGCAATGACATCTCTTGCTTCCTTAGTCATCTGCATTCCCTCCATCCCCTCGGCATTTAGACCGACAGAGAAGAGGTTCAGACACATGAATAACCCAAGTAACACTTTGTCCCAATTTTTCATGTTTCCTCCTTTGAAAAATTGAATTCCAAATCTTCTACACTTTTCCGTGGGCATGAAAAAATGTCGACGATTTAAAGATCAACCAGCACGAATGCCTCATTGGAAATAGTATCAGTAAAAAAGGGGAGAAAAGGGGGAAGTATTAAATTTGTGTTAAATATAAAAACTAAAAGATAATTGTAAACCTAACGCCGTCATCAACATTTTCAACACGCAGTGTCGCACCATTTTTTTCAATGATCATCTGACTCATGTAAAGCCCAAGTCCACTGCTAGACTCTTTGGTCGTAAAATAAGGGTCAAAGATTTTCTCAATGATCGCATCTTCAATGCGCCCTGCATTGTTTTGAAGCGTAATGACAGGAATACCATTGTCTAAAAAAGCGGTAATTTCAATGATTCGCTC
>DBTO01000252.1 GCA_002307095.1 Sulfurospirillum sp. UBA1314
ATAGGGTGTCTTTTCTCTCTACAATGTCAAATGGTAATTTCAACAAAATTCCATCAATGCCAGCACCTTTTAACGTATTGGTCTGACCTAAAAGATACGCATAGTAGTTGTTGTATTCGGCAATCGTTCCACTGTTCCAGTTAAACCATGATGAATCAATCTGCTTATTGATACGTGAATAAAATGGGAGCATCGTCTCACCGCTACTTTTAACGTCGATACTTTTAACAATACGGAAGTTGTGACAATCGACGAAAAATCCTTTGTTCTCAATGCCAAAGAAAATGATAGAAGCAGCATTTTGGTAGCACGCTTGTCTGAAAATCTCTTTATCTGGATTTGGGCGATAAATCTTGGCTAAATATGCGGCAACGATGTCAGGATGAATCCATGTAATCGTGTTAAAACTTTTCGTTACTTCATTGTAAACGTTTTGGTTTGGTGCAATGATGAGTGCGCGGTCATAAAGATAGTTAATGGTCACTTCATCGCCAACAGCAGGTTTAACACCGGTATCAGGAAAAGCACCTTGAGCGAGCATCTCAAATTTTGCAACGTTTAAAACAGCTTTTGTACCATCTTTACTGATAACATCAACACGTGAAATAATCGTTGCATGGGTTGCGTCAAATTTGTGGCTGACAACACCGCTCGCGCCAACGACGAATTCGGGTGAATCAGTAATCACGATTCGGTTTTCATTTGATTCTAAAACAGATGTTTTGAACTCTTTAAAAAACGATTGGGCTTCTGCAAATGAGCCAAACAAAAACAGACACATAACCAAAAATAGCTTGTTCAACGGGAACTCCTTGAAGGGTGCATAACAGCCCTTTTATTTTTATGAGAGAGATTATACTATAACTGTTTTAAAAAAACTTCTTTTTTGGAAGCAAAGCGTTTTAGGCGTTTTGTAAGATTTGTTCAGATAAAATCGAAAAAGAACTAGGGGGTGCAAATGGCAAAAATTATCGTAGTATTATCTCTTTTTTTATCGTTTTCCACTGCCGCTTATATGGAAGAGTTAAAGTGGCCCAAAGGTGAAACGTTTCTGACATTTTTAGATAAAAATCATCTCCCCTCATCGATCTATTATTCATTGGATAAAGAAGAACAAGAGTTAGCAGCTGAAATTGTTGCAGGCGTAAAGTATCAGGTGCTTAAAAGTGAAGACAATCAGCTTGAGCAAGTTTTAATTCCTATTGGTGAAGAGCTTCAAATGCATCTTAAGAAAAAAGATGACAAGTTTGTGATGGAAATAACACCTATTGTACTCCAACAAGAGAGTCGCTCTTTAGCCATAGAAATTCACAGTTCCCCTTTTGTTGATATTCTCAATGCGACCAATAGTTATGCCTTAGCCAATGAGTTTGCGCAGACTTTTCGTGGCGAAGTGAACCTTAGAAACCTTCAAAAAGGCGATAAACTCGTTCTTTTATATCAACAGAAACGACGTCTTGGAAAACTGTTTGGCTCAATCAAAATTGACGTTTCAATGGTCGAAACAGCCAAAAAGAAAAACTACATCTATTTTTACAAAGAGAACTATTATGACCCTAAAGGTCAAGAACTCGACAGTTTTTTGCTCTCAAGTCCTGTTAATTACACCCGTATCTCCTCTCCGTTTACGCAAATGCGCTGGCACCCGATTTTACTCAAATATCGAGCGCATTTAGGTATTGATTATGCGGCGAGTGTTGGTACACCCGTTAAAGCTGCAGGCAATGGTAAGGTCGCTTTTGTGGGTGAAAGAGGAGGATATGGTAATACCGTTGAGATCACCCATGACAGTAGTTTTAAAACGCTTTACGGACATTTGAACGGCTTTGCCAAAGGTCTGCGTGGTGGGCAAAGTGTGAAGCAAGGTCAAGTGATTGCTTATGTGGGCAATACAGGTCTTAGCAGTGGACCGCATCTGCATTTTGGTTTGTACCGTAACAATGTTGCGATCAATCCTGCGAGTGTCGTTAAAATCGCAAAAAGTGCGCTGGGTGGAAATGAACTTAAAGCCTTTATAGATTATACTAGCGAACTAAGAAAAAAAGTTGACAGTGCTTTAGAAAACAGCGATACAATTCCTTACAAGGAAGAGAATTTTAACCTTGCTTATCCTTTTGAGCCAAAGCAAAGTTAGTCTTTACATGTAAACAAAATGAAACCATTTTGCGCTAGAATAAAATTTGTGTAAAAATGATCAAAAAAGAGTCAGCCTATGATACGATGTTTTTTTAAAAATAGTAACAAATTAGAAGTCATTACCGATCTGAGCGAGTTTGATCATGATGAAGACAAAAAGAGTAAAGTCGTTTGGCTTGATATGCTGCTTCCAACAAGCGAAGAGATCGTCTTTGTGGAAAAAACCTTTGGTATAGACTTTCCTACCAAACAAGAAAGTGAGGAGATCGAGATATCTTCACGTTATTGGGAAGAGGACAAAAAGATTGAAATCAACAGTTTCTTCTTGATCTCTGAGGATGAAAACGCGCACAATGAGACCGTTTCGTTTATTCTCCAAGGCAATCTTCTTATCTCTATTCGCTATAAAGAGCTCAAAACTTTTGAAGAATTTAGTAAGCGTTTTTACTATGCTCCTCGTGAATTTAAAAACGGTTATTACATCTTTTCTCAGCTTATTGACATCAGAATTGACGCCGATGCCGACGTTATTGAAAAACTCTCAAAAGACATCACGCGCCTACGCAAACACGTCTTTACCGACTACACCAACGATGATGCTGAGATGTTGGAGAAGATCTCCTCGTTTGAAGATTTGAACATGAATATTCGCGAAAACCTTATGGATAAACAGCGCATCCTCACTTCATTTATCAAATCTAACAAATACGATGACAGCTCTTTGCGTGCCGATATTGTCATCATGCTTAAAGATATTAAGTCGTTGATTGATTACACCGAGTTTAACTTTGAAAGGCTCGATTACTTGCAAAATATCTTCCTCGGTGTTTTGAACATTGAGCAAAATAAGGTCATCAAAATCTTTACGATCATGAACGTGATCTTTTTGCCACCGACGTTGATTGCGAGTATTTATGGGATGAACTTTGAAGTCTTGCCTGAGCTTCATTGGGACTATGGGTACGCCTTTTCGCTTGTCTTGATGGTACTTTCCGCGGTCACGCCGATCTTGTACTTCAAGAAAAAAGGATGGATTTAGGCGATGAAACATACGATTGAGGTGCTTAGGGTTGAGGAGTGCGTACATTCAGACTACATCAAGCCCAAAAGTATGTTTTATCTGCACAACAACGTTGAAAAGCGCTGGGACATCGTCGATACGCACAATAGCGTTGCGATTTTACTGTACCACAAGGATTTGGATTCGTTCGTTTTCGTGAAGCAGTTTCGCCCTTCCATCTACGTGAAAAACAAAGACGGTTTTACCTATGAGTTATGTGCGGGCATCGTCGATAAAGACAAAAGCCTCATTGAAATTGCGCAAGAAGAGATCATCGAAGAGACAGGGTATGATGTACCGCTTGAAAAACTTGAAAAAATCTCTTCATTTTATACCGCAGTTGGCTTTGCAGGTGGTCGTCAAACGCTTTATTATGCTGTGCTTGATGATAGCATGAAAGTCAATGAGGGCGGTGGCATTGAAAATGAGAACATCGAAGTGATTTACCTTAAGCGTGAAGAGACCGTTGAATTTATGTTTGATGAGAGCATCGCAACCACATCAGGCTTGATGTTCGCGCTGATGTGGTACTTTAAAACCTTCGAAAAATAGTTTACATGTAACGCTTAGTTCGCGCCTACTAAAATGCTTGAAGCTTTGATGATGGCATAAACGGTGTCGCCTTTTGCAAGAGAAAGTTCTTTTTTCGCATCTTCGGTTACGATAGCAGTGACATTCAAACCACCAGCCGTAGCGATAATCACCTCACAATTCACAGCACCATCTTTGATCTCAGAAATAGTCCCTTTGATTTTATTGCGGGCACTGACCGCTAAGGCGATGTCTGCTTTTGCAAGAAGAACACTTTGCGCTTTAAAAATACACACAGCCTCAGAACCCACTTTTAAACCCAGTGATACAACCGCACTGTTGGTGATGACCGAAACGATTTGATCGCCACCTGCCGTTGCAACAATAACTTCACTGTTGACAGGACCATTTTTGATCTCAGAGACTTTACCAACGATTTGATTTCTTGCACTTATTTTCATAACACACTTCCTTATGCTTGATGCATCAAAGCTCACTCTCTTTGAATGTTAATAAAATTATGTCACATAGTGTTATGTAATGTCAATGGATAACGAAGGCTAAAGTGAAGAACTCTCTTGGGAATGGGTATCTTGAGCCTGCATACGGTGTTTTTGAGCGATTTTATCAAACGAGATATACGAAGCAAAGCACTTAAATGTCAGGTAATACAACGACCCAACAACCACAATAATGCCCATCGTCACAAGAAAACTCGAAAAAACAGCCGATAAAAAGATAGAGTAAACCTCACTCATCGTAAACCTCCTCAAAGAATTAAGGAGAGTATATCGTAGTATTTATTAATACATAACGATAGAGTGGTTTATTTTTCATCAAACTAAAAAAGTAGCTACAATATCACTTCTTGAACACGGGCACAAAACTCTCCACCGTTTCATTCTCAAATTCAAAGATCACATGCTTAAGCGGTACACCGTAAAGTGCCAAAAGATTGGCTTCATTTAGCACTTCTTGGCTTTTTCCATATGCAAAAGAGGCTTCATCTATCATTAGTAGCGCGTTATCGGACACGGCAAGGGCATGGTGCGGATGGTGTGTGGTAAAGACGATGGTTAAGCCGTCTTCTTTGGAGAGTCGGTGTATCCATGAAAGCACTAAAGCTTGATTTTTCATATCGAGTGCGGAGGTTGGTTCGTCCAAAACGAGTATGTCCGCTTCGGCTACGAGTGCGCGCGTGATGATGACAAGCTGCCGTTGACCACCTGAGAGTTCATCAAACGAGTGATGTGCTAAATGTGCCAAGCCAAAACGTTCCAGTGATGCTAAAGCGATGGTACGATCTTTGGCACTTGGTTGTGAAAAAAGCCCGATTTTTGAAGCGCGACCCATCAATACCATATCTAAAACAGTGTAGGCAAACGTGACCGAAAAGAGTTGTGGCACAAATGCTATTTTTCCATGTACTTCAAGTGAGCCCTCACTAGGTTTATGGAGTTTTAAAAGGGCTTTGAGAAGTGTTGTTTTCCCTCTGCCGTTTGGCCCTAATATAGCAAAGACACTGCCTTTTTCTATCATTGCGTTACAGTGTCGAAAAACCCACGTTTCGTGTGTGTACGTAAAACCCAAATTTTCAAAGCATATGGCGTTATTCATGGCTCCATCCTTTGCCTTGCATTTTCCAAAATACGACCGCAAAGATAGGTGTTCCGATGAGTGCCGTGATCAGTCCTATGGGGATTTCTTGCGGTGTAAGGGTACGTGCAAGTGTATCCATCATGAGCAGATAAATACCTCCCATCAAAGCGGAAACGGGTAAAAGTTTTGTGTGTTCCGCCCCTGTGAGCATGCGTGCGAAATGGGGAATGACCAGTCCTACCCAGCCGACACCGCCACTGACGGAAACTTGCGCTGCGACGATGAGCGAGACAAGGGCGACGATGCTCCAACGCAAAAAATGCACATTAATGCCAAGCGATGTAGCGTCGCTTTCACCCAAAGAGAGTAGGTTGATGCGCCAACGAAGAGCGATGAGAAGCCCCCCTGCACAAAGCATGACAAGACTCATGATCGAGACTTTTTCATAGGTTGCTTCGGCAAAACTGCCCATCAACCAGTAGATAATGCCAGGAAGTTTTGTCTGTGGGTCGGCAAAGTATTGCGCTACGCCCATTAACGCTCCAAAAAATGAACTGATGATGACACCTGAGAGTACGATGCCTAGTATGCTTGCTTTGCCAGAAAACTTTGCTAGTACAAAAGCGACAACCAGCGCCGATGCACCAAAGCCAAACGCCATAACGACAATGCCCCACGATGTCCACCCCAAAATGATGGCAAGTACCCCACCAAAGGAAGCTCCACTACTGACTCCGACCACTTCAGGCCCTACAAGTGGGTTGCGAAACACACCTTGCATACAAGCTCCCGCAAGCGCCAATCCCATTCCTGAGAGCACAACAAGCAAAACGCGTGGAAGCCGTACGATCTCTACGATGACCCATGGCGCATCACTGGAGAGATGTGAAGCGTTTGGTGGTGTGGTCACTACGATGGAAAGCACATCCCCGATAGGAATAGGATAACGCCCAATGGTGAGTGCCACAACGCTCAAGCAGAGTAAAACAAGGAGTAAAATAGGCATCGAATACGTTTTGAAAAACATTACATGTAAACCTTTAAAATTCAAATTTACCGACCAAAATGAGTTAATGCCCGTTCAAAACCTTGAAGAGGATGTTCTTTTAAATAGCGATCTAACCAGAGGCATTCCATATCCCAAAGGAACATATAAATTTTTTCACTGGTTTTATCTGCATATTTTTCCGCAAGCTCTTCTTGACTAGGTACTATTGCATAGGCTTTTTGGGTACGATGGGTTAAGTCATCCAAAATCGCTTCGCAACTAATAGATTCAATACGTTCAATATTCTCATCCGTCAATACTAAATGTACAGAATCTTCTTCATATTTGTGTCTTGTTATTCGAGCATATTCAGTCCACTCTTGCTCACTTTTCCATTTTTCTTTATCGTTACGATAGATCGCTTTTATACGCTCTGGCTGATTCTCAAGCAAAGAGAGTGTGACGCGTTCATCCTCATAATGTCTCGCTAATCCACTGTAAAAGAAAGGATATGCACATCTTTCTTTGATAGGAATTTCAAGAGAATCTAACGTATCAAGAAGTGCTTCCATGTGATTGAGGCTTGAGCGTGTCAATAAGAGGCGTTGTACATTATCAAGACCAACACGAGAGGCTATTTTTTGAGCCTTTGTTAAAAATTCAAAATTGCCTTTTTTGTTATTCCAATAATCATGTTGATCTTTGCATCCAAGGTAAGTTGCTGCAACAAATTCGCTCCCGATATGTTTTCTATCCTGAAACCACTGCTTTAACATCGCGTCTTCCATATGGGGCATTCCTCCCAACAGTAAGATTTTAAGTTCCCAATCGCCCACTTTTTTATGCAGATCAAGCTCTTTTTGAAAATCTGTCAGTGAACAGTCGTACGTATAACCATTCCAAAAATCAACGCGAAAGTCTTCTAAATGGTTGAGGTGCTTATATTCAATAAAGCGATTGACAATAGCCGTAAACCTATCCATGGTTATGTTTTTACTCGATTTTATGGTCGTCAGTTGGCAATACCTACAATGATAAGCACATCGGTTTATCCCTGACGTAATGTAGATACCTGTTGTTTTAAAAGGTCGTGACATAAGGCTCCTTTAAAAAAATTTCATACCCATTTGAGCCACGATTATGCTGAATGTTCAGTAGCTCATCTATTTGCGTATCGTTGGGGGTATACCCGTAAACCTCTTGGTATGTTTCGACAATAGCGTGACGTAATGCTTTAAAAGGTCGAAGTTCAGGGTATAAAATGTTCGCTAACCACATGATTAACAAAGGCTCTTCCGCAGGACCTTCCATTTTAGTAATCCCTTTTGGGATAACGTAAACGCGTCTATTTTGGACAGCTTTTAAAGGAAAAAATCTTGGATCGTGGTAGATTTCATCAGGGGTTAGTGGATGATCTAAATAGGAGGGAATAAAAATAACATCGGGATTGAGCATAAGCACTGTTTCAATGTTTGTTGCACCATTTAGGGAATTTTTTGAAGCACTATTGTTTACATGTAAGAAAGAGAGGATTTGATTAAAACGTTTAAATTGGCTTCCCCATAATGAAAAATTTTCCTTACTGCCTATAACGACTGCGGAGATTTCAGGACTCTTCTTTGGAATCTGTTGCAAGATCATGTGAATACGTGCATCGGCTTGATTGATGAGCGAAGAAGCGCGATCTTGATGGTGTGTGATCTCTCCCAATAGAGTATAGAGTTTGGGTTTATCGTTAAAAAGCGCATAAGAGAGTTTAACCATTCCTTGAAAATAGACATTATCAAGCCTTTGACTAAACTGTTCCCACATAAGTACACGATCAGGCTGGAGTAACATGATTTGTTCAACGCCTAAAGGGATAGCACCTATAGAGGTGAGGGCTTCGTCTTTTAAAACAATGGACGGGAAAAGTGAAGCAAACAGACTCTCTTTCGCTTCTTCTTTAATGTACTTTGGAATTGCTAAGATATGACTATCATTGCTATCAATGGTTAAATAATGCCAAAGTACAGGTGGAAACATCATCACTCTTTCTGCTTGATGGTTCATGGGAGCAGGAACGGCTATCACCTTAGGAGATAACGTTGAAAAAAGAGTGGTACCAATGCTTAGAAAAAGAAGGATCCATAAGGAGGTTTGCTCTATGGTCATGGAATATTTAGGAAGAGAAGCGTGTATGTGGGAACTATTTTTTGTATACACGACTTCTCTTATCCTTGTATAGAGGCTAGCTTAAAATTTCATTGTCATAGAGAATGTAAAATCACGAGGTGCTCCGACCATTGCGCCGATCGTGTAGTTACTAATCCAATAATCTTTATCGGTCACATTGGTGACATTTGCTCTAAAGATTGTCTCGTTACCATAAAGTTTTGTGTTATAACGAAGTCCAACATCTGCTGTGACATAAGAGGGTATCTCTTGGTTATTATTGACATCAAAATAGGATTTCCCAACGTAGTATACGCCTCCTGTCAGGGTTAGCCCATGAATACTAGGGATACCATACTCCGCATAAACTTTAGCCATTTGTTCAGCAACACCTTGCGGCACTTTCCCTAAACCTGCATCATTGGTGCTTTTTCTCACTTCAGCATCTAGAACAGTTACGCCACCCAAAAGGGATAAATTATCTGTAACTTTTCCCGATACCGTCACTTCAACACCTTTATGGCGTTGTTGTCCATTTTCAAAAAAAGTGTACGTTCCATCGCCATTATCTTGTGAATAAGGGTTAGCTTTATCTATTTGAAAAAGCGCTGTCGTAATCAATGCTTTTTCAACTTCTGTTTTAACACCTACCTCATATTGTTTACTTTTGACAGGGGCAAAGACATCACCATCATTCGTATAGGTCATCCAACTTGATGTGACGACTGTACCTGGTTGCAAAGACTCCATATAGGTTGCATACGTGGTTATATAAGGTAATGGTTTGTAAAGAAGCGAAACAGTCGGAGTTATTTTAGATCGATACGGGACTTCTGAATCAATATCGCCTGTATCGGTATAACTACGCGTCATGTAGCGACTGTAGTTTGCTCCAACAAGTGCTGAGAATTGGTCATTAAATGTAATTTCATCGCCCAATAAGATATTTTTATTGATGGTTACGGCTGATTTTGTCATTGCTAAACTATCAAAATCAAAATCTGGCAATGAAACAGTCGCAGAATCCGTATCGAAGAGGCTTAAATTGGTTCTTGTGGAGCCAAGAAATCCAAACGATGAACCATTGACATAGCCTGTGTATTCCGTAAATTTATAACCATTAACACCAAACGTTGTTTTATGTTCTACCCCTAATGTGTCGAACTTGGTATCAATATATGAGTAAACGCCATGTGTATCGGAATTAGATGCCCCTGCATATCCCATACTTTGTTTATAGGTCGTATCGCTGGTCACTCTATTTTGCGAAATAATAAATTGACCCTCATCTTTTTCATACCCATAGCCTGCACGGAATGTCACGTTATCGTTAACATTGTAGGCAACTTTAGTGCCAACGTGGGTTGTATTGTTTTGTGTAAAAGTATCAGGAGATGCCCAAAGCCCTTTAGCATCGGGAGCAGAAGGAACGGCTAATGACGTATTGTTCATCAGCCATTGTCCAGGTCTTCCATCAACACGATAGTGACCATACATGCCATCGGTACTGATTAAAAGATCATCCGTTGGACGCCAATCAACAGCACCACTAACCATCCAGCGATCTGAATGTTGGTTATCTATGACAGTGTCTCCTTCTTGCTTCATTAAATTAAGGCGATAAGTAACTTTCCCCTCTTTATCGATCTTGTCGCTTATATCGGTGTGCGCATAATATTGTGATCCTCCATAATTACCAACGCTCATGCTGTATAAAGGCGTTTCTGTTGGACGTTTTGTCACATAATTGAGTGTTCCACCCACATTTCCAACACCATACATAAATCCAGAAAGACCTGTTAATGTCTCAATGCGGTCTATATTTTCGACATAAATACCTTGCCCATCTCTATGCCCTAAAAGACCATCAATCATAGACGTTTGCATAAGAAAACCACGCATCATGACACGTGTAAGACCATTCATATCATACGGTTGTAACAGTTGGATGGTAGGATCCATTTTAAAAATTTGATCGGTACTATTGGTTCCCATATTCTCGATTAAATCACTACTGACAACGTGCATGGAATAAGGGGTATCTAACAGCTCTTTTTCACCCCATGGTCCCACATTTTTGAGCGTTTTGACTTTATAGCCAGCTTCTGCACTGCCTTCGTCAGGTTTTACCTCGCCTCTTATAGTGATCTTTTCCAAAGACTCTTCTTGCGCTTTTTCTGTTTTTTGGATGACAAGCGTGCCGTTTTGGCTGAGTGCTTCAAGACCGCTGTTTTTCAAGAGTGCTTTTAACGCATCAATTGGTTCTAATTCACCTCGTACTTCAGGAGCGACTTTACCACTCACCAACTCTTGCGATACCAAGACTTGAACCTGTGCTTGCTTGGCAAACTGTGTCAGAGCCGATGCCAAAGGTTGTGCGACGATGTCTATGGGTGTTGCTTTCGCATAGACTTGACTACTCAGTGCCATAATAGCACTCAACGCTAAGGGTATCATCCGCCTTTTGATACTCTGCATTTTCTCTCCTTTTTGCCTCATGATGCTTTTTAATATATAACGCTAGCCCTTAAAAAACCACTTTTTTCAAATCTAGCCCGATGAAAAGAGAGGTGCTTAAAAGATGCCGTTATAGAGAAGACAACTATAACGCTCAAATCCTGACGTCTGAAATGAAATTTTTTTGATTTTAATGTTTAGTGAGAGAATATGACATGAAAAAGAGTTATTGTAGTCTATCTAATGCTTGTACTTTGCGAAAACCTCTTGGGCCGATACGGTGTTTATTTCATTGCGATTATGCGCTTCAAGTCTTTTTTCGACTTCTTCCGCCCACATCAAATCAATTTCTTTGGTGGGGACATCAAGGCTTAATAAAAGCTCGTCAACTAAATGCAATCGCTCAATAGGCTTGAGTGTAAGGGCTTCTTCAAGAATGGACATGGCTATTTCCTCCTTTGCAAATGATGTCTATTATTGCACATTGGGTACGCAAAATAGTTTACATGTAAAACAATTTAGCGTTTGACGATGAGCAGTTTTTCGCCTTCTTTGACGTAGCGAATGGGGATGACGGAAGGAAGCGCTGTGGCGAAATTGCCTGAGTTGGTGATGTCGAAGCTTCCCGTAACGCGAATGTTTTTCACTTCATCGGAAGCAACGAGCCTTTTCTCGCCATAGCGTGCAAACTCTCTTAGTGTCTCTTCTAGTGTGGCATCTTCAAACGCGACGCGACCATTTTGCCATGCACCTACGAGTTCAGGGGTTACTTTGAGTGGCGTTATTTTAGTGTTCTTAACGATGAGTCCATCGGATGGTAGCAGGTCGAACGTGCGT
Source organism: Sulfurospirillum sp. UBA1314 (assembly GCA_002307095.1). GTDB lineage: Bacteria > Campylobacterota > Campylobacteria > Campylobacterales > Sulfurospirillaceae > Sulfurospirillum. The sequence goes on from DBTO01000252.1 coordinate 11,763, forward strand.
GCAAGCGTTGTATGGGTAACGCATACATGTCCCTCTTGAACAGCTACTTTGACGATGTCATCTATATTTCGCACAGAAAAGCGTGTGCCTACAACCGTGACCAACGTCTCGCTCGCTTTGACATGAAAGGCTTTTTGTGGGTCAGATATCACCGAAAACATCACTTGCCCTTGAAGCACCTTTGTCTCTCGTTGATGCGTGTAGTATGCCACTTCAAGTCGGGTGTCAGCATCGAGTGAAACATGCGTGCCATCGGGTAAAGTGACTTCCATCGTCTCGCTTTGACGGCTAACAAAGGTACGGGCATAAATGGGAGTGTTCAGGTAGTGCTGATAAAGTCCATACGCGCCAATACCCATCATCAACGAGGCGGCAGTGTATAAAAAAGCGCGCCGGGAACAGACAGCAGTGTTTAAAGGTGCGATTTTATGCGTAAGTGCACAGGCATCAAGAGCACTCCATGTTTGGCATACGTCATCGTATGCTTGTTTGTGTTCTTTGACGCTGAGCCATTGCTCAAATGTTTCGTGCTCTTGGTCACACATCGGTTCACGTGTACGCATAAACCATGTGATAGCACGTTCTTCCAGTGTTTCTTGTTCGTGTGTCATTCGTTTATCTCTTTTAAACATTGGGTGCAGACTTTCATCGCATTTATAATGTGTTTTTCGACCATATTGCGTGATATGCCCATCTTCTCAGCGATTTGAGCGTGTGAAAATCCTTCAAATTTGTACAGTATAAAAGCTTCGTAGCAGCGTGGAGGTAGTGCGTTGATGGCTTCGTTGAGTTTGGTAACGCGCTCTTCCGATGCGAGTTTTTCCAAAGGCTGTTCTGCTTGTTCGTCCATAATCTGTTCGGTATTGATGTCCGAATGTTTATGGCGTGAATTTTTGAGATTTTCATTGATGATAATGTTGCGCGTAGTTCTGTACAAAAAGGCGCGTGGTTCTCTAATGGGAGTTTTATGCGGCGACATCGCTAAAACACGGCTGTAACACTCATGCACCACTTCATAAGCACGATCTTTATCTTTGAGATAGTACGAAAAGTAGCCGATAAGCTCATTGTAATACTTCTCAAACATCGTTTATGCCGCCTTATTGGGGACAACAAATTCGACAGAGAGGCGAATGTTGATGCGTTTGCCAAGGGATTGGAGTTTTTCCCCTTGCAAAGAGCGTGCGGCTTTGAGGACGATCTTATCAAGTTCTGTATACCCAGTGCTGTGTTCGAGTTCGATATCTTCGACTGTTCCTGATGCACTGAGCTTAAAGATAAGTGTTGCCGTACCTTCTTGGAGTGCATTTTGCGACGCTTTAGGGTAGTAAAGCCTCTCATAGGTTTTTTTGCGAATGATGTTAAAGTTAGCACGCATAGAGGGGTCCATCGCTTCGGCATTTGCACTTTTGGGCGAAGCAGAAGATGATGCACCGCCTTGTGCTAAACCATCATGTGAAGATGCAGAAGCAGTAGTAGATGGCGTTTCTTCTGAAGAGGCAATGGCTTCTGTTTGTACAGGAACTTCCGCTGTATCAGAGAGTTCAGACGATTTACTCGGCATGGGTGCTTTAACAGGGGTTGGCTTTTTAGGTGAGGAGATCACTTTGGTGTGAACGACCTCTTTGGGTTTTTCTTCCTCAACGGGTGATTTAGGTGTTTGAGACTCTACTGCATCGCTCACATGGCTCTCTTGTGGCTTAGCAGGTGTATCGTTCGGTTCTTGTATCGGCTCACTTTGTGATGAGGTTTCAAACGCCGTCGACATGCAAAGTGGAATTGTCACAACCTCGACTTCATAAGGTTTTTTGATCAGATACAACGCAAGTGCGATCACTAAACCATGCACACACAGTGAAGCCAAAAACGCTTTTTTCATCATTCGTTGGTCGTGTTCTTCGTCTTAATGACGACTTTGGAAAAGCCAAGGGTGTTTAAGCGGCTCATCATCGTGGTTAGGTCTTCGACCATCACGGTTTTATCGGCATAAATTTCGCAGAGGTCTTCTTTGCTAAACGCTTGCAAGACTTCGTTAATGGTACTTTCATTGACTTCGCTCTCATTGACATACAGCGTGTGCTCTTTGGTGATGGTCACGCGAAAGACTTTGGGCGCTTCCCTTGTTTGTGCTTTGGCGGAGGGCAGATCAACGGGGAGCGAGCCTTCTTTGACAAACGTTGCCGTCGTAAGAGCGATGGTAAGGAGTACAAGCATCACGTCCACAAGAGGAACGGTATTGATGTAGCCTATCTCTTTCTCATCCATGAAGCACCTTCCATGCAACCACTTTCTTTTTAACTTTTCGCAGTAACAGGTTGTAAATAAAAATCGTAGGAATCGCAACAATGAGCCCGAGCGCTGTCGCAAAAAGTGCTTGTGATAACGCTTCCATAACGCCGTTGGCATTGGTATTGCTCAAACCCATCTCATGAAACGTCGCCATAATGCCAAGCACGGTTCCAAGCATTCCCACATAAGGTGCATTAGAGCCAATGCTCGCCAGTAAATTCATATAATCCGTTAGGTCGCTCTCAAGCTTATCAAGCGATGAATAGCCCATAATATCGGTCTTTTTAATGAAAAAATAGCGCTCAAAAATGATCGTTAAAGCCACAATACTCATGACGCCAAGTACCGCCATCACTCCAATATCTACCCACAATCTCGTTTCGCCCATTGTCATTTCCTCATGCAATAATCGCGGCAGTATATACCAAAATATATAATGATGTCAAATGGTATGGGTACTTTTTAAACAAAAAATAGGGCGTTTTTAGGGCAGGAAAATGTTTACATGTAAAAGGTGCAAAACCTATGTTTTGTGCTTTGTCGATGGAGGGAAAGATTAAATAATCTCCAACTGCTCCAATATGTCTTTGGTCAGTTTAGAAAGCGGGCGTTTGCCCAAATCTTTATCGGCGATATAACCACCAAAGATCAACCGCAGTAAATCTTCTTCATTTTTAAAGAGCGTTCCCTCGTAGTTTTTCATCAACTCTTGGATGTAGCTTTCATTGTACATCACAGACTTTTGGATGAGTTCTAAGACGATGTCTTTGTGGTTTTTGTAAATCTCTTCTAGCGCAAAATCGTCGATGTTTTTTTGGACTTTGACATCGTCTGAACTAAGCTCTAAATCAAACCCTTTTTCATCGTAATAAAACGAACTCTCGTTTACATGTAAAGCAAAACGTGCCTTGTTATCGAAGCCTTCAACATAAGGATGCACGTGTGTCGTAAGCGAAAATTGCTTACGTCCTTTTATGCTAGTATTACAGGTAGGGCAACTGGGGATGAGATTGTAAAACGATAATGCCAAGATCGGATACGTCGCTTTGTCGTAAAAATGGTCAAATTGCGGACGCGTTGAACCATTTTTGGAGCGAACCGTAAACGTATAATTTCGGTTGCAATACGGGCAAACATTTACATGTAAAGATTCGGCAAGGTCGTAGGCATCGTATGTATTCTCAGCCTTAACAGTAAAATTTTTGTACGCTTTTATCATCACATCAAATTTATGATTACCTTTGTAGTGCATTGCAATTTCATGCAGTTTTTTAGGTTTTGCGGTAATGACTTCTTCAAGAGCATATTTACATGTAGGAAATTTTATTTTTGATTTCAATGCTTCATAATGCTTTTGTGCCAACTCTTCCAAATTTGGCATAGCAATTTTTATCATGATTTCTTTTCCAAATTTTCCAAGCGATTTTGGAGGCTCTCTATTTGGTTTTTAAGCGTATCAATTTCTTTTACCTTATCCAGTTTTTTACTATCAAGCATACGCTGTAATTGCCTTTTGACGATAGGCTCACCGATGATGTGAATATACCTTTGTGCTTCGTCATCATCTGCAATGGGAGAATTTTTATGGTTTAAATAGTCAATCACTTCGTTGATTTTACTTTTCGCAAATTCGCCCATCAAGCCATCTTTCATAAAAAAACCATGAGAGAGTAGGGTGTGGATATTGGCTCCAAACGTTTCGATATTGGGGTCAACTTGCTTGCCATTTTCTAGGAAAATGACGTTTTCTTTGGGGAGGTCTGAGAGAATAAATGAAGAATGAGATGTAATTAATAAATGAAAATTAATATGTCTTACCGGACTTAAAAAATCAACTATATAATTTATTGCTTTTCTTTGCCATTCAGGATGTAATCCAATTTCAAATTCATCAATTAAAACAAGCATATTGTTGATTGGCTGCTCAATAGTTATGTCAACTTCTGCTTCGTTTCCTTCTCCGTCATCATGTACTTCTACGGCATCATAAGGAATAAATTTTTTCTTATTTGCATAAAATTGTATAAAATTTAATTCTGTTAGCAACTGTCGTTCTCCGAAACTCAAATCTTCAAAAGATTTGTCATTATCACTTAGAGTTACATCAAAAATATAATCAGGCAAATCAAAGATGAAATCTATTATATTCTCTGTAAGGTCTTTGATTTCAAATGTCATATTTTTAAAACTATCTAAAGAATCTATTACTTTTTTATAAATATCTTGTATAGGAGCATCGGTTACAATTTTAGATATGCAACTATAAGATTCTTTTGCATGAAAATAATGAGTAAAATAGTCATCATTGATTGACATATACCCTGAAAATATTTCTCTTTTCAGTTTTCTTTGTTTGATGTCACATACATTGAGAATATCATAAAAAGCATCTTTATATTTATTGTCTATAAAGTTTTGTTTTGCTTTATTTGTCTTCACTTCAATTTCATCTAAAATTGCTTTATCATATTTAGTTGAATCTTCTTTTTGATTAAAGAGATTATTCCATTTGACATTTATTGAAACTTGTATTGGATTAAAAAACTTATTGGAATCTCTTTTGTAGATAGCAGCAAATATTGTGTTAACAATGATTTGCTTTTTTATTCTATTCTTGTTAGGAACTTGTACGTGTTCAACAACAATCTGTTCATAATCACGGAAGATTTTTTTAGGTTTATTTTCATTTTCGATTAGTAATGTCAATAAATCACTATGCCAACTTAATAATTTATCATTTGGATTTTTTTCAATCCAACTAATTTTTTCTCCTTTCTTGTCAATAATATTAATTTCAACGCTCATATAACTTGTTAAATAATAGTATTTCTCTTCATATTGGTAGACAACAATGTAAGCTCTGTAGTCTTCATCAGCTAACCATGTTCGATTATTCTGAGACAATGCATCAAGAAATGATTCTAAAATTGTACTTTTCCCACTCCCATTTTCCCCAACAATAGCTGTAATATTGATATTTGGAGGGAAAATATTGAAATGCTCTTTTTTATCAATTGTTAGTTCATTTTTGTCTTTATCATATTTACATGTAAACCTAGGACTAAAATTAAACCCCTGATTCTTAATATTTTTATACTCTTCCACCCACAAATAAACCAGTTCCATGCTCACTCCAAAGGTTTACATGTAAAGCTTTGCGTCTTTACATGTAAAAAGATTTCAGTCGATAAATCGTTTCGTCAAATCTCCGTATGTTTCGATGCGTCGGTCACGTAAAAATGGCCAGATGCGTCTGACGTGTTCGCCTCTTTGTAGGTCTACATCGACGATGAGTACTTCTTCTTGGTCGTGGCTGGCTCGCACGATGATCTCGCCTTGTGGGCCTGCGACGAAGGAGTTGCCCCAAAAGCGGATGCCATCCAATACACCGTGATTGTCTTCTTCTTTGCCGATGCGGTTGACGCTGATGACGGGGAGTCCGTTTGCGATGGCGTGACCTCTTTGGATCGTCTCCCATGCGTCGCATTGTCTACGTTGTTCATCTTCGGTGTCTTCGTCAAACCAACCGATGGCGGTGGGGTAGATGAGCATTTCAGCACCCTTGAGCGCCATCAAACGTGCGGCTTCGGGGTACCATTGATCCCAACAGACTAAAACGCCTAATTTTCCGACACTGGTTTGGATGGGGTTGTAGCCCATGTCACCCGGAGTAAAGTAAAATTTCTCGTAAAATCCAGGGTCATCAGGAATGTGCATTTTGCGGTATTTGCCTGCTACGGTGCCATCTTTTTCAAAGACAACGGCGGTGTTGTGATAAAGTCCTGCAGAGCGTTTCTCAAAAAGAGAGGTGACTAAAACGACGTTGTTGGCTTTGGCGACGCCTGACCAAAACGCGATGTCGGCTTCCCAGTCATTCGCCAAATCAAAACATGCGACATCTTCGTTGATGCAGAAGTAACGGTCTTGGTGAAGCTCTTGGAGGACAACGAGTTTTGCACCTTCTCGCGCAGCTTTTTCGATGAGTGAAACGGTTTTGGCTATGGTTTTTTCTTTGGTACTTTCAACAGCGTGTTGGATGAGACCGACTTTCATAAAATCCACCTATGTGCTTAATTTTGTTGTTTTTATTATACATTAATGAGCTTTTAATCCGTTTTAACCTAATATCTTGATGGGCATTATCAAAAACTATGATAATGCGTGAGGAGATACATTTAATGATCACACTTTCAGAGATGAATGCCGGAGAAACAGCCGTCGTCATACGCATAGAAGCCGATGGCGAACTTAAACAGAGACTTTTTTCATTGGGACTTCGCAAAGGAAGTCACCTCAAAATCAAAGCAACCAGTATCGCAAAAAGTACGATGGAGATTGAAGTGGAAAGTACGCTTTTAGCGCTTCGTTTTGAAGAAGCCAAACACATTGCGGTGCAAAGAGCATGAACGAGCTGATCATCGCCCTTGTAGGGCAGCCCAATGTGGGCAAAAGTATGCTCATCAACTCCATCGCCGATGCACGTCTTAAAGTGGGTAACTTTTCAGGCGTAACGGTTGAAAAGGCGGAAGTGCGTTTTATGACGCAAAATCGCTCCATCAAAATCGTCGATCTCCCCGGAACCTACTCACTCAATGACTACACACAAGATGAACGTGTCACCAAAGATTTTCTAGAAAATGAACATTACGATCTTATCATCAACGTGGTTGATGCGACCAATTTGGAGCGTAATCTTTATCTCACTACCCAACTTTTAGAACTTGATAAAAAGATGATTGTGGCATTAAACATGATGGATGAAGCTCATAAAGAGGGCATTAGCATCGATCATGAACAGTTAAGTTCCATTTTGGGTGTACCCTGTATCAAAGTTTCGGCGGCGACGAAAAGAGGCATTGGGAAACTGCTTAACCGTGCGATTGATGTTTCGTTGTTTCCATTTGAAAAATCAAAACTGATTTACAGCGATGTGGTCGAAGAAGAGGTCGAAAAACTTTCATTTTTTTTGAAGCAAAAGCGCTATAAAACAGAGCTTGCGTATCGTGATTTGGTGTTGAAATTGCTGCAAAATGATCCAAAAGTTTATCAAAAAATGCACGATGAACCCATTTGGATCGAACTCTCACCACTGCTTAAAGAGGCGTTAGAGCATCTGTATCTGCACCACGAAACGAAAGATGTGAGTGAAGTTTTTGCCGAAGAGAGAGCCGCTTTTGCAAAAGGTGCGGTGACGGAAACGGTTACATGTAAAAAGAGTATTTCTAAGAATGTCACGGAAAAAATTGATGCTCTTTTGATTCATAAATTCTTTGGGATTCCTATTTTTATCTTTTTGATGTGGGGACTTTTTCAACTTACGTTTACGCTAGGTTCCATTCCGATGGACTGGATCGATGCCTTTTTTAGTGCCTTTGGAAATTATGCGAAGACGATTTTGGGAGAGGGCGAATTAGGTTCTCTTGTTGCCGATGGTGCCATTTCAGGTGTTGGGGCGGTTGTGATGTTTTTGCCGAACATCGTCATCCTCTTTTTTGGCATCGCGCTTTTGGAAACGACGGGCTATATGGCACGTGTTGCCTTTTTACTCGATGGTTTTTTCCACCGTTTTGGTCTGCACGGAAAAAGTTTCATTCCACTTGTGACGGGCTTTGGCTGTTCTGTACCGGCGTATATGAGTGCGCGTACACTAAAAAATGACAAAGATCGACTCATCACACTTTTCATCATCGGTTTTATGAGTTGTGGGGCGAAGCTTCCGGTGTATGTGCTTTTTGCAGGTGCTTTTTTTGCAGGAAATAATGCGGGAAATGTCCTTTTTCTTATCTACCTCGCCGGTGCATTTATCGGTCTGATCGCCGCAAAGTTTCTAAAACTCTTTGTTTTTAAAGGGGTGGATGAGCCGTTTGTAATGGAGATGCCAAAGTACCGTTTGCCTTCCCTCAAGCTCATTTGGCATACCGTGGTTACGAAAGCCATTATGTACCTTAAAAAAGCAGGAACATTCATCCTTGGCGCTTCTATGTTGGTTTGGTTTGCGAGCAATTACCCAAAATATCCGAGCATTGAAGAGAGCTTTTCTCAAAAAATTGAGATGGCAAGCAGTGATGAGGAAAAGACAATGCTCACCAATGAAAAAGCGCAACTTTTACTTGAAAAGAGCTTTTTGGGCATGCTGGGCAAATCGACCGATGTTCTGTTTCAACCCATCGGTTTTGACTGGAAGATGACGGTTGCTTTGGAATCGGGTCTCGCGGCAAAAGAGGTTGTGGTCTCAACGCTGGGAGTCCTCTATGCGCTTGGTTCGGATGTGGATGAGGGCAATGAAGGCTTAATCAGTGAGCTTCAAAAACAGATTTCGTTTGCCTCTTCGGTTTCATTTATTATCTTTGTGATGTTTTATCTGCCCTGCATGGCAGCATCGGTTGTTTTTATGAAAGAGAGTGGAAGTTACAAATACCTTGTCTATCTTTTCGTCTTTACGACCGTGATTGCGTGGGGATTGGCGTTTATTGGGTATCGGATAGCGTTACTGGTTTAAAGGGAGAAGGAATTAATCCATCTCTCCTTTGACTTGTTGGCGCATATCGTTGATTTCGGAGTCATCGTAAGGATCAAGATGGGCATTGATAACCCATTCACCTTCCGGTATCAGCGCTTTGATCTTCTCTTCGATGCGATCTCCCGCATGATGTGCTCGCATGAGTGAAATGCCGGGACTAAAGACCAGATGCACATCGACAAAGTTTGTGTTGGCAGATTTTCGGGTTTTGAGGTAGTGAAAATCGCTGAGCTCTTTTTCTTCAAGAATGATATTTTTAATGCTCTCCACAATCGCTTCATCGAGTGACGCATCAAGCAAAATGTAGACACCATCGCGAATGATCTCATACGCAGAGTGAATAATGTAGATGGAAATAATCACACCCATAATAGAGTCGATCAGCTCAAATCCCGTGATTTGAATAAGCACCAAAGAGATAAGAATAGCCCCATTGCTTAGCACGTCTGTTTTGTAGTGCAGGGCGTCAGACTTTACGACCATACTACGTGTTTTTTTGGCAACGTAGTTGAGAAAAATGACCAACGCAATGGTAAGGCCTAGCGAAATGAGCATGACAATAATAGACTCGCCCAAACGTTCAAGCGGTTCATTGACGATTGCTTTTTTAATCGCACTGTAAAAGATAAAAAGACCCGAAACAGTGATGACTGTGCCTTCGATAACCGCGGCTAACGCTTCGATTTTGCCCTTGCCGTAGTTAAATTTTTTATTGGCGGGTTGCTCGGCTTTCGTGATGGCAAAATAGTTAAAAGCTGAGACGATTAAGTCTAAAACAGAGTCGATGGCAGAGGCTAAAACAGCGACTGAACCACTCAAAAGTCCAATAAAAAGTTTGATAACAATCAAAATGGTGGCTGTGCCACTGGATACTACAGTCGCTTTTTTTTGTAAAGTCATTAGGCATCATCTCTTTCTTTGTAAATATTCATAGAAGCGCAATGCAAGCTTCCGTGCTCTCGAATCAGCATAGAGGATTCGATGCCAACAACTTCACGATCCGGAAAACAGCGCTCAAAAGTTGCTAAAACTTCTGCATCGTAGGCGTCTGAGTAGGTTGGAACCAGCACGGCGTTATTGATGAGCACGAAGTTCATGTAGGTTGCTGGGATGCGGTGATTATTAAAGTATTTCGCTGAGGGAAGGGGGAGCGGAAGCAGATGAAACTCTGTTTTTTGCAGCTCTTTTTCCATCTTGCGAAGCTCTTTGTAGTGCTCATCTTTTTTATCGTAGCATTTGACGTACGCGATGGTGTTTTTGTTGATGAAACGAGCCAATGTGTCGATGTGCGAATCGGTGTCATCGCCCATGAGTGCGCCGTGTTCTAAGATAATGAGCTCTTTAAGCCCAAAAAGTTCCATCAGTGTTTTTTTGATCTTCTTTTTGGAAAGATGGGCGTTTCGGTTCTCTTCAAACAGGCAATAGGCGGTTGAGAGCATCACGCCTTGCCCATTGCTGTCGATGCTTCCGCCCTCCAATACAAAGTCCAAGCTTTTGAGTTTGCCTTCCAAATAGCCTTCTTCAAAAAGTTGCTTCGTAATTGTGTTGTCCAAATTGGCTTCAAATTTATTGCCCCATGCGTTAAAGATGAAGTCGTAGGTGCGGCGTTTATGGTTTTTGTAGATGTTGATGCCGCCAAAATCGCGAATCCACGTATCATTCGTTGGCAGTTGAATCAGTTCGATATTTTGTAAATTGGGCAGTGAAGTTGCCAGCGTTGTTTTGTCTTCACAAATGACCATGCACTTTTGAAAGCGTGCAATCGTTGCGATAAAGCTCAAGTAGGTTTGATGAATCTCTTTAATGGAGTGTGCCCAGTCGCTCTCTTTTGGAGGGAAAACGACGAGTAGTGCTTCTTGCTCTTCCCATTCGGCAGGTATTCGGATTTTCATGGTGTCACTCCCTGTAGCGTAGGTTTGAGTCAAATTATACCAAAAATGGCTTGTATCTCCTTTTTTGGGGAGAATGTAGGTAAAATAGAGTCTTCAAAAGTTTTACATGTAAAGGATTTTTTTGCTCCAAAAACGAAAAGACACCAAAAGCATTAACCAAATTAATTTCATGGCAATTCTTTTTGCAGGCGTTTTTGCGTTTATCTCCGCATGTTTGGTCATCGTCAATGAGTACATCGATTTTCAAAAAGAGATCAAAATCATCGAAGAGAATTACATTCAAACACAGCAAAACAGTGCAGAAGCCCAACTACTTCTGCTGCATAACATCACGCAGTACCGTTTTTCTCAAAGCCAAGGGCTTTCCAAAGAGCAAATCTATCAAAAACTCAAAGAAGATATGAAAGCACTCATTCCTTCAAGTGATGGGCAAAATTATCTTTTTTTAGAACTCAACTCGGGGAAAGTGCTCTACCGAAGTGCAGAATTGCCGATGGAAGATGTGGGCAAAGACATCGTTGTTACGGAGCGTTATGCGCCATTGGATCTCATTTTGGGCAGTGGCGTGAGTACGCACAATGTCGAAAATGTACTGGAACAGAAGAAGAAAGCGTATCAAGACAAGATCATCAATTTTGTGCTAAAAATCTA
>DBTO01000140.1 GCA_002307095.1 Sulfurospirillum sp. UBA1314
GGTGAAGATTTTGAAAAACTCCAAAAAGCAAAAGTCCTTCTTTTAGGCATTGGCGGTGTCGGAAGTCCCTGTTTGGACGCACTTTATCGCACAGGTATAAGCGACATCACCATCGTTGATTTTGATACCTACGATGTGACCAATCAAAACAGACAACTAGGCTCTGAAGCGGTCGGTGAAGTCAAAGTCTTGCACATGGCAAGCCTCTATAAAGGTGTGACGCCCATTGAGGCAAAAGTCACGCCTGAATGGGTTGAGAGTTTTGACTTTGAACCTTATGACATTGTCATTGACGCGATCGATGATATGGAAGCGAAAATCGCCGTAGCGCATAAAACCTATACCAAACTGCTAAGCTCAGCAGGTGGCGCTAAAAAAATAGACCCAACCAAAATCCACTATGCCCCTATTTGGGACACGTATGGCGATGCACTGGCGAAAAGCTTTCGTGAAGGACTGAAGAAAACAGGCTTTCAAGGCTCGTTTTTAACGGTGTTTTCCGATGAAAAACCGATTTGTAAAGAGATGGGAAGTTTGATGTGTGTGACGGCTTCGTTTGGGTTGACGCTTGCATCGCTTGCTATTCGGAAGATTACGGTGAAGATGTAACCCATTTTCTTGACAATACATATAATAAGCAATATAATAACACATATAAAGGAGTAAAAATGTATAAAACCGTCAAGCCAACAACATTTACCCTTCCACATGTGATACTCGAAGATTTGGAGATGATGGCGCAAGAGCTCGGTAAAAAAAAGAGTGCCATTATCCTAGAAGCTCTTGAAATGTACATGGATTATCAAGATTTACAACTTGCAAAAAAACGACTCAATGAAAGCGAAGGCCGCATCGAAGCTGATGTATTTTTTAAAGAACTCGGTGCTTAAATGTATGCTTTGGAATTTGAAAAAAGTGTCAAAAAAGATTTTAATAACATTGCTATCAACGATATTCGCTACATCAAAGACTCTCTTTATACGTTTTGCGAAAATTTTTCGGCTTTGTATGAACAAGAGCTTCTTAAAACGAGTAAAATCAAAAAACTTCAAGGCTTCAATGACGACATTTACAGGCTGAAACTCAGAAGCTACCGTGTGATTTATAAAAAAGAGAACGTAAAGCTGATTATCCTTGTTTTGAGTGTCAAGTCACGAGAAAATGCGTATAAAAAATAAATTGGCTAATGATAAGTAAAGCTCTTGAAAGTTTAAAAAACACTAAAATATTAATGAAAATTTAGGAGAATTAGGTGCCACAAGATTTATTCAATTTTCCAGAAAACGATAATTTTAAAGAACTCATTGTTGACGATGGGATCTATACAACAAATCTTTTTATAAAAATTTTAGTCAGTTTTGTTTTTCTTTTTCTTTTTATATATGTTCAAGGAGCCATAAATTACAATCAAAATTTATGCCACTTTCAATCCTACACGTATGGTGAGGTATGCTTAATTTGTAGCCTTTTACTTGGTTCTATTTTTATTGTAAAACACTATGGCACGCCCATATACCTTGCACACATTAGTAAAAATTGGTATCAAACTACCGCTACTATAGATAACTTACAAATACTAAAAGTTAAAGCATCAGGTGTCAAAGGGAGCGGAGTTGTTACACTATATATACCATCTATTCAATACACTTATACCGTTAATGAACTATCTTATAAAGGCGATAAACTTTCTTTTAATACGCAAGATGATGGAGAATATACTTTAGATCCTTCTACTAGCTCAAAATACGACAATATTAATGCTAATTTCGGTTTATGGATGAAAACTAGAGAGGTCACTATCTATTACAATCCTAAGCAAATCCATGAATCTGTTGTTTATAGAAAAATTCAGCCTTTTAACTATTTTATAAACTCAATAACAGTCTTATTGTGTCTAGGGCTAAATATTACATTTTTTCTTGAATTTGTCTATTGCCTCTACTGTCGTTACATCATCATTTAGAAAGTATAAAGTATCAGGTAGAATTCACTTTTAACTCTTAAAACATTTGTACTGCTTCCGTCTGGAAAAACCACGGCGATGCGCTGGCAAAAAAGATGCGTTACGAACTCAAGAAAAGTGGCTTTAGCGAAGATTTTTAGCCGTATTCTCAGACGAAGAGCCTACATGTAAAAAGTTAGCTTGATGTGCGTTACGGGAGCGTTTGGTTTGACACTTGCTTCGTTGGCTATTCGGAAGGTTGCTGGGAAAATGTGAGTTATTTCTATATCAAATTGCAGTTTGCTCAACGAAGGAAGTAAAAATGGGTATTTTTATAGCAGTTATATTTGTTATAGCAATTAATATTATTCCTATTGGTAAAATTATACTTGCAAAGTATATCTCTACTTTTGAAAAGATTATATGGTTTCTACTTTCCATTTTAGGGATACCAATTGGATTGATTTTAGATTATCCTTTCCAAAAAGCTCTCAAAAATTCTACTAATCAAGAAGAAATTAATCAACTCATTAATCTTCATCGTGATTCTTCATTTTCAGGCTCAATTACTCTATTTTGGGCTATAAGTATATTTATTATTTTTAAAATATCTTATTCTCACAGAAAAGGACTTTGGGAAGAAAACAATAAAAATGAAATTTAACCTCTTTCTTTGACTTTCTTATGCCAAAACTCGTTCCTCCGATATTTCATTCATAACAATGGGGTTGGAAAAATCCGCTTGCTTGTCCAAAGCAAGGGGAATGAGCCATCTTAAATTGGGGACAATCGCATCAGGGATTTTGTTCGTCTCTACAAGGCAAACTTCTTCTTTCTCAACCGTCTTAACCTCATAGGCAAGATCAGAATAAGCATAATAGACATCCAGTTCGTAATAGTTTGGGCGGTAAATTTTGACATAACACATCCATTGCTCACGTGCGATGAACACGCCCGTTTCTTCTTCAAACTCTCTTGCCATTGCGTCGCACGATAATTCATTTTTTTCAATTTTTCCACCAACACCGTTGAGTAAACCTTGTTGCCATTTTGGATTGAGTTTTTTGATTAATACGACATGCGTAGCGTCTTTGGAGAACAAAAAACCCGTAACATACTTTTTCATATTTAACCTTTTAACCTCATTTTATCTCTTTACATGTAAACCCTATTTGAGACCAACTTCTTCCATCGCCATCATCAAAAAGCCTGTAAAAGCGGCATTGTCATCGTGGCTTATCTTTTCTCCAACATTGGCTTTCATCGTTTCTAAAATTTTTGTATATGCCACATAAAACTCGTAACTTGGCTTCGATTTGTAAGTCAAACCTTCTATCTCAAAAAAGGTGATGATATTTTTGGTGGTTGTAGGTTTGATGAAAAACTCTTTATCTCTGTAGAAATAATAAGGAATAAGCGTTACGATAGACCATTTTGCCAAGCTATAAAATGAAAGCATTTCTACCAACGTCTCTAATCCCTCTTTTTTGTCGCCATAAAGCATTTCGTACAGACCAATGGATAACATATCTCTTTGCTCCATGCGCATCGCTTTGATCATATCTCTTACTTTTGGTTTTTCAAAGAGTGATATTAGGGTTGATTTTGAGACGATTTTGGTGAAATTTTCGCAGATAAGCTCAGGCTGTGTGAAGTTTTCTTTAGCAAACATCTCACGGACGTGTTCGCCGATTTTCGCGGTATTGTGTCTTTTAATGATGGGCAAAAGCGCTACATCTTCAAAACCTTGTGGGTAAAGTTCTAAAAAGTAGGCTTCCGCTTCTTGGAGTTTTTGCAGATTCATTAGCGTAATTTCCTCATTTTCTTTTTCCAAATCTTTACATGTAAAGAGGCTTTTACTTCAATAGTTTTCATAAAATTCTTTTTCTCTTTTAATTTTTCTTGCCCTGTCTGCTAGCTGTTTGCATTTTTGAGTAACTTCAAAACCCTTTGATGCAAAGACAATATACCCTTTATAGCTCAAAATTGTTTTGGCATAATGACTTAAATTGACACGCGGTTGATTCATCTTATTTTCAAAGAGAGCATCCAAAAAACGTACGGCTTCTACGATATACTTTTTGTTCCTCGTTGCAATAAAATAGATCCATGAATGCAAAGCCATTTTCGTTAAAAATCCTATCAATGTAAATCCAGCCGAAGCGGTTGCAACGGTTAGTTTTGCCCTGTTTATATCATCGGATACACTAAGCGGATCGTCGATAAATCCATAGATGCCCATGTCTTCATTGCGGATAAAATTATTTTCATTCATGGGAATAAAATCGCCTTCTTTGTCTTCATAACCTAAATAGGCAATCGAAAGGTAATAAATACTTGCGCCAAAAAAGAGTGCATAGATGACATTCCATATAAAGCGATACTCGTACCATATAAAAGGGAAACACCCTACAACTAAGGAGGTGATAAGAAAAAAGTGTGCTTTTTGATACGCATGCTGTTTTTTATCTTGAATGGAGTTATAGGTTACAAAAAAGTAAAAGATTAAGACCAAAGAGTACGGCACTAAAACAAATTTTGTAGTACTAAATGTAGAGAGGAGACTGTGGTTTACAATCGGTAAATCGGCATAAGCTACCATACCCACTAAATATAAAAAAGTGATCGGAAAGAGTAAAAGCGTCATAGCTAAAAAAAGAAGAATGATGAAAGGAATCGACCATCTATCTTTATGAATATCTTGATTTAACGCTTGGAAAATAAAATGCGCATCGAAGTTATTAAGCACGTGTTCGTTTTGCGTTTGCATAAATCTGCTTCTCACTTTGAGTTAGTTAGAGAATACCATTTAAATCTTACCGTAATTTCCTCATTTTTCTTTTTCCAAGCTTCAAAATCGAAGAAGGTTTTGACTCAAAAAAACCTTTACATGTAAAGAGTATGACGTCAGCTTTTTCTTGCGCATAAACTTCATCAAAGCCCTTTCCACTGGGATTGGATGAAGTAGAATAACTCCATTTTAATTTTTGTAAAAACTGTAAATGTGCTTCATCTTTTACAACGCGAATCGCTAAACCACACGGATAGGCAAAGGTTGTTTTTTTAGCTCTGCGAACACTATTTTTATGTCGCTTTGGAACTCTGGTAAAACTGCAAAGTGTTTGAAGAGAATCCACACTGATGAGAAATGATTTACCGCTTGGGCGATTTTTGATGCGAGCAAGTGCCTCAGCATTTTGGGAGAGGAACCCCGCCGTTGTCTCTGTTTGGGCTAGATAAACAAGGTCGGGGTTCATGAGATTTAGTTTAGATAATCTTGTAAAGCACGTGGCTCAAGCGCGCTTTTGTCTTGAATGTACTCTATCGCGGTGGCTGCGGCTGCGGCTGCGGCAACGGTGGTAAAGTAAGGAATTTTAAAGCGAAGAACCGCTTGGCGAATTTTCTTTGCATCGTCTTTGCTTGATTTGGCATCACTCGTGTTAATCACAAGCGCGATATCCCCATTTTTGAGTTTATCTTCGATGTTTGGTCTGCCTTCAGAGATTTTATAGACAAACTCTGCATTCACGCCTGCTTCTTGAAGGGCTTTGTGTGTGCCACCTGTTGCGATGACTTTAAAGCCAAGCGCTTCAAATTTAGTCCCGATCTCTTTCGCAAACGATTTGTCAATGTCGACTAACGAGATAAAGACAGAACCACTTTTAGGAAGCACGTTAGCCGAAGCAATTTGACTTTTGGCAAACGACGCTGGAAAATTTTTGCTAATGCCCATAACTTCGCCTGTTGATTTCATCTCAGGTCCTAAGATGAGGTCTGCGCCTTGGAGTTTGTTGAACGGGAAGACCGCTTCTTTCACCGCAACGTGGTCGAACTTTTTAGGTTTTAAGATGCCATTGCCTTCGCGTACCACGTCAAATTTGTCATAGAAAGCAAGCGCTTCTCTAAGATTGCCTTGGTACATGACGCGTGTCGCGATTTTTGCCATCGGCATGCCTGTTGCTTTACTGACAAATGGAACCGTACGACTTGCACGTGGGTTAACTTCGATCATATAAACATCGTCTTGATAGATGGCGTATTGAATGTTCATCAAACCAACAACGCCAAGGTTAAGCGCGATTTGTTTGGTTTGGGATTCTATTTTGGTCAAAATCTCATCGCTAAGGCTAATCGAAGGCAGAGAACATGCACTGTCGCCACTGTGAATACCCGCTTCTTCAATGTGTTGCATAATGCCACCGATATACACTTCTTTACCATCACAGATCGCATCGACATCCACTTCGATCGCACGATCAAGGAACTGATCGATAAGAACAGGTGAATTGTGGCTCACACTCACCGCTTCGTTCATATAAGTGCGAAGTTCACTCTCATTGTAAACGATACGCATCGCACGCCCACCTAGAACGTAACTTGGTCGTACGAGAACAGGGTAGCCAATCTCTTTTGCTTTTGTGATCGCTTCTTCTTCACTCGTTGCAGTTGCATTGTTTGGTTGTTTGATGTTGTTTTCTGTAATAAACTTGGAGAATTTTTCTCTATCTTCTGCCATATCGATCACACGCGCCGTTGTACCGATGATCTTTGCGCCCATCACGGTGAGTTTTTTTGCTAACTTAAGGGGTGTTTGACCACCAAAATGGACAATGACGCCATCGGGTTGCTCTTTTTCAACCACACTTCTGACGTGTTCAAAATCAATCGGTTCAAAGTAAAGAATATCGCTCGTATCATAGTCCGTCGAAACGGTTTCTGGGTTACAATTGTACATAATAGTTTTAACACCCATATCATTTAACGCGTACGCCGCATGCACACAACAGTAGTCAAACTCGATGCCTTGACCAATTCTATTTGGTCCACCACCGATGATCATCACTTTTTTCTGCGTCTCTTCTTCTTTTACATGTAAAGGAAGTTTGGTCACATTGGTCGTTGAGTAAAGGTACGGTGTAAGCGCTTTAAACTCTGCCGCACACGTATCGACCTCGTTGTACTCAAAGTCGATACCCAGTTTGTTACGTGCAAAATAGATGTCATTGGTTGTGAGCTCTAAATTGTCCTCTTTGTTGATCAGTTTGGCGATCATTTTGTCAGAGAAGCCCATTGTTTTAGCTTGGCGTAAGAGTTTTTCATCGTTGAGAATAAACATATCGATCTTTTTTTCAAAATCAATAATCTCTTTGATTTGTCTTAAAAACCACGGATCGATTTTGCTCAGCGCAAAAATATCTTCCACGCTATAGCCTCTACGGAATGCTTCACCCACATAAAGAACTCTATCGGCATTGGGTCTTCTGATTTCGTTTTTGAGTTTGTCTTCATCTGCTTTGATACTTTCAAATCCGCTTAAATTGGTTTCAAGTGAGCAGAGTGCTTTTTGGAAAGACTCTTTAAACGTTCGACCGATCGCCATAACTTCGCCCACACTCTTCA
>DBTO01000043.1:0-5439 GCA_002307095.1 Sulfurospirillum sp. UBA1314
TGGACAGTTTTGTTCCTTGCACACCTCTGGGCGTTATGCGTCTTTTGGCACACTATAACATCGACCCCAAAGGGTTAGATGCCTGTGTCGTAGGTGCGAGTAACATCGTTGGAAAGCCGATGATGAACCTACTGTTAAATGCAGGTGCTACCGTAGATATCTGCCATATTTTTACCAAAGACCTTAAAGCACACACCCAAAAAGCAGACCTTGTGATCGTGGGGGTGGGCAAACAAAATCTCATTACCGCAGATATGATCAAAGAAGGTGCCATTGTCATTGACATAGGCATCAATAAAACACAAGAAGGACGATTGGTTGGCGATGTGGATTATGAAAATGTCGCGCCCAAATGTTCTTACATCACACCCGTTCCCGGTGGTGTGGGTCCTATGACCATTGCGATGCTACTCGAAAACACCATTAAAGCTGCTACTCAGCGTTTATAATTTTAGGAAACTCATGAAAAATTTACTTAACCGTTTTATACACTTTTCCAATAGCTGGACAGGAACACTGGTCATTGTTCTGTTTGTCATTTTCTTTGTCGCACAAGCCTTTGTCATTCCCAGTGGTTCGATGATCAAAACATTGCTCATTGGCGATCATCTTTTTGTGAAAAAATTCTCTTACGGCGTTGCAACTCCACATCTTCCATGGCTTGAAATTCCCGTTTTTCCTGATCTCAAAGGCAATGGCCACATTATAGAGGGCGATCGGCCACAGCGTGGTGACATCGTTGTGTTTCGTTATCCTAAAGATGAAAAAGTGCATTATGTTAAACGATGTGTTGCCACAGAAGGCGACGAGATTCTCTTCCAAGAAAAAAATCTCTACATCCACTTTAGCGAAGGGGATGCGTATATTAAAGCCAACTATCCTGCTGAAAAAATCAAAACTATCGCAGGAAAACTCTGGGTCAATAATCCTTACATTGAAAAATTCCATGGCATTCACTACGATGATGCCATCGATCTTTTCCAACAAATGGTACTGCACTTAGGTGCCAATCAACTTGCGATGAAACCAGCCCAAGTCCAAGAACTTCCAAGTATCTCTGGCTATGGATTTAACGCTTTTTATACCAAAGTGGAGAAAGACAACTACTTTATGATGGGCGACAACCGCGACCACTCCAATGACAGCCGTTTTTGGGGCAGTGTTCCGTATAAACTGATCGTTGGAAAACCTTGGTTTATCTATTTTTCATGGGATGATGACTATAAAATCCGATGGAATCGCATCGGTCGTTTTGTCGAATCCATGCAATACGATGAGAGCTTTTTTTAATGGACGAGCTTAAACTGATTGAGATCACGGCAACGATTTTAGCCTTGATGATCGCGATTATCGGGCATGAGATTATGCACGGATATGTGGCGTATCGTTATGGTGATAACACGGCTAAAAACCAAGGGCGCCTGAGCATCAACCCTATCGTTCACGTCGACCTTGTCGGAACCATCATCGTGCCCGCTGTGCTTTTTTTCAGTGGTGCTCCGTTTATGTTTGGCTGGGCAAAACCCGTACCGATCTACATTCCAACGGTGATTCGAAACGGTGGCTACAAAGCGGCGATTCATGTCTCTTTAGCGGGCATTGCCTATAACTTCGCACTAGCACTCGTGTGTGCCATGCTTCTTAGCTTTTTACCTGATCTTAGACAAGCCGATAGTTTCATGGAAGCCTTTGTCATCTTTTTGCTCATTCAATCCCTTGTTTACAATGTCGTTTTAGGGCTTTTCAACCTCTACCCGATTCCACCGCTTGATGGCTCTCACGCCCTCACCTATCTAGGTCTCATTATGGGTTGGACTGCCTTGGTTCGATTGTACGAATCGATGGAGCGTTATGGAATGGTGATTCTCATTGTTTTCATTGCAACACCGCTTTCGCACTACTTCTTTTTACCGATTCGCTACGTAATTGGATGGTTATATTAGCAGGCTTCTTCCCCGAAGCCTCTTTTTGGAATTTATAATAATCCTTGTGCTATAATCGTCCTTATTACGTTACAGAAGGACACTTTCTTGAAGTTTTTTATTGCAACCGATCATGCAGGCATTGCCATCAAACCAGAGGTGATTGAGATGCTCCGTCTTATGGGGCATGAAATCATTGATCTTGGACCTTTTAACGATGAACGCGTTGACTATCCTGACTACGCACACGCACTGTGTCTTGAAGTGCTTAAAAACAGTGGCACGCAGGGTATCTTGATTTGCGGTTCAGGCATTGGTATGAGTTTAAGTGCCAACAAACACATAGGCATCCGTGCCGCCTTGTGTCACGATGCGTATACTGCGGAAATGGCACGAGCACACAATGATGCGAATGTACTCTGTTTTGGACAACGTATTGTCGGACTTGGTGTGATTGAATCGATGCTCAAAGCATGGTGTGCGACCTCATTTGAGGGCGGCAGACACGCTTTGCGTGTTGAAAAAATAGAGTTGTAGCCATGGCACTTGACTGGGTTGTAGCAACACTACTTTTTTCCGCGTGTGTCTATTTGTTGATTATGGTGTTTTACTTCAAAACGCTGCTTCGCAAAGAGAAGCGCAGCAATATTGTCGTCAAACAAACCCTCAACGACGCCGAAGTGGTTATCCGAAAATATCAAGTCCAGTTGCAACGCTCTTTGGGCAATATTGATATTTTAAGTGATGAACTCAAAAAGGTCAAAAATGACCTCAAATCCCTTCGTACCCGTAACAGTCAATACCGCATGGAAGGCGATAAACTCCGTCAACACATTAAAGAGCTCGAAGGGAAAATTGAGGCACTGTTATAAGCCACTCTTGTTCTTCTATGCGTTTACATGTAAACATTTTTATGCCTCACATGAGGCAAGCTTTAGCGCCGAAAGGCTAACGTAGCTTTCTAAGCTTTGCTTAAAAAGCATCTAAAATTCTAAAAGGTTTTCAATGAGTCATTTAAGTGAAGCAGATAAAACGTATCTTTCAAATTCGATTCGAGAGATCGAAGATTTCCCCAAACCAGGCATTAAATTTAAAGATATTACGACCCTCTTAGGCGATACAAAAGCGTTTCATCTTTTGATGGATCATTTGGTTGAGCGCTATTCAGATGTCGAAATTGATTACATCGCAGGCATTGAAAGCCGTGGTTTCATCTTCGGATCTGCGCTTGCGGCACGCCTTAGAACCCGTTTTGTGCCCATTCGAAAACCGGGCAAACT
Source organism: Sulfurospirillum sp. UBA1314 (assembly GCA_002307095.1). Classification (GTDB taxonomy): domain Bacteria; phylum Campylobacterota; class Campylobacteria; order Campylobacterales; family Sulfurospirillaceae; genus Sulfurospirillum. The sequence continues at coordinate 3,203 of DBTO01000043.1, forward strand.
TCCCTACACGACCATCAGTGAAAAATACTCACTCGAATACGGCGTCGATGCCGTTTCCATTCACATTGATGCGTTTACAGGAGCTGGAAAGCCAAAACCAAAAGTATTGTTGATCGACGACTTGATCGCAACAGGAGGCACGGCGACGGCTGCGGTCAATCTCATCAATAAAGCAGGTGCTGAGTGTATCGAAGCCTGTTTTGTGATCAATCTTACCTTTTTACAAGGCGATCTTGACATCAAAAAAACGACCTCGGTTTACTCTGTTTTAGAGGTGCTCTAATGTACATTCCAAGAGCCTCAAAATTTGACCCTGACTACAATGGACACTTTGGTATCTTTGGAGGACGCTTTGTTCCTGAAACCTTGATGCCTGTTCTTTTAGAGCTAGAAAAAGAGTACCAAACCCTTCGTTTCAATGAAAATTTCTGGAGCGAAGTCGAACACTACATGAAAGATTATGTCGGACGTCCTTCAGCGCTTTATTATGCTAAAAATATCTCTCAAGAGTTGGGTGCCAAAGTCTATCTTAAACGTGAAGACCTGAACCACACGGGCGCACACAAGATCAACAACACCATTGTGCAAGGCTTGATCGCTAAAAAAATGGGCAAAAAACGTGTTATCGCAGAAACGGGAGCAGGACAACATGGCGTAGCAACAGCCACAGTTGCAGCCCTTTTAGGACTGGAATGCGAAGTGTTTATGGGCGAAAAAGATGTCGAACGTCAAGAGCTCAATGTCTTTCGTATGAAACTTTTGGGAGCCAAAGTCCACGCGGTCAAAAGTGGCAGTAAAACTTTAAAAGATGCGATGAATGAAGCAATTCGCTACTGGGTAACCCATGCGCGTGATACCTTTTACATCATCGGAACCGTAGCAGGGCCTCACCCTTATCCTATGATGGTGCGTGACTTTCAAGCCATCATCGGCTATGAAGCGAAGGCTCAAATTCTCGTTAAAGAGAAACGCCTTCCCGATATGGTCATCGCCTGTATTGGTGGTGGCAGCAATGCGATGGGCATTTTTAGCCACTTTTTAGGCGATGAAGGGGTTAAGTGCGTGGGCATTGAAGCCGGAGGTCATGGCATCGAAACCGATAAACACGGCTGTTCGCTTGCTAAAGGAAGCCCAGGCGTATTGCACGGGCAGATGAGCTATCTGCTTCAAGATGACGATGGACAAATCCTCGAAGCCCACTCCATTTCCGCAGGTCTGGATTATCCGGGTATTGGACCTGAACACGCGTATCTGAAAGAGCAAGGTGTGGTACACTACGATAATATCACCGATCAAGAAGCACTCGACGCTTTTGTATGGTTGAGTCGCAAAGAAGGTATTATTCCTGCCTTTGAGAGTGCGCATGCGGTTGCGTATCTGAAAAAAATCCCTAAAGATGAGATCAAAAACAGAGTGATTATCGTCAATCTCTCCGGTCGTGGAGATAAAGATATGGTGCAAGCAAAATCTATTTTGAACATAGGATGAGAGTATGAGTGACTTTATGAACAAACACTCAGGCAAACTTTTCACCCTTTTTATGGTGAGTATTCTCTCCGTCCTTGCGTATGTTTTGTACATGGCACCCGTTCAAGGGTTGGAGAATAAATTTCTCTATTTGATGAAAGCGTATGGTTATATCATTCTCTTCTTTTGGGGAATGCTAGAAGGAGAGATGGGTCTTGTGATGGCAGGGCTTCTGACACACACGGGCGATATGAACCTTTTTATTGCTATTTTTGTTGCGGGACTGGGTGGTTTTGCAGGCGATCAGGTCTATTTTTACATTGGTCGTTTCAACAAAAAATTTGTTCACAAAAAACTGAAAGGGCAACGTCGCAAACTCGCCCTTGCGCACCTTCTTCTCAAAAAACATGGCTGGCCGATTATCTTTGTACAACGCTACCTTTATGGTCTTCGCACCGTCATTCCTATCTCCATAGGACTCACGAGGTACAGTGGCAAAATGTTTGCACTTATCAATATTATTTCAGCATGGTTTTGGGCGGCATTGACTATTGTTCCAACATGGTACTTTGGTCAAGAGATCCTTGTCGTGATTCATTGGGCGAAGGAGCATTGGTATTTTGCCATTCCACTCGCAGCGATGATTGCTGGGGGCATCTCCTATTATTTTCACAAAGTAACCGATAAGACATTTAAGGAAAAACATGCAAATAGAACTCAAAAATCAAAAGCTTCATGAAGCAATAAGCGATGCTAAAATCGTCTTTGTT
>DBTO01000043.1:5683-22919 GCA_002307095.1 Sulfurospirillum sp. UBA1314
AAGCGATGCTAAAATCGTCTTTGTTATCAATAAAGACCTAAACCACGCGTGGATCAAAGATAAAGAGACCTTAGAATTTTTAGGTTTTAAAGGCGAAAGCGAAGAGAGCCTTTTTGTGGGTGAGAGTAAAACACTCTATGTTGGCTGCGATTCACTCGATGCGGATGAGATTCGTTTGGCTGCTTCTAAAGCCCTCGAAGCGCTTAAAAAGACCAACGTCAGAACCGTTGCCATTGGAACTTATTCAAACGATTGCCCTGGCATTAATATCAAAGCGTTGGTCGAGGGATTTATTCTTGGTAGCTACACGTTTGATACCTACAAAAGTAAAAAAGAGCCTTCAAAACTTGAAACGATTACGATCTGCTTGGAAGATTGTAGCAGGGTTGATCTCTCCCTTGAAACCGCGACCAAAGCACTTCGTGCGGCGACCATTGTGGCAGAAGCAACCAACTTTGCCAAAGCCATCGTCAATGCAACCCCTGAAGACATGACACCGATTGCTCTTGCTGAGATGGCGCAGACATTAACCTCAATTCCCAATGTTACATGTAAAGTGATGGATGAGACCTTTTTAAAAGAGCAAGGGATGAATGCGTTCCTTGCAGTGAATCGTGCAAGCGTGCACCCTCCTCGCTTAATTCATCTGACCTACAAACCTGAAAATGCGAAAAAACGTCTGGTCTATGTGGGTAAAGGATTAACCTACGATAGCGGTGGATTGAGCCTCAAACCGAGTGAGCATATGGTAACCATGAAAGCCGATAAAAGCGGTGCTGCTGCTGTGATGGCGATCTTAAAGGGTGCTGCAACCTTAGCGCTTCCGTATGAAATTCATGCGATCATTGGCGCAACGGAAAATATGATCGGAGGCAATGCCTATAAACCCGATGATGTTTTAGTGGCAAAAAACGGTAAAACCATCGAAGTACGTAACACCGATGCTGAGGGACGTTTGGTGCTCGCGGATTGTTTATGTTATGCCCAAGAGCTGGGCCCCGATCTTTTGGTCGATATGGCAACGCTAACGGGTGCGTGCGTGGTCGCCCTTGGTGAGTACACCACCGGCATTATGGGACACAGCAGTGAACTCAAACACTCGATGCTTAAAGCCTCAACGGCGAGTGGTGAACTCAGTGGCTCTCTTCCCTTTAACAAATACCTTAAAAAGCTTCTCAAAAGCTCCGTGGCAGATATGTCCAATATCAGCACGAGTCGTTACGGTGGCGCGATCACTGCGGGTCTGTTTTTAGATAATTTCATCGAAGAAGCGCATAAAGACAAATGGCTTCATCTGGACATCGCAGGGCCTGCTTACATCGAAAAAGCGTGGGGATACAACCAGTTTGGTGCCAGTGGCGCAGGGGTTCGTATGAACCTTTACTGGATGATTGACGACACCAAACGTGGAGATCAATGAAACCCAAAATTGTCTTGATCGGAGCCTCTACTGGAGGCCCTGGTCATTTAAAAAAGATTTTATCGGTGATTCCCTCAACGTACAATGGAGCGATTATTATTGCGCAGCATATGAATGCGACCTTTATTCCTAGTTTCATCAGTCAATTTCAAAATGAGTTACACCTACCCGTCCACGCGGTGGATGCGCGAATGAACTTGCATGCGTCGCATGTCTATATCTGTCCTCAAAATTGCCGCCTCAAGCAAGCCGATTGTACGCGCATTGAGCCTATAGATGAGGGTGAAACACCGTACAATCCGAGCATTGATTCGCTTTTTTCTTCGGCGGTTGAGTGTATTGGGCACGCTGAGATTTTAGCGGTGTTGCTCACAGGAATTGGGCATGATGGTGCCAATGGACTCAGTGAATTGCAAAAACATGGGGCACACTGTATCGCAGAGAGTGAAAAAAGTGCTATAGTTTACGGTATGCCCAAGCGTGCCGTGGAAATTAATCCCAATATTGCCTCGTTTGCCTTGGATGAAATCGTACAAATCATTAAAACCTTTGGAGCGTCTTGATGTGGTTTTTTAACAAGAAAAAAGAGCCTGAAATTGCACTAAAACACGAAGTTTCAGCCCCACAAGAGTTCAATACCTTTGGACTTCACGATCTTTTGCACTACATCAAACGTGAGATTGGTGTGGATCTGTTTGCTAAAAACAGCGTCATCGAAACCAAACTGCGCCTCTTTTGTGAACGTAAAGAGATCTACAGTTTTCGCAAACTCTTTGAAGCGTTGCAAAGCGACAAAAGCCTTAGGCAAGATCTCATCGATCTGGTCACTGTCAATGAAACCTACTTCTACCGTGAAGAAGCCCAACTTGATATGGCGATTAATTTTGCCCTCACCATTCCCAATGTCAAGATTCTCTGTGCACCCTGCGCTTCGGGCGAAGAGGTCTATTCGCTGTCCATGATGTTGCAAGAACGAAAGAGAGAACCTAGGGAATTTAGCATCACAGGCATTGACATCAACTCTGAAGCGATTGAAAAAGCGCAAAAAGGGCTCTTCTCCGAGCGCTCTTTGCATAAATTAGAAGCGCGTTTGAAAGAGAAATTTTTTACACACGAAGAGCGCTATTTTCGTGTTAAAAAAGAGTATTTCAGCTCTGTTTCATTCACCAAAGTCAATATTTTTGAGCACGAATTTCTCTCTTTAGGAAAATTTGACATCATCTTCTCACGCAATATGCTGATCTATTTTGATGACGATTTTCGCCTAAAAACCATCGAGCGTTTTGCCACGCTTCTCAAACCTGAGGGCAAACTCTTTTTAGGGCATGCGGATATTATTCCTGAGAACAACCATTTTACCAAACACACTGACCATCGCCTCTCATACTATGTAAAGAAGTCCTAAACTTCTTTACATGTAAACGTTTAGAGCGCTTTAACTAAGTTACTGATCGTCTTAAACTGCGCATGATCGGCACTGCGCAAGAGCTCAAACAGCAAGGATTCCACCGAGCCCACACGCGCTCCTTCTTGGCTCATACGCAGGAGCGCAAGGTCATGGTCTTTGGCTTTGCGAGAACCCATGGCATCGGCACAAACAATCACTTCAAATCCTGCGTCTACAAGATCGAGCACGCTTTGTAAGACACACACATGACTCTCCACACCAGCGACGATGACACGCTTTACATGTAAAGCTTTGAGCGCTTCCATCACATCTGGATTTTGACAACAGCTGAAGGTACGTTTTTCATAAATCTCAACTTCGCCCAAAAGGGTGCGAATACTCTCTATCGTCTCACCCAATCCTTTGGTGTATTGCTGATTGCAAACAATGGGAATGTCTAAGCTTTGAAGCCCTTGAAGCAGTACCAAAAGATGCTTTTCAATGGATGCGTGTCCTTCAATATGCCCAAAAAGACGCTCTTGAACATCCACGAGTAACATCGCCGTTTGTTGAGCAAAAATGCGCATGAAAACTCCTTATTTTTTGCCATTATCATAGCCTACTCGCTCTTAATTAAGTGAGGCTAGACTACAATAGTTCTTTAATTTGATCAAATGAGGGATTTATGGCAACATCTGTGCTTATATTACCAGGGTATCAAGGCTCCGGAGACGAGCATTGGCAAACGTTTTGGGAGAGAGAAAATCCTGATTTTAAACGTGTGATTCAAAGGGATTGGGATCATCCTATTTGCAAAGAGTGGATCGAAAAACTTGAAGAAGAGGTCGCCCAAGCAGGCGAAGAGGTTGTCCTTGTTGCGCACAGCCTTGCATGCTTGGTCATTGCCCATTGGGACGCGCAAAAAATGCACTCTTCCATCAAAGGAGCGCTACTTGTCGCACCACCCGATCCAAACTCAGACGTTTTTCCAAGCAGTGTCGAAGGGTTTGAAACCACACCGATGGGCTTGTTCGATTTTCCAAGCATCATCATTGCCAGCACCAACGATCCTTACGCAAGTCTTGGTTACGCACAAGGCTTAGCCAAAGCGTGGGGAAGCGCATTGGTCAATGTCGGCGATAAAGGGCATATCAACAGCTTTAGTGACATTGGGTCATGGGAAGAAGGGTATGCGTATTTAGGGCAACTGCGTCGTGCATAAGAGAAGCCTTAAAAAGGCTTCTTAACAACCACACTCACAACGTGGTGTGGCTTTCACCATCTCAATTGTGTCAGTGCTATTGGGAACCAAACATAAAAATTCATAATCTTCATCGCCAATCACATGGTATGAGTGCGGCACACCTGCTGGCACAAAGATGATGTCATCTTTCACCGCGATAAAACTCTCTTCGCCCAATTGAACGCGTGCTTTGCCTTTTAAAATATACTGCTCATGCTCGACTGTATTGGTGTGAAAAGGCATAAAACCCTCTTTTTTAATGACAAATTTGCGCATCGCAAAATGAGGGGCAACCTCAGGAGAGATAAGCATCTGCATACTCGCACCCTCACCTGCTTGAAGCGGTGTACTTGGAATTTCACTCAATGATTTTTTCATTTTTAACCTTTACATGTAAATTATTGTATCTCGAATTTTAACTCTTCTAACCTTGCAATCCGATCTTCCGTAGAAGGGTGCGTCGAAAAAAGAGAGGCAAACGAAATATCTTTGCCCGAAAATGGGTTGATGATAAACATATGCGCACTCTCAGGTGTCGCTTCATGCACCATGCCTTGCGCGTTGTAGCTTGAAAGCTTTGCGAGCGCGCTTTGCAACCACTCAGGATGACGCGTTAGACGAGCCGCTCCTTCGTCTGCCATGTATTCGCGGTTACGGCTAATCGCCATCTGAATGACCGCAGCAGCAAGCGGTAAGATGATGGCAAGGGCAATCATCACGATGGGATTGGGTCTGTTTTCCCTGCTTCCTCCAAACATCGCACCAAATTGCATCATATTGGCGATCACGCCAATCGCACCTGCAATGGTCGCCGCAATCGTTCCCACCAAAATGTCGTAATGTCTCACGTGACTTAACTCATGCGCCAAAACGGCTTCGACCTCTTCATCATCCAAAAACTGTAAAAGCCCCTCTGTTACGGCGACTGCAGCATGAGAAGGATTGCGTCCTGTTGCAAAAGCGTTGGGAACCGATTCGGGAATGATGTAAACTTTTGGCATCGCAAGTTCGGCTTTTGCACATAAACGCTCCACAATAGCATAGAGTCCGCTCGCCTGCACACGCGAAACTTCAACGGCATTGTAATGACGAAGCACCAAGGTATCGGAGTAAAAATAGCTCACAAAGTTCATCACACCTGCTAAGACAAGTGCCATCATCATCCCCTGCGTTCCTCCCATCATGCCACCAACCCAGACAAACAAAAGCGTCATCAAGGTCAATAATACAACGGTTTTTACCACTTCCATGGATCTTCTCCTTCAAAAATTGATAGCTCTATTTTATCGCACTTTGGTAAATAGTTTTTACATGTAAACCAATGTGCTATAATGCCGCCATCAAATATAAGGACGTGGATCACGTGAGATTGCCTCTGGGTTTTGGCAAAAAGGGCTATTTTAGGCTCGCTTCCATTCAAGCTTCGACTATCGAATACAAAACCAAACGCCAACATGCACGCCTACTGCACACCGCCCGACTCTTTGCCGATACTTGCGCGCCAGAGGAAGTAGAAGACGATCCGCCACCGCTTGACGCTGCCCTTCTCGGATTTGCCTCATCGTACCGCCCCAGACTGTGCAAATGCAGCAGGCTGTTTGCAAAGCGCGCTCACTCAGCCATCAAACGTGCCAAAATAAGACGTAAAAACAACTGTAACTGCCGCTATTTTAGCTTCCGCCGATCAGGCATCCACCCACCACTTTTTCCTTTATCATGACAACCATTCACCAACGCGCTTTGCCACGCATTGAAGCTGGCTTAATTTTCTCAAAAAAGCACTCCTTTTTTGAGCTGTAAAGATATTAAGGAATAAAACTATGTCACAAACCTACGTTACAGGGTTTCCTCGCATTGGGGAAAAACGTGAACTCAAATTTGCATTAGAGGCTTATTGGGCGGGGAACTCCTCGTTTAAAGAGGTCAAAACCGTTGCCAAAACCTTACGTGAGCGCCATTGGAACTACCAAAAAGAGCATCATATTGATTTTATTTCATGCAATGACTTTAGTCTGTACGACATTATGCTTGACACCATCGTTATGCTAGGAGTCATTCCTCCTCGTTTCCAAGGCATCGAAGATAAAACGGCGCGCTATTTTACGATGGCGCGAGGGGACGAGTATCGCGCTGCGATGGAGATGACCAAGTGGTTTAACACCAATTACCACTACATCGTTCCCGAGATTCACGCGCACATGGCATTTAACGTTGATATTTCCAAAATTGCCGATGAGTACATCGAAGCCAAAGCGCTAGGCGTGAATCCGAAAATAAACCTTGTCGGACCTTTAACCTTTCTAGCGCTTTGCAATATGATAGACGGAAGCGATGTTTTCTCGCTTTTCGATGATCTTCTTGAAGCGTATGAAAAAGTCCTTCAAGCCATTGCGAGCCTAGGCGAAAACATCGTCGTGCAGTTCGATGAGCCACTCTTTGCCAAAACCTTAGATCCAAAATTTTTAAGCCTACTCAAAATCGCGTATGAGCGTTTAGGCACGGTGAGTAACACACTTAAAATTGCCGTTGTTACCTATTTTGATCGTGCCAATGAAGCGGTAGAAATCTTGGGAAATTGCCCTATTTGGGCGATTGGGCTTGATTTTGTGTATGGAGAAGAGAACCTTGAAGCACTTTTACATGTAAACGATAAAATGCTTATCGCTGGCGTGATTGACGGGCGAAATGTCTGGAAAAATAACGCCTCAAAAACGTACGAGCTGATTGAGAAAATCAGCGAAAAAATGGATGCGAAGCAACTCATTCTCTCCACCTCATGCTCGCTTTTACATGTACCATTTTCAACTCAATTTGAAGAAAAATTGGCACCTGAAGTCAAAAATCGCCTGAGCTTTGCCCTTGAAAAACTAGCAGAGTTAGAACAGATCAACACGCTTTGGGAGAAAAAAGAGAAACCTGCGACAAGCACATGCGCTCAAAAAGCTCCGTCGCTTAAAAACAGTGGCATCGCTTACACAAGATCAGCATACGCTACCCGTTTTGCCTTACAACAAAAAGCGCTGAACTTACCGCTTTTTCCAACGACGACTATCGGCTCATTTCCACAAACCAAAGAGACCCGAGCCGTACGAAATGCTTATAAAAAGGGTGAGATTTCCCTTGAGCAGTACGAGGCATCGTTAAAAGCGTCCATCAAAGAGTGCGTTGAAATTCAAGAAGCACTAGGGCTAGATGTCCTCGTGCATGGCGAGTTTGAGCGAAATGACATGGTCGAATACTTTGGCGAACTGCTAGAAGGTTTTGCATTTAGTCAAAATGGTTGGGTGCAAAGCTACGGAAGCCGATGTGTTAAGCCACCGCTTTTATACGGCAAAGTGAGTCGCAAACAACCCCTCAGCGTTGACTGGACGGTTTACGCGCAAAGCTTGAGCGAGAAGCCAATGAAAGGCATGCTCACAGGACCTGTGACGATTCTCAACTGGTCATTTGTGCGCGATGACATTCCTAAAAGTGAAGTCGCTTTTGAGGTTGCAAATGCCATCGCCGAAGAGGTCGATGAGCTTCAACGTCACGACATCAAGATCATCCAAGTCGATGAAGCAGCGTTTAAAGAGGGTTATCCTCTGCGTGTGGAGAAGATCAAAACTTATGAAAAATGGGCCGTCGAGAGCTTTAAAGCATCTGTAGGAACCGCATGGGATCAAACCCAAATTCATACCCACATGTGTTACAGTAACTTTAACGACATCATCGACACCATCGAGCGAATGGACGCCGATGTCATCACCATCGAGACCTCACGCAGTGGCAATAAACTGCTCAAAGTCTTCCAAAAAGTGGGCTACAAAGCCCAAATTGGACCCGGTGTCTACGACATCCATTCCCCTCGTGTCCCGAGCGTGGAAGAGATGAGCGAACAGATCAAAGCCTTCTTGCACGTGCTCCCTAAAGAGCAACTCTGGATCAACCCTGATTGTGGGTTGAAAACCAGAGGTTGGAGTGAAACCAAAGCCGCACTTGCCAATATGATAAAAGCGGTGCATTTAGCGCGTTAAGCTTTAACACGAGGGGATTTTCCTCTCGTGGTTTACTAAATTCAAAGTCAATCCTTTGGCTCTATTTTTTGTGTTTTTATTTCTTTCATTATTGTTTCTAAATTATAAAAGCTCACTTCAATTTCAAATGTTTTTTCTATGTCTTTGACAAATATGATAATTTGCTTCTTCATTATTTCTATATTTTTCATTTGTCTATCATATAAAAAAACAATATCTAGTTTTATATTTTTTGCATCAAATTTACTTAATTTAATAAAAGTACTTAACCTGTGAATAAGATTATCAATTATTTCCTTATATTGAATATTGTCATTAAGTATTTTAACTTCATAAATATTTAACATTTGCCCCTTGTAACTGATACCATCAAACATTGTACTTCCATTGCTATAATCAAAAGAAACTTGCTTGTGAATATCTATATTTTTTTCTTTTTGTATCTTATTTAAAACAGCTTTTTCTGCAACTTTATAATGTCTATACTTGATACCAAAGTTTTGTTCTTCTATTCGTTTTTGTATCTCTTCCGCTATACATTCAGAAACTTCTTCTTGTATTTCTTCTATTGTATTTATTTCAATATCTTCCTGAATTTCTTCTTTCAATTTATTTTCTTTTTCTTGTTTTGTTGCTGGACGTAAAATACTTATAAAATGTTGTTCATCTTTATAATCTGATGGAGCATATAATACTTTGTGATTAAAATTCAAAGTTATAAAAAATAATCCTATTAATATCAATGGAAAACTAACTAAGAACCAAATAAAAATATATTGAATTTCAACAGATAAAAATGGTGTAACTGCTGTACTAAATACTTCTGCCAACCCAGCAAAAATTGCAATAATTGTCAAAGGGTTTTTTACATGTGTTATTTTTTCAACCATTAATCAACCTAATTTTTTTTGATTATATCAAAACAAATATCGTAGATATAGAGCATTTTCTTTTAGCCACAAAAAGAAGAAAAAGAAAACCAACTTTTTAACTTTTACATGTAAAGCAAAAAACTCCCTACACCTTCCCAATATTTTGCAATTTAATATACATCATCGCCGTCATAACAGCATCATTGAGCGCGTCATGCTTCCCAAAGATAGGCAAGCCTAGGTCGTTCATCATCACATCAAAACGCAGGTCGATGACGCCATCGGGGATGAACTTGATCTTTTTATCGTGATAGAGTCCTGAGACTTCGATTTGGGCGTTTGGTAAACTGATTCCAAGATAGGGTTTGACGTATTTGTTGATCATTTTTATGTCAAATTCGAGGTAGTAGCCGACCAGTGGGCGGGCGCCTATGAAGTGTAAAAACTGCGTGATGGCTTCGCGTGCTTCGCATCCATTTTCCAGATCCACATTGCGAATTTGATGAATCTTGATGCTCTGTTCATTAATCTCGCGTGTGGGCTTGACAAAGAGCTCGAACTTTTGGGACATTAAGATTTTATTGCCTTTGAGCTTTATCGCGCCAATGGAGAGAATCTCATCTTTTTTGGGGTTCAGCCCTGTGGTTTCGGTGTCAAATACCACGACTTCATCCAAAGGTGCTTCTTCAAATAAAAAACGGTACTGCTCATCATTGAGCTTTCTGGCATTGCGTTTGGCAAAAAAAGAGGCGAACATGTTAGCTTACCATCGAAAGTTTAAAATGATGCGTCAAAAACTTCTTAAATTTATTGACGATTTTGAAGCTGTCTTTGAGCAGTTCGAGTTCCAACTGGTTCAGGTTTTCGATGTTGACAAAGTTGTCGAGCCCTTTCTCTTCGCCTCGCCCTAAACGCTCTTTAAGGCGTAAATTTAAAAGGGTATCGAGTGCTTCGATGAGCGCACCTGCAAAATCTGCGTCGAGTACGTCCAATTTTGCAAGCTTTTTGATGCGCGTTACCGTGTCGGTCGGCTCAATTTTATGCTCCAACGCAAGGGCTCGAATGCCTTGAACGATGGGGAAAATGCCCCCTTTTTTCACATCGATGCGATTATCTTGCGCGATCAGATTGGTGAAAATACCGATGGGCGTTTCAAATGCGATAGCAGCTTTAGCAAAATTGGCTAAAAAAGGGCTTTGCTCCTCGACATGTTCAAACACCTCTTCTTTGAGGTGACGTAGCATCGACGCATCGCCCGCCACGCGAATTGCGTCAAAAAAGATCGCAAGGTTCATCACATCTTCCATGCTTGGAGCGTCAAACCACCGCACGATCTCTTTGCGATACGCACTCATATGTTTGCACCAATACGGATTTGAAACCATGATGTTACCCTCACAGCGCGGAAAGCCAAACTCAATGAGCGTTTGCGTGAAGCGCTGCATGTACGGCGTATACAAGCTTGCATCCATGCTATCATCGATGATAAGCGCATTGTCTTGGTCGGTTTTGAGCAACTGTTCTTTGCGCCCTTCACTGCCCATGACCACCAAACAGGCTTTTTTAGCAAGCTCCTCAGGGACGATCATCGCGTAGAGTTTTTCGTAAATTTTTTCGTTAATTTCGGAGATCAATTTCGCGATATAGTCAACCTTTGTCCCTTTTACATGTAACTTTTTCACGATGCTAATCAGATCAAAACTGGCTTGTTTCAGCTCGTCAATCGTAGTCGCTTTGCGAATCTGAACGGCGACAAGATAGGTGTGATTGGCAAAGTAACTAAGAAGATCGAGTTGCTCCAATATGCCGATGATCTCACCATCGCGCGTGACGATGAGCCGCTTAATCGAGTGTTTTGTAAAAGCCAGAAGTGCGTTAAAAAGGTAGTCATCGGCTTCGATAGTAATGATGGGATGAAGGGCAATGGGACCAATCGCGGCGTGTTTGTCGTATTCGTTTAAGAGCACGTGATGTCGCACGATGCTGTCGGTGACGATGCCATACTCGTACCCATCACCATTTCGCACGATGATGCAGCTGCTTTTTTTTGCTTCCATCTGAGAAAGTGCTTCCATGATAGAACACTCTTTTTCCACAATCGTTGGCTCATGCAAATAGCTGTCCTGCACGCGCGCCATCATAAACCCTGAGAGCTCTGTGGTATATTCTTTGGCTTTGGCGGATTGGATTTTATTGGCAAGATCTTGAATGAAATAGGCTTTAAATGCGGTGTTTGAGTCTAATAATGTGAGAAAATCTTCTTTCTTAAGCTCATAACAGATGAGCTCTTCAAGCACTTTAAAACTGTTCTCACTTTTGGCGTAGATGAGCGCGTCTGCATCAAACGAGTTGGATGTACTGTAGACTTTAAGCAGCTCCTCTTCATTGAACTCGCCCACTTCACCCTTGATGATGATGTACAAAAACTCAGAGGGTTTTGAAGGAGAAAGCAGCAGTGTCTCTTTTTTGTAGTAAGCAATGTTCATCGCGCCAATGGCTTTCGCCATCTCGGTTTTTGAAAGCAGTTGAAACGGATGAATGGAGCGCAAAAACGCCTCAAGATCGTGCATGCTCATGCCAAGCCCCTTAATGAGAGTAGTTTTGATTGTAACGCTAAGCGAGCCAAAAAATGCTTACATGTAAAGATTAGTGAAGCAGATAAACAAAGAATGTGGCATAATTGCACACAAAAAATAAGGAAAGACTTTTGCATCCGACGATCGAAACATTTTTAGCCAATATTACCGCCCTGCATCAATTAGAACCCAAAAATCTCCCCAACGATGTTTTACATGTCATGATCTCGATGAGCCCTGAGGAGCTGTTTAAAACCTGCACACAACTCTCTGTCCTGCTCAATAACATTCCCTCTCAAACCGAGCCGATCACCCTTACAGACGAGGAGATCGCGACATTGGCAGAGGAGTATTTAAAGGGGATTCTAAAACGATTTCGCTGAGGGGTGGTACTCTTCGCTGAGTATTTTAGCGATGTTTTTCGCCATCAGCTCGTAGCCTTCAGCATTGGGATGGACTTGGTCGGATTTAAGATTTTCGCCATCCATCACTTTTTTAAGACTGCTATCTTCTATCTCGATGCCGTTTTCTTTCGCGACTTCATAGTAAAACGAAGGCACGTTAAACGTTAAGATGTCAAAGGTCGGAACGCCGACTAAAAGGACATAAACGCCCTTCTCTTTTGCTAACTTGATCATTTCAGTGAGATTGTTTTTCGTTTGCGTCAAATCTTTTTTGCGCAAAATATCATTACCACCATGGCACAGTACCAAGATGTCGGGCTTATGGCGTGTTAAAACAGAGGCGAGCCTGGCGAGACCTTGCTCACTCAGTTCTCCATTCACCCCTTCATTGATGACGTTTACATGTAAAAGATCTCCCAAGACCGTTGGGTAATTTTTGTCGCGTGTGACGCCATAACCGTAGGTAAGGCTATCACCAAAGGCAAGTATTTTGGTATCAAGGGGTAAAGAGAGGCTTTGAGTATTGATCTCTTGGCTACTTTTATAGTAGTTGATACCAACGATCAGCAAAATAACAAAAATGAGATTGCGTAAGTTAAAGAGTTCCATGGTTTCATTGTAGCGCATGACCACTGGTTTTAGCAAACAAAAGATACAATGGCACACACTTTTTCAAAAAGAGATTACGGAATGAAGCAAGAACGTATTGATTTGATAGGCATTGTATTTTTACTCATCGCTATGCTCACGTGGGCAAGCTCTTTTATCGCCCTTAAAGCCGTCCTTGGTGTGCTAGGACCCATGAGCGCGATGTTCGGTCGTATGGCAATTGCGAGCCTCTGTTTTGTCTATTTTATCAAGCAATTTTCCAAGCTAGAATTTACCAAAAAAGATGTGAAGTACATCTTACTGTTGACGTTTTTTGAACCGTGTCTCTATTTCATTTTTGAAGCCAAAGCTTTGCAGCTCACCACTGCGTCCCAAGCAGGCATGATCACCTCGATGATGCCACTCATGACCGCAATTGCCGCAAGTTTCGTGCTCAAAGAGTACCTGAGCAAACGCATCGTTGTAGGCTCCATCCTAGCCGTAGCAGGTGCTGTTTGGCTAAGTCTTGGCGCACAAAGCAGTGAACATGCAAGCAATCCCCTTTTAGGCAATTTCTTAGAATTTTGTGCGATGATCTGTGGAACATGGTACGCCATCTCGGTTCGTTACCTCAGCCAACGATTCTCCGCCCTCTTCCTCACGGCCGTTCAAGCGTTTGTGGGAACGCTCTTCTTCTTTCCATTAGCTGTTTGGGAATCATGGGGTGTGCCGATCAATCTCTCATGGGAAGCGCTCGGATGGTTGTGTTATTTGGGCGTCATCGTGACGCTTGGAGGATATGGCATGTTTAACCTAGCGTTAAGCCGCATCGAAGCCTCACGCGCCTCCGTCTTTGTCAACCTCATTCCCGTTTTCACGGTTCTTCTCGCGTATATTTTCTTAGGCGAAGTGTTAAGCCAAACAGAGATGATGGCAAGCTTCGTCATTTTTGGAGGCATCATCGTCTCGCAGCTACCACACTTTCGCGTAAAAGAGAGATTGCTTTAGGGTTTACATGTAAACATTTTTTGCTATGGCGGTATATTTTTTGCTTTCATATTTTTGGTCTCAAAGTATGATTTTGAAGGGGCAAAAAATGTATGTGCATGATAGTGGTGTAAGTTATACACTTTATATCCAAAACGATTACTATGCAAATCAAACGCTCAAAGAGAGTGAAGCGCTTGCTTCAGGACAAGAGTTGGCGAATGAAACATATGATTCTAGCTTAGATGATTATCTCAATAAAATTATAGAGAATATTCCTGAGCTTAAATCAGCCCAAGATTCAGGCATTGGAATAGGCGTTGTCATTTTGCCTGAAAGTGCCTCTTCAACGCTTAAAGAAGCAGTGAGCCAAACCACAGATAAGATGCTTGATGAAGGAACCGATGAAGATAC
This sequence comes from Sulfurospirillum sp. UBA1314, assembly GCA_002307095.1. Lineage (GTDB taxonomy): Bacteria > Campylobacterota > Campylobacteria > Campylobacterales > Sulfurospirillaceae > Sulfurospirillum. The sequence continues at coordinate 19,591 of DBTO01000043.1, forward strand.
TCTTAAATGCGTTTTAGGGATCGTAAAATCAAATTATTCCGCAGATATTGATTTTGGTGCAGCTGTAGCTTCTATTAAGAATTTTTCTGTTACCTATGATATGGATTCCCTTAATAACGTTCTGAGTAAATTTCAAGAAATTTACAGCTCCAATGGCGAGCTATCGGCAGGGCTTAGCAAATTTTCTGAATACTTGAACGACATTTACACGAGCTTAACAAATGCCGCAAATCCCACCGCCTCAACGGAAGAGACAACATCTTCCACCGATGAAAACACTGGAACTGATTTAGTGGAAACATTTATCCATGAGTTAGATAAAAGCGAAAATGAAGCAACCTCAGGCTCCGAAGAACTTACCAAAAAACTCTACAAAAACTACATCAAATCACTCTCTTCAAGCCTCACAGGCGGATTATTAAAACAGAGCAGTTAATATGAGACTCTGAGGCGATTAACCTCAGAGTTGATGGATTGTCTTAGAGGAACACCACACACGCCTCAGTGGCGCCATGGGCTCCGATGACAAGGGATTGTTCGATGTCAGCGGTTTTGGAAGGGCCACTGATGAAAAGACCAAACACATCTTTATCGCCAAAATTCACCCTCGTATACGCTTCGTGCATGCTGTGAACGATTTCACCTTTTGGGACGATGATCATCAATTTTTGAGTGATAAAATAAAGCGCTCGGTGCCTAGCATCGGCTTCTTTGATCCACACGGCACCATTTTCTGCCACCGCAAATTCACCTTTGATGATCGCCAAATCCACATCTTTAAGCGTATGCGGATCATCCGTTGCACCTAACTCTTTGGTGTTTGTTGACAAGCCTTCCACGGTTGAGACAATGACGGTTGCTTCTTTGTAATGCTCTTTAATGTAGCTGTCGACCGCGGTTAAAGAGTCCAAATGAACGGCATTTCCACCCACACCTGCAAGGGTTGTTGCAAATTTTGCATCTAAATCGTCATACGTCGTATGCAAAATGTTGACCTCAGGAAGGGCACTTTCATTGTTGAGAGGTTTTGCCTCTTTGATTGCATTTAAAATGGCTTCGCGTGAACTCATTTGATACCCTTTTTTGCTTTGTAAAGTTCTTTAAAACTGTTTTTGGGGAACGGTGGCAACTCTCTATTTTTGCCCCACAGATTGAATTTTGAATAAACCAGTGCGCGCGGCAAAAGTGGTACCATTTTACGCGCCATAAAGCCTGCAAAGTCCATCAGTTTTGGACGGCACATCAGCCATGTCGCCATCTTCAAAGCATTGTGTTTGACAGGACTTAGATACCCCGCATCGACCACATCTTGGCGCTTTAAGTAGAGCTGATCAGCCAAATCTACTTTGACAGGGCAGACGTTGGAGCATGAAAAACACAGAGAGCAGGCAAACGGCAAGCTGTAGTATTTTTTAAGATCACGACTTGGAGCCAGCGTTGAACCAATCGGTCCTGGAATGACGTAACCGTAACTGTATCCGCCGCTTCTTCGATAAATGGGGCATGTGTTCAAACACGCACCACAGCGAATGCACTGAAGCGATTTGACGTAACGTTTATCGGCAAGGATTTTAGTTCTTCCATTGTCCACGATGACCACGTGCATTTCACCACCTTCCACAGCGCCATGGTAATGCGATGTGTACGTGGTAACAGGCTGACCCGTGGCACTTCTGGCTAAAAGGCGCGTAAAGATGCTGAGATCTTTCAAGCGAGGGATGATCTTCTCAATGCCCATACACGCGATATGAAGCTTCGGCAGACTTGCACCCAAGTCGGCATTGCCCTCGTTGGTGCAAACCACGATGCCGCCTGTTTCGGCGATGGCAAAGTTGACACCGGTCATTGCCGCATCGGCACTCACAAATTTTTCACGCAAATGCGCCCGTGCGGCGCGCGTTAGGTATGTCGGATCGGAATTGCCTTTTTGGGTGTTTAAAAATTTTTCAAACGTCGTTCCAACGTCCTCTTTTTTGAGGTGAATCGCTGGAAGAACGATGTGCGAAGGTGGCTCATTGCGCAGTTGTACGATGCGTTCACCCAAGTCTGTGTCGACCACTTCGATGCCGTGTTCTTCCAAGTAAGGATTCAGATGGCACTCTTCGGTGAGCATGGATTTGCTTTTGACGATCATCTTAGCATTGTGAGAACGCAATAAATCTAAAACGATCTCGTTGTGCTCTTTCGCATCTTTCGCCCAATGCACGCGAATGCCCCGTGCTAAGGCATTTTTTTCAAACTGTTCAAGATATTCATCTAAATGCGCCAGTGTGTGGGATTTGATTTTATCGGCAGTGTTGCGAAGCTCTTCCCACTCGTCCAAACTTTTGGCTTGATTGTCGCGCTTGACACGAACAAACCACAATGCTTTGTCGTGCCATTTCATACGCTCAACGTTGCTCGCAAATTTATCGGCTAGTTCAGAGTGATTGTGACTCATTGGGCATCTCCTGCTAAAATTTGGGCGATATAGATCGTTTTAAGCGGCATTTTTTCGCGATCGATCACGCCTTGCATGTGCATCAAACAGGACATATCTACCCCCGTGATGTACTCACTGCCAGCATCCAAATGGTCTTGCAAACGCGCTCTTCCCATCGCCACACTCATCGCCTCTTCACTCACCGAAAACGTACCGCCAAAGCCACAACACTCATCCTTTCGGGTAAGTTCTGAGTAACTGATGCCTTCCACTTTGTCGAGTAAATTTTTAATTTTGGAAAATTCGGGTACATTTTTCTCACTCATGCTCGCCATTCCAAGCTCTCTGTGCGCATGGCAACTGTTGTGAATGCCAACTTTGTGCGCAAACGAGGCATTCATCGAGGTTGGTTTGATCACATCGTGTAAAAATTCGATGAGTTCAAAGGTGTGCGAGCGCATGCGCTCAAACCCATCACGTCCTTCTAAAAACTGAGCGTAATTGTGGCGAACCATACTCACGCAGCTTCCACTGGGTGCAACGATGTAGTCGTAGTCTTTGAAGATTTTTAAAAAACGTTCTGCTAAAACAGCCGTCTCTTTCGCGCAACCCGTATTGGCTTGGGCTTGCCCACAACAGGTTTGTTCGAGTGGATACTCCACATCTAACCCCAAATTTTCCAGCACTTTGAGTGTTGCCATGGAGGCTTCAGGGTATAACTCGTTCATAAAACAGGGAATAAAAAGACCTATTTTCATACAAAACTCCGGTAATTTTTGATTTATCCTAACGCTTAAAAGCAACAAATGTATGACATTTTATGAAGTGCCTAAAATATTTTGTAAAATAATTTCAATAAGTAACACCCCCGCAAAAAGTGCGAGAATGACGGCTAAGAGTTGAGACG
>DBTO01000044.1:0-3845 GCA_002307095.1 Sulfurospirillum sp. UBA1314
CTTGTGAAGCTTTTGGGTAATAAACTGAGCAATCTGTTGTAACAGCGCATCTGCTCATATTTCTTCATAGAAGGTTGTTGTACGAGATGAGAAATTATACTTTTGGAATCTTTCATGTTCTCATTATAGCATGTTTAGGCTTTGCCCTTTTTGGATGTGGTTTTAAAGGACCACCGATTTACAAAGACAATAACGAAACCAAATACCCTAAAAATATTCACACAACGATCAAATGAAAACATCGTACGATGTGCTCATTATTGGCACAGGCATTGCGGGGCTAAGCGCTGCTTTAGCCCTTCCTAAGTCCCTGAGTGTGCTCATTGTCTCCAAAGATTATGCGTGGGAATGCAACACTTTTTACGCGCAAGGTGGCGTTGCTGTTGCCAAAGACGCCGCCGATATTCCTTTACATGTAAACGATACTTTAGAAGCAGGAGCCGGTCATTGCGACCTTGAAGCGGTAAAAACGCTCTGTTCGGAAGGCCCTCGTGCCATTCAACATCTCATTGACATGGGATTTCAATTTGACACCGATGACGTGGGCAATCTGCTCTACACCAAGGAAGCCGCCCACAGTACGAATCGCATTTTACACGCAGGTGGCGATGCGACAGGACGGTACATTCACCTTTTTTTAATGCAACAATTGCCCTTTCCCATTTTATATAACACTCAAGTGACCGACCTTTTGATCGATCACAGTACCTGTTATGGTGTTCGGGTTTCAAATAACGATCGCATTTTTAATCTTTACGCCAAAAAAGTGGTCATCGCTAGCGGTGGTGTGGGTTCACTTTACGAGTATCACACCAATGCGAAAACGATCAGTGCCGATATGCAAGGCATCTGCCTCAGCCACAGCATTGCGCTTCGCGATATGGAGATGATGCAGTTTCATCCGACCGCTTTTGTCCTCGGCAATAGCGTTCGCAAACAACTTTTAAGCGAATCGTTGCGCGGCGAGGGTGCTATGGTGGTCGATGAAGAGGGTAAACGTTTTGTCTTTGAGTACGATCCCAGAGGAGAACTTGCTCCTCGCGATGTTGTTAGCCGTGCCATTTTTAAACATAAACAAGCGACAGGCAAAGAGGTTTATTTAGACTTGAGTGCTTTTTCTCCCGAACATTTTAAAGAGCGATTCCCGAGTATCTATTTTAATATGACCAACATTGGCTATAAAGTCCCTGAACAACGCATTCCCATCTCTCCTGCTTTCCATTATGCGATGGGTGGCATTGCAACCGATCTTCATGGAAATGTTTTACATGTAAACGATCTTTACGCCGCAGGCGAGTGTGCAAACACGGGTGTGCATGGTGCCAACAGGCTGGCAAGCAATTCGCTGTTGGAGGGTTTGGTCTTTGCGGCAAGAGTTGCCAAAGAGATCATCGCAACTTTTGACGATCGTAAACTTCCTTGTGCGTTTAGTGAAACCGAAGAGGTTTTAATGAAAGAAAATGATAAAGTACTTAAAAATGAGTTGCGTCATTTGATGTGGAACACCGTAGGCATTATTCGCAAAACAAAGACACTACACAGGTCGCTTAATCGCGTGGAAGCGATGCTAACACAGCCTATTGGAAGACTTTTAAAGCTCAGGTTGCTTGTCTCTCGCGAGATTATTATCAGCGCGCTTAAACGCAAAACATCTTTAGGCGCACACTATATGAAAGAAGAAAAGACGTTATGAAAATTGTTTTACTCTTATTCGCCTTTGTGACAAGTATCTGGGCTTCCAGTGGTCAAAATCTTACTACCACATGGGTCGGTTTCGTCTCTTTGTTTGTGTTTGTCGTTGGGTATTATATGGTCGCAACTGAAGAGAATTACCATATCAATAAAGCAAAACCTGCTCTGTTTATGGGAACATTCATTTTTGTTCTGATAGGCATTTACAACGTGATCAATGGATTAGACAGCAGTGCATTAACGCACAGCGTTGATCATCTGATTTTAGAAATTGCTGAGATATTCTTCTTCTTATTGGTCGCCATGACCTATATTGAAGTACTGATTGAGCGAAGAGTGTTTGATACGCTCAAGTACAACCTCGTCTCCAGAGGCTATTCGTATAAAAAACTTTTTTGGCTTACGGGGGCATTGGCCTTTTTTATCAGCCCCGTAGCCGATAATTTAACCACAGCATTAATTTTATCCACTGTTTTGATTACCATTGAGAAAAATAAGCCAACGTTTTTAGTTCCAGGGGCAATTAATATCGTTGTTGCCGCCAATGCAGGTGGCGCATGGAGTCCTTTTGGAGATATTACAACCCTGATGACATGGATGGCAGAAAAAGCGCCTTTTGCGGATTTCTTTTACCTCTTTCCCGCCGCTTTCTTGGGTTGGGTATTCACCGCATGGCTTTTGTCGTTGTATGTCCCCTCAGACAAGCCTCACTTTGATGCCTCAACGGAAATGCGTGTTAGCATTTTAAAAGGGGGGAAAGTGGTTATTGGTTTAGGCGTTGTTACCATCATTTCAGCGGTGCTGTGTCAACAACTCTTTAAACTCCCACCGATGTGGGGCATGGTCTTTGGACTTTCGCTCTTGAAACTTTACAGTTACCAGCTCAAACGAAGACACCATGAAGAGCTCAATACCTTTAAATCCATCGGGAAAATTGAGCACGATACACTGCTTTTCTTTTTTGGTATTTTAGCGGCTGTTGGAGGGCTTCACTTTTTAGGTTATTTGGATTTAGCTGTAAAATTGTATGATAACTTTGGTGCAACAACCGTTAACATTGGTATAGGATTTCTCTCTGCCATTGTGGATAATGTTCCTGTGATGAGTGCCGTGTTAAAAGCCAATCCAAATATGTCCATGGATCAATGGTTGCTGGTAACAATGACCGCTGGAATTGGTGGCAGTTTGATTAGCTTTGGTTCTGCCGCAGGCGTGGGCGTTATGGGAAAAATGAGAGGTGTTTACACCTTTGGTTCGCATATGAAGTACGCATGGACCGTACTTGCGGGTTATATTCTCTCCGTTGCAATTTGGTACCTACAGTTTGAAATACTTGATTTATATTAACAGAAGGAAGTAAATGAAAGAAGTCCCTATTTTAGTCTTAGATTTTGGGTCACAATACACTCAGTTGATTGCACGTAAGCTCCGTGAGAGCGGTGTTTACTGTGAGATCGTCCCGTACAATGAAACGATTGAGGCTATTAAAGCACGCAACCCTAAAGGTATTATTTTAAGTGGCGGCCCAGCATCCGTGTATGCGAAAGATTCATATCATCCTGATGAAAAAGTATACACACTGGGGCTCCCGATTTTGGGAATTTGTTATGGCATGCAGCTTTTAACACAATACTTTGGTGGTAGTGTCATTCCTGCGACGCACCAAGAGTATGGTAAAGCGAAGTTGCAATTTGAAAGTGATCATAAAATTTTTAAAGATACGACGTGCGGGCAAATCGTCTGGATGAGCCATGGCGATAGGGTTGAGTCTTTGCCAGAGGGATTTGAAAAAATCGGTTACAGTGAAAATTCACCGTATGCAGCGATTGCCGATGAAAAACGCAATATTTATGCGTTTCAGTTCCACCCTGAAGTGTTTCATTCCGAGCAAGGAAGCAAACTGCTTAAAAACTTTGCCAAATACATTTGTGGTTGTGAGAGTACGTGGAATATGGGCTCCTTTGCAAAAGAGCAAATTGCGAAGATTCGCGAAAAAGTGGGTTCTAAAAAAGTGCTTTGTGGCGTGAGCGGTGGCGTTGATAGCTCTGTGGTTGCAACCCTTTTAGCCGAAGCCATTGGCGATCAACTGGTATCTGTGTTTGTGGACAATGGACTTTTACGTGCGCATGAGCGTGAACAAGTCGAAGCGATGT
>DBTO01000044.1:3980-5468 GCA_002307095.1 Sulfurospirillum sp. UBA1314
TGAGCGGTGGTGTTGATAGCTCTGTTGTAGCCACCCTTTTAGCCGAAGCGATTGGCGATCAACTTGTTTCCGTGTTTGTGGACAATGGACTTTTACGTGCCCACGAGCGTGAACAAGTCGAAGCGATGTTTAAAAGTCGCAATGTACCTCTCATTACCATCGATGCGAGTGAGAAATTTTTGAGCCGCCTTGCGGGTATCAGCGATCCTGAACAAAAACGTAAAATCATCGGTGCAACTTTCATTGAAGTCTTTGATGAAGAGGCGAAAAAACACAATGGTATTGAGTTTTTAGCCCAAGGGACACTCTACACCGATGTGATTGAGTCTGTTTCGGTTAAAGGCCCTTCAAAAACGATCAAATCGCATCACAATGTGGGCGGACTTCCTGATTGGATGACCTTTGAACTTATTGAGCCATTGCGTGAAATCTTTAAAGATGAGGTCAGAATTCTTGGTGCTGAGTTAGGGCTTCCAAAAGATATGCTCTCTCGCCATCCTTTCCCAGGACCTGGTCTTGCGATTCGCATTATGGGTGAAGTGACGAAAGAGGATTTAGTACTGTTACGCGCAGCCGATGTCATTATGCTTCAAGAACTTCGCTCATCTGGTTATTATGAAAAAACATGGCAAGCATTTACGGTACTTCTAAACGTTAAAAGCGTTGGCGTTATGGGCGATAATCGAACCTATGACAACACGATTTGTGTCAGAATCGTCGATGCGACGGACGGCATGACGGCAACGTTTGCACACATCCCGCATACGATTTTGGAAAATATCAGTAGGCGTATCATCAACGAAGTTGCGGGTATTAACCGCGTGGTGTATGACATCTCTTCCAAGCCTCCTGCAACGATTGAATGGGAATAACAAACGATGATCTACCTCTTCAGCGATAAAGCGTATGAAGGGGTAGTGCATCTGCCGCTTTTTGAGATCGTATTTGATCCCACGCCGATTGATTTGGACGGGTTTGATGCGATCATTTTTACCTCCAAAAACAGTGTGAGAGCGCTTGAACAAAATGGCACATCGTGGAAAGCCAAAAATGCCTATGCCATCGGGGAGGGAACCGCTTCCTTGATCGAGCATTTGGGTGGCAATTTGGTCTTTACATGTAAAGAATCCTACGGCGATCTTTTTGCCAAAAATATCCTTCCACTCTTAGAAGCGCAAAAGGTCTTTTTCCCCAGAGCCAAAGAGGTCGTCTCCTCACTTTTTGAGATCTTACATGTAAACGATATTGCCATAGAAGAGCGCATCGTTTATGAGACACACTGCAAGCAGTATCCTCACTCAAGTGCTCCATTAAAAGGTTCAAAACTCATTTTTACAGCCCCTTCAACCGTGCGATGTTTTTTGAAAAATTTTGTATGGGATGAGAGTTATATCGCGATTGCGATTGGTGAAAAAACTGCTTCAGCGCTTCCTTTACATGTAAACTGTAAGGTCGCTTCTGCGCAAAGTATTGAGGCGTGCATCGCCT
>DBTO01000131.1:0-8097 GCA_002307095.1 Sulfurospirillum sp. UBA1314
AAGCCATTGAACATGAAGCGGAACTCATCCTTAGTAGCAGTAACATTAAGGTTAAAGAGGCAGAATTAGAGGCAAAACGCAAATACGAAGATCGTACGATCACGCTTAAAAAAGAGCACTCCGATAAAATCCTAGAGCTCGATAAAAAAGAGCGTAGTTACAAAGAAGAACTTAAAAAAATCACCAAAGATCGTGAAGATCTTCAACTCTTGCAAAACAGCGCCAATACACTTTTTGATGAGGGCGTGCAGCTTAAAGAGGAGTACACCACGAAAGTGAGTGAAGCGCTTTTAGTTTTAGAGCGCTCCTCAGGGCTTACTCAAAATGAAGCCAAAGAGATCGTTTTAGCCAAAGTCGAAGAGCAATCTCGCGCAGAGATTGCCCATACCGTCAGACGCCTTGAAGAAGAGGCGAAGCAAGATATTAAACGTCGTGTGAATTACATTTTAGCGCAAGCAACGACCCGTTTTGCAGGAGAATTTGCGGCAGAGCGTCTGATAAACGTTGTCAATATAAAAGACGATGAGCTCAAAGGTCGCATCATCGGTAAAGAGGGTCGTAATATCAAAACCCTTGAGATGCTTTTAGGCGTTGACATCATCATCGATGACACACCCAATGCGATCATCTTAAGTAGCTTTAACCTTTACCGTCGTGCGATTGCAACCAAAGTCATTGAGCTTTTGGTGCAAGATGGACGTATCCAGCCTGCGCGCATTGAGGGTATTTATGAGAAAGTGAAAGATGAGTTTGACCAAAGTTTGATGGAAGAGGGCGAAAATATCGTCATTGATCTAGGTCTTACGAAAGTGCATCCTGAGCTTGTGAAACTCATCGGTCGTCTTAAATTTAGAGCGAGTTACGGTCAAAATGCACTGGGTCATTCACTGGAAGTCGCACACTTAGCAGGTATTATTGCTGCTGAAACGGGTGGTGATGTTCTGCTTGCTCGTCGTGCAGGCATTCTCCACGACATCGGTAAAGCCTTGACACACGAAACAGCCGGTAGCCACGTTGATTTGGGTGCTGAGATTTGTCGTCGTTATAAAGAGCACGATGTGGTTATCAATGCGATCTTTGCGCACCACGGACATGAAGAGCCCACTTCGGTTGAATCTGCTGCTGTGTGTGCTGCCGATACCCTTTCCGCTGCTCGCCCAGGAGCAAGGAGAGAAGTGCTTGAGAGCTTCTTAAAACGCGTACAAGATATTGAAGAGATTGCGAAAAGTAAATCGGGAATTAAACAAGTGTATGCGATCAATGCGGGTCGTGAAATCCGTGTCATTGCCAATGCTAAATTGATCAATGATGATGAAGCCGTGCTTCTTGCCAAAGAGATCGCGCAAGAGATTGAGAGCAAAGTTCAGTATCCAGGTGAGATCAAAGTCAATGTCATTAGGGAAATTCGCGCCATCGATTTCGCGCGCTAGAGCTTTTTACATGTAGAGGCAAAACGCCTCTGCATGACTGCTTTTAATGGAACAATATGCAAAAACACTACACCTTCAAAACCCTTTTTCACGAAGTCAAACAGTATAAAAAAGAGCTGATTTTAGCCAATGTGGTTGCCTTTTTAGCCGTGATGGTGAGCACACCGGTACCGCTTTTAATGCCTATGTTGGTGGATGAGGTGTTGCTTGGCAAAAAAGGATTTGTGACACATGTTGTCGATGGTTTTTTCGGCTCTCCAAATCCTGCTTATCTGTACATTGTGAGTGTCTTAGCTGTTGTTGTGACGCTGAGACTTATCTTTTTTCTCTTAAATTATTTGCAAACAAAACTTTTTACGATCGTCTCAAAAAACATCGCTTTTAAAATACGCACTCATGTTTTAAGTCATCTAAGCCATGTAGCGATGAATCAATTTGAATTTTTTGGCTCAGGAAAAGCGGCTTCACTGCTTGTTACCGATGTTGAGACGATCGATAACTTTTTGGGTGTTTTTGTCAGCCGTCTGATTATCTCTGTGCTCACCATTTTGGGCGTGGGGGCAGTTTTGCTGATGATTCATTGGCAATTGGGGCTTTTTATCTTGGTGCTGAATCCTGTTGTGGTTCTTTTTACCACCAAGCTTGCCAAAAAAGTAGCAAAGCTCAAAAAAGAGCAAAACAAGGCGTTTGAGCTTTTCCAAGATACACTCTCCGAGACGCTCGATATGTTTGTGCAAATTCGCGCGACCAATAAAGAGAGACTCTTTTTCGATAAAGTAGAGGCGCATGCTGCGTCGATCAAAGAGAGTTCTATCATTTATGGCTATAAAAGTGATGGGGCGAACCGTCTCTCCTTTCTCATTTTTCTCTCCGGCTTTGAGCTTTTTCGAGCGGCGAGTATTTTTGTGGTAGCGTATTCGGATCTTAGTATTGGTTCTATGCTCGCCATTTTTGGGTATTTATGGGTGATGATGGGACCGATTCAAGATATTTTAAACATCCAATACGCGTACCATAATGCCGGCAAATCTTTAACACGGATCAACGAGATTTTAGAGCTTAAAGCAGAAGAGCGAGGTTTACATGTAAAGAATCCTTTTGTGAAAAATAGCACCAATGCGATTGAACTCAAAGGAGTCAGTTTTAGCTATGATGGCAGCAAGCAAATTTTAGAAAACATCGACCTTACCATCCCGAAGGGCTCAAAAATCGCTATAATAGGCGCTAGTGGAAGTGGCAAAACCACACTAGCGCATCTGCTGGTTGGGCTTTATCCTTTGGATGAGGGTGATATTTTCTTTGATGGTGTTTCGGTTAAAGAGATAGGACTCGATGTGGTGCGGGAACATCTGTTTTTGGTACTTCAAAATCCACAACTGTTTAATGCCTCACTGGCTCAAAACTTGATGATGGATGAGCAAACCGATAAAGCCTTAGTGCATCAAGCGCTCCAAATTGCGCAGTTGGAGAGTTTTGTGGATGAATTGCCTGATGGATTGCAAACCCAAATAGGTAAGCACGGCATTAAGCTTTCCGGTGGACAACGCCAGCGTTTGAGCATTGCTCGTATGGTGCTTCAAAATCCCAATGTGGTCATTTTAGATGAATCGACATCGGCACTGGATGTGCATACGGAGATGAAGCTTTTTGACGCACTTGAAAATTACCTTGTGGGCAAAACGACGATTATCATCGCACACAGGCTCAGTACGATTAAAAAGGCAGATTTTATTTATGTGATGGACAAAGGACGCATTGTTGAATCAGGAACCCATGAAGCGTTGATGCGCCAAGAGGGTGCATTTTACGAATACGTTGTACAAAATAGAAGGAGTAAAGATAATGAAAAAAATATGGTTTAGTCTCATGATAGGTCTTTTAATGACCACAACACTCTTTGCATCAGCAGAAGAAAAATTGCTGGATTCATCCAATGCGCTTAAAAATATGATGCGTGATTCTAAGATCAAAATTCCTCAAAAGGTACTCAATAGTGCTCAAGCGATTGCGATTTTCCCTGGAACCATTGAAATTAGTATGTTTTTGGGTGGAAAAACAGGCAGTGGCGTGATGGTTGTAAAACGCAGTGATGGCACGTGGAGTTATCCATTTTTTGTCAAACTTGGCGGAGCAGGACTTGGTTTTCAACTTGGCGTTGAGAAAAAAGATATCTTGATGGTCTTTCAAAGTAAAGACAGCGTAAAAAAATTGATGAATAATAAAATCACCCTAGGAGCAGATGCTTCCGTTGCGGCGGGTCCTGCGGGAGAGAGTGCTGGAAGAGGTAGTGAAACAGACTTTAAATCCGAGATTTATACCTACACGAAAACACAAGGGGCTTTTGTGGGTGTCTCTATTGATGGTTCGGTGATGAACCACGATTATGATCAAAATATTGAGCTTTATGGCAACAATATCACCCCTGATCAGATTGTCGAATCCGATGGTTTACTCTCTTCGTATGCGATTGAGGATTTCCTCAAATCCATACAAAAGCTGATGAACTAAGGATTGATGTGGAAGATATTTTAAGCTCCCTCTCGACGTATGGATACATCATCCTTTTTCTCTACTCTTTTGGTGGTGGCATGATCGCCATCATCGCCGCAGGCGTGCTCTGTTATGCTGGAAAGATGGATTTGTCCACATCCATCGTGGTTGCGGCTTTTGCCAATGTCATTGGTAGCTCTTTTTTATTTTACATGGGACGCTACAACAAAAAGGCGTTAATGCCTTATTTTAAAGATCACAGACGAAAATTAGCACTCAGCCATATTTTGATGAAAAAATACGGTGATAAAATCATTTTTATTCAGAAATTTATTTATGGGCTTAAAACGTTGGTGCCAATGACAATTGGTTTAACCAAGTATCCTCAAACAAAATTTCACATCCTCAATACCATTTCAGCGTGCGTATGGGCACTTGTTTTAGGAATTGGAAGTTACCGTGCGGGTGAGCTTTTAATGCGCATTGCCGCTTATTTTTCCAACAACCCCTTTTTAGCGCCACTTATTTTGCTTTCAATTATTGCACTCATTTGGTTCTATTTCCAAAGTGCAACACAGAAAAAACGCTAAATTTTTTGTTTACATGTAAGACTTCTCGTATCGTTTTGGGAAGTCTTTTTTAAAAGATTTTATTGCTTAAAACAAGCATTTTCTGCTCAAAGCGGTTCATAAACTCATTGTAAGCTCTGCGTGAGTGACTTATCGTACCGATTAAACTTTTCATTGAAGGCTCCTTGGGTTTAAATTTTCCATATTGTAATAAAATTTTAAAATATGCTATAATAATATTTCAAAATGAAATGTTGGAGGATAGAATGCCAGATATTTTAAGTGTTTTGCATAAAGTTAAAGATATTCTCTCTGAAGAGTTGGGCGAGCGCAAGGTCTTTGATAAGGATGTTGCGGAAGCGCTTGGTATCAATCAACTCACCCTTGCAACCATGAAAAATCGCGCGAAAATTCCATACAAAGAGATTTTAGAATTTTGTGCCAAACGTAAAATCTCCATCAACTGGCTTTTATTTGATCAAGTGGTTGAGAGTCTGCAAGCACAAACCGATAAATTTGCCAGCATTCACTATTTTCGTGACATTTATGCTTCTGCAGGTGGTGGTGCTTTGAATGAGGAAGAATCGGGCGAAATGATGTACCTTGATGAAGAACTGGTTCAAAAGCTCGGTGGCATGGGCATGATCAAGCATATTCAAGCCATCAATGTTCTGGGTGATTCGATGGAACCGACCTTGTTTACGGGCGATGTTGTTTTCATTAACAAAGAGTACACGAACGCTTTAAAATCGGGCATTTACGTGGTCTCAACGCCTGTAGGCTTATTTATCAAACGGCTTCAACTTCATGCTAATGGTACGGTCTCGTTGGTATCCGATAATGAAGCGTATGGTCCTGAGATTATCAACGCAGAAGATGTGCAGGTGCTTGGAAAAGTGGTTGGAAAGTTGTCGGCAAATATCTAAAAAATAGGTTCAAGGAGGTTTACATGTAAAGAGCAAAACTCTTTACATGTAAAGAATTTTTAGAGTTTATCTTTGATTTCGATGGTGATCATTTTATCGGTTTGGGCGATGCTATCAAGCACTTTAAAACTCTCTTTGTCCTCTTTTGCGATGGCACCAAAAACGGTGTGTACGCCATCTAAATGTGGACAATCTACGAAGCAGATGAAGAATTGACTTCCACCCGTATTCGCTCCAGCGTGTGCCATAGAAAGACTACCTCGTTTGTGTTTGCTTTTTTGACCTTTGCATTCACACGCGATATTCCAACCAGGTCCGCCCGTTCCTCTTCCATGTGGGCAGCCACCTTGTGCCATAAAGTTTTTGATTACACGGTGGAAAATGAGTCCATCGTAGAATTTGTCGTTTGCCAGTGTTGCAAAGTTTGCAACGGCTATGGGTGTCTCTTCAGGATTGAGCTTGATGACAATATCGCCTTTTTCGGTTTTGATAATGGCATATTGAAAAGCCGCCAATTGCTCTTTTGTGTAGTCGTAGGTTTTGAGTGCGCTCATAGTGAAAAGCCCTTTGTGATTAAGTTTAAGGGTGGATTATAACAAGCGATTCCTATAAGCTCTATTAACTCTTTTTTTTACTCATGTTTTTGCAGAACAAGGACACTTTGAGGATAGTGTGGATTTTCTAATGGTGGCGTTGTTATGACGATCTGCTGCAAAATATCCATCTTATTGTTTGTTTTTGCAAACTCAGCTAACAGTTTATCGACTTTAAAAAATTGCAGATAATGTTGAAATGATTTCACCCAATCAACCGTAGAATCGATCTCTTTGACTGCATCGTTCAATTGGGTAATGAAGATTTTTTTCATTATATTGGCAACCATCTGTTTGCACGTTGAAATGCTTTCATAAGGCTCAATGTTACTCAAAACGGTCTCATATGCTTTTTCCTCAACAAGTGCAAGTTGTTGATGATAAAATGCCTGTTTCATGACTTCAAGCTCACCTACAAGCGCGTAATGCGTTTGCAGGTGGTATTGCTCTTGCGTTTTAAGTGCGTCCAAAAGCAGCGTGTTGGCAAGTTGGTGTTCTAAAAGAAGCAGGGCTTTGGAAACCTCTTTGAGTCTGTTGGCTTGATGTACATAGGGTCTGAATTGATGCAAAATATCGGCTAAGATGAGTGCTTTTTTGTAATTTTTTGCTTCCAACGTGTGAAACGTTTCTTGCTGCAAACGCTCTCCTACTTGAAGGACTTTTTGATACAGGGGTGTGGCTTCTAAAAAGTTATTTTGCGCTACAAGGCGGAAGTAAAAATCAAAATGTTTCTCTTTGACCGCTTTTTCTGCCATTGTAAAAGTGCCTGAGCGTTTGAGCATATTTTCAATCAGTGGTTTTTTCTCTTCCACCTCTAAAAAAGCCCGTAAACTCTCTTTGGCAACCTCTTTGTTCAGAAGCGGTTCACGTGCCAGTAGAATTTGCGCTTGTTGGAGATTTTTATTCCATAGGGCTTCGAGTTGTGCAAATAAAGAGCTTTTTCGAAGTTCGGGATTGCGCGTTGCTAGGTCATAAGCAGCGGCATAACTTGTGCTTCTTAGGTAGCGTTGTAAGGCAATTAAGTGAGGCAAAAGTGCTTCAAGTTCACTAAATTCAAGTTTGCATTTAGGGTGAAACATAAAAGGCTCTGCCATCTTTTGTGCGGGCTCAATTTCACCTCGTGAGAGCAGGTTTATAATGGTCTCTTTGGCTTCAAGCCAGTACTCATAAATTTTCTTTGTCTCACGGTGCGACATCAAAAAGATATTTTTTTGAAAAATAAGGCACGCTTCTTTGATCTGTTTGAGTTGAATAAACATGATAAATTGCTCTTCAAATTCACGATGATTGTAAAAAAGAAGCTCACCCGTTTTAAACCCCATAATAAAATATTTTTGCGTTCGACACAGTGTAGTAACCCCAGAATAAGGGAGTTTAACTTGGTAGAGAATATCAAGTGTTTTAACGTAAACGGCAAATAAAAGAGACTCACGCGTCCCTACGTAGATAAATTTTTTACTGTGCGAAAGCACCATAACAGAAGGCCAGATATTTTGATCGAGTTCTACCTCTTTAACAATAATCCCTTTGTGTAAATCAATGCTGAGCATTTTCCCATTGCGTGTGATGGCAATAAGGGTTTGTTCATCTGCAAAAAGCATCATCTCGATTACGGCATCGAGTTTTTGATGGAAAAGGGTGCTAAAGCTGTCGAGTTTATAGACAATCAGGTGGCGTGAAAAAGAAGCAGATGCCGCTAACTGATAGGTCTGTGAGACCGCTACAGCACTGATGACATCGGGTAAGGGAGGAAGTTCGGCTTGAATCGTCCCTTCTTCAGGACTGATGACGTAGCTTCGCCCACGTTCATTTCCTGTGATCAGATACGCATCGTTTTCACTAAAAGCTGCTTTACACACGCTTCCTTTTTGATTGTAATGAAATGAGCTCAGTGGTAGAATTTTGGAGTGCGTATCAATGATATGTTCCATGCCTTGATTGGAAAAGGAGATATACGCTAGATTTTCTCCCACGGCAAAAGGACGTTGATAGTAGTCAAACAGTGTGTTAACAGAGCAGTGTGTAAGCGAAGTACTCTTGGTGATTTTGAGCTCATTTAGGTCGATTTTATGCAAGCGGCATTGATGGT
>DBTO01000131.1:8334-19769 GCA_002307095.1 Sulfurospirillum sp. UBA1314
ATTTTATGCAAGCGGCATTGATGGTCAATGACCTGCAAGTTAGACTCATTGACGACGCTCGCACACGAGATCGCCGTATGAAAGGTTATCTCTCGTGAACTTGGCAACATAATTCAAATTCCTCTTGTTTGACAATGAAAACCCTATACGAATGAGGTTCAACTTGATCGATTTTAACCAAAACTTCAAAGAGACACTCGATGGATTTCACAACGCCTTTAAAGGTGATATCGCCGTCAAATGGCCAGTTACTTTTAATGGCTTCGATCGTCTTAAAATACTCCATCTCTTCAAAATCAACTATCTCTTTGAGTGTGAGGGTTTCTTGGGTCAATTTGAGCAATAAACTCTCGTCCATATGGTTGTTGACAAGTTTCTCAAAGAGTTGATTGTAGGTATGAAAGACCATATCATTGTTCATAAGTGCGCAAGGGAAAGGAATCTGCTGTAAAAAAGATGCCTCTTTAAGACTCAGTGCCAAAGAGAGGTTTTCACTGCTTTGTTTTTCACTACGCGTGTGCAGTTCCGTCAAATCTTGGCAAATACTGATAAATTCATTCATCTTCCCATCTGCGTCTACAATGGGAACGATGGTGGTGTAGAGGTGGAGCATTTTAAGATCTTTTGTTTGATCAATGATAAGCCCTTGCCATGTTTTTTGACTCAAAATCGTCTGCCAAAGCTCTTCATACAAGCTTTTTGCTGTGGACGGATGACTGATAAGACGATAGGTTTGACCAATGAGCTCTTCTTTTCTGTAGCCTGTTGTTTTGCAGAAATTTTCATTGACATCAGTGATGATGCCATTTTTGTCAGTGAGTGCTACCATCGTCGCTTTATCCAGCGCTTCTTTATAGGCTTTGAGCAGGGCGCCTTGTTTATCCAAAGAGGCAGACTGAATGGTGCTAAAGTGTTTTAGTTTTTCATTGGCACTTTCTAAATCGTGTTTGTATTGAACCAATGCTTGTTCTTGGTAAATAAGCTCAACGATCGTATAGAGAACTTTCAAGATTTGGTCACTTTGCAACGGCTTGGTGATGTAATATTTAATGCCAAGGTTGATGAGTTTGATGAGATATTCGCTCTCATTATGCGCGGATGTCACCAGTATGGGCTGTTTTGGATAACACGCTTTGATCTTTTCGATCATCTCGATGCCATCCATGACGGGCATACGAATATCGGTGATAACAAGATCGTAGTGATTATTGGCTAGCTTTTCAAGTCCTACTTCGCCATTGGGTGCTAGATCGATCTGTTTAAAAATATCACTGAGAAAGAGACTGACTTCTTCACGCAAAGCAAGGTCATCTTCGACATACAAGACGGTTAACTCTTTGCTCCAAGAGACAAGCTGGTCGATCGCATTTTGCATTACGACGCTCCTTGTAGAATTTAGATTCATTATATCAAGGGGTGATGTATTTGTGATATATTTTTCGCTATACTTAGCCTAATGTGTGATGACTCGGGTAAATCTACTCATTAAGGAAAGACACAATGCGAGAAACGTTAACGTTACTCCTTGTCGAAGATGATCGTTCTTTAAACGAAGAGTTGGGCATCTTTCTATCTGATTTTTTTGGTATTATTGACTCATATTACACTGCGGAAGAGGCGTATACAAAATACCTTTCAACCGCTTATGATCTTGTCATTACTGACATTCAACTTCCTTCCCAAAGTGGTCTTAATTTAGTCGAAAAGATCAAGAAAAAAAATCCGTCTCAAATGGTCATCGTCATTTCTGCGTACAAAGAGGTGGACTATTTTCTCAAAAGCATTGATTTAGGTATTTACAGTTTTCTCACCAAACCGTTTGACTCACAACTGCTGATTAACACGATGATTAAGGCGACCACACAACTTGAGCATCAAAAAGGCAAACCCGAATCCTCTTCGATTGTTTTACACCAAGGTGTCTCGTTTGATCTTAAGACAAAAACCTTACATGTAAACGGAGTTTTAGAAGAATTGACGGTAAAAGAGGAGCTTTTGCTTTTTATTTTAGTCAAAAATGCCAATGCGTTTGTGCGCAATGAACAGCTTTCTCAAGCAATTTGGCAAAGCGATGAGGTCAATAACTCAACCCTTCGTGCCCTTGTGAAGCGAGTACGCGATAAACTCGGTTACGCGGAGTGCATCATCAATCTTAAAAACAGAGGTTATAAACTCACTACGAATCTTGCGTAGGTGACTGCGAAGGTGCATTAAAAAAGTAGCCTTGTGAATAATCTATGCCCAATTTTTTGACCATTTCAAACTCTGCTTTATTGGAGACAAACTCTGCAATGACTTGCATTCCGATCTTTTTTGCCATCGAGGCGATGGATTCTACAATGTCTTGGTTGCGAAGATTGGTGTCGATTCCTTTGATGAATTGCCCATCGATTTTTAAAAAATCCACGCCCAAATTTTCCAAGCGACTAAAATTAGAGCGGTCACTTCCAAAATCATCAAGCGCGAGTAAATAGCCCATTGTTTTAAGACGTTGCAGATTTTGAAGCGGTATGCGATTTGTATCGCTGATAATGATATCTTCTAAAATCTCAAAGGTGACAAGGGCTGGATTGATCTGGAAGAGCTTTTGTTTTGCCTCTAAAAAGTCGATAAATGTTTGATTGAGCAAGTCTTCGTTGGTAATGTTGAGTGAAAAAGCGACCTCTTGTCCGGCAAAAAGTTTAAAAGTTTTGTTGATCATGTTGCGTGTAAGATTGCTCATGAGTCCACTGCGTCTAGCCGCTTCTAAAAAATGCGCAGGTGAGATGATGTCGCCATCGTCTTCAATGCGCGCTAAACATTCGTATTTGACAATGTGCTGGGTTTGATTATCGACAATAGGCTGAAAATAGGGCACAACACGATCTTCTTCTAAGGCTGTACGAAATTTTTGAATCCATGACGCCTCAATTTCCGTGCGTTTGAGAAAAATATCTTGGGTATTGTAAATGTTGTATTGATTGGGGATGCCTCGCATGCGCGCTTCGCGAAGGGCAACACGGGCATTGGGGAGCAAGGAAGAAGGCTCTTTGGACGTTGCAATGCCACACGAAAGCGTGATGTAGATAGGTTTATCTTCATATTCACCAATGGGTGTTTCTCTGAAAAAGGCTTGAATTTGGATGGCGACAAATTCGGGATTGATGATTTGTGGATCAAAAATAACGACAAATTCATCGGAATTGTAACGGTAGAGATGCACCTCTTTGGAGAGGTTGTATTGGAGAAATTGCCCCACTTTAAACAGCGCCTCATCGGCAAACTCTGCGCCATAGGTTTGGTTGATAAAGCTGAAATTATCGATATTGTACAGCATAATGGTCAAGGAATGCTCTTGAGATAAGTGGTCTAAATAACCATATAGCATCGTAGCATTTTGCAGTTTCGTAATCTTGTCGATGGTTAAAAAATCATGCACCATTTTTGAGTTTTTATCCAGTAGTTTGCTTTGATCTTCAAGTTGTTGGTGCAAGGAAGCTTTCTGCGTTACCTCTTGTAAACGCTCATGCACCGAGGAAGAGACCTTGTAAAGAGTTTCGATGAGTTGATCAAAATCGATCGGTTTTAAGATGTACCCACTGACGTTATTGCGAATGCTTTCCAAAAAAAACTCGGTTTCATTGTGCGCAGAGACAACGATAATGGACTGTTGCGCATTGAGAAGTTGGATATTTTTGATCAATTCCATGCCGTTCATATGTGGCATATTCAGATCGGTGATGACGATATCATAGTGATCGGGATGAGTTTGATAGATCTGCAGTGCTTCAGCGCCATTGCTGGCTTCATCAATTTCATTAAAAAGATCGCGCAACAAAGCAACCGTGTTTTCGCGCAATATAATGTCATCTTCAGCATATAAAACGCGTAATTTTGAGGTAAGTTGGACAAGCTCGTTCAGATTAATGGACACTGTGTTCTCCGCGAATTTTAATGGTAAATTTGGCGCCATTGTGCGTATTTTCTACCTGTAAAGAGCCGTGACAGTGCTCTTCCACAATGGTTTTTGACATATAAAGTCCCAGACCTGTGCCATTGCGCTCTGCTTTGGTTGAAAAATAGGGGTCAAATATTTTAGAAATAATTGCCTCAGGAATTCCACCCGCATTATCTTCAATCTCAATGACAAAGAAAGAACTCTGCTCATAGGCATTGATCCATATGGTACCATTTTCTAACTTTTTTTCAAGGATGGCATCTTGCGCATTTTTCAAAAGATTGATGAAAACTTGCATCATTTGGGTCTCATAGGTGATGAGCGAATGGGACGAGGTGTTGTTTACATGTAAAGTGATTTTATGCACGGACAAGCTTTTTCCAATGAGCCCAAGCGCACGATCGATCATCGTTTGGAGTGAACTCTCTTCTTGCTGTTGTTCAGGTCTAAAAAAGTTTTTAAAATCATCGATGGTCGTTGTTAAAAAGTGGATGTAGGTCTCAATTTTGCCAATGGCACCCTCTAAAAACACCTCTTGATCCACTCTGCCTTGCTCATTGGTTAGATCAAACTTTTTAAGACTTTGTTTGAGCTTGATGCTCGCAGTAATGGCTGAAATGGAGCCAAGTGGTTGACGCCATTGATGTGCGATCATGCTGATCATCTCGCCCATTTGTGCTAGGCGTGATTGATAAAGCATCATTTTTTGCGTCTCCATGTGCTCGATCACACCCTCCTTAATCTTTTTATCCATTGAATCATACAGCTCTTGAAGCTCTTGGCTCATCGCGGTAAAATTGTCTAAAAGTGTGTTGATCTCGACAATGCTGGAGCGCTCTATGGGTGTCACCGTTAGTTTGTCTTTGAACGTTTTGGTCGCTTCGATGAGTTCGTGCAAAGGGGTGAGAATATGGTTCGAAAACGTGTTGGCACGCGCTAAAAGAATGGCAAGAAAGATGAGGTAAAAAAGCCCCATAAATCCAAGCGCAAGGTATCCGATAACGTTTGTTTTCTCTTTAAGTTGGGTGCTGTTTTTCAGTAAAGAGTCTTTGTCCAGCAAGAGAACAAATTTCCAGCGTGTTTGCGCAATGGTGTTTTGTGTGATGAGAAAATCACTCTTCGTGTGATGCAGCTCTAGTATGGCGCTGTTTGCTTGAATCATACGACTGAGTGCCATCGCAAGAGGGTTTGCGGTGTTGGTAAAAAGATTGAAATCACGAGGCTTTGTGATGGTCGCCTCAATGGGCGCATCATACGTGTGTGTTTTAAGCTCTTTGATGCCAAGATACGCTTCTAAAGCTTCGCTCATCGCAAGGATGTTACCATGTTCGTCGACGAGCATGCTCATTGAGCGGTAAGGCAGTTGAAGCGAAAGCATGGTTTTAATAAGATGTTCTATCGTCACATCAATGCCCACAACCCCTTCTAAAAAATCACCTTTGTACACAGGCGCAATAGCGCTGATCATCCATCCAGCACCGGCTGGGTCTAAGTAGGCGTCTGTCCAGACCACGTTTTTTTCTGGATTGTGTGCCGCATCGGCAAGGTAGTAAAAGTTATAGGTTGGAATCGCGATATCATGAGCGTATTGGCTCAAAGCATTGGGCATAAAAGGGCAGAGTCTGTTCATGGAGTCATAGCTGTTGAAATAAACCTGTGCGATGTTGGCATTGCTCTCTAAAATTGCCGTGTAAAAAGGGTCGAGTGCTTCCGTGGCAATGGCTTTTTCCAAGCGGTTTGGGCTCTGTTTTTGGGCGTTGGAGAAAAAAAGTGAACAACTCTCTTCATTTTTTTGTGTGTTAAAAAGAACACCGGTGTTGGTTTGTTTGTACGTAGCGTCTTTGGTGTTTACATGTAAAGGATTAAAGGTCGCAAAAAAGTGCTCATGCTCTTTTTGAAAAAGCTGTGTTAAGCTTGAGAGCGTTTTAAATTCGTTATTGACGATGGTGGCGGAGCGTTTGCTAAGCTCTTTTATGTGCATCTTGCTCTCTTCAACCAGAGCATTTTTGGTAGTTTCATTGACATACGCATTGCTCCAAAAGTAAGCGCCTAGAAGCATTGTCTCGATTAAGAGAAGCGGGAAAATGATGGATTTTAAGTACTCTTTTTTAACCAATTTTGAAAGGGTATTTTGGACCATGTCGCTTAACCTTCGTGAAGTTTAATGATAAATTTAGCCCCAATGGGTGTATTGATCGCCAGAATTTCTCCCCCACAATGCTCTTCAATAATGGTTTTTGACATGTACAAACCAAGTCCTGTACCATTTTTTTCAGATTTTGTCGAAAAATAGGGCTCGAAAACGTGAGGTAAAACCTGTTCAGGAATACCACCAGCATTGTCTTCAATGCTAATAGTCTGCCAACTGCCTTCATTTTCAATCGTAATCATAATCTGCGCATGCGCAATCTCGCGCTCTTTAATGACATCTTCCGCATTTTTAAGAATATTCAAAATAACTTGGGTCACTTCGTTGGCATAGGTAAAAATCTCATGGCTTGCACGCGTTTCGATTTTGATGGTAATGCCATTGATCTCCAGCGCTTTGCCGATGATCTCCAGCGTTCGGTTCACCAGTTGCGCCAGTGTCACGCTCTCTTTTTGTTTGTTGGGCTTAAAAAAGTTTCTAAAATCATCGATGGTATGGGTGAGAAACTGCACATAGGATTCTATCTTGCTCATCGCTTCGCCTAAAAAAAGCTTGCTTGCTTCGATACCCTCAGGCGTTGAGTAATCAAAACGGTTGAGGGAGGTTTTAAATTTGATGGACGCGGCAACAGCGGAGATGGAACCTAAAGGTTGGCGCCATTGGTGCGCGATCATGCTGATCATTTCGCCCATTTGTGCAAGGCGGGATTGTTGCAAAATGTGTTGATCTTTTTCTCTGTTTTTCCGTACTTCTTCTTCGATACGGCGCTCTAATGTTTGGTTGATTTCAAACAGTTCAAGATGATTTTTGCACGCACGCACGGCATTTTCCAATTTGGATTTGAAGGAGTCAATAATGGCTTGAATCAGCCCAATTTCAACCTCTGTTGCTTGAAAAACAAAGTTCATCCAGTCCTCTTCAACCTTTACATGTAAAAAGTATTTGCCACTGTGGGCATCATAACGAATGGATGCCGTGTGTGTTAACGAAGAGGGGGGCATAAAAAGTTCTTGGAATGCTTTTTTACCATGGAGACACAGCTGTTTATAGCTGTCAGTTTTTGGATCGTACTCCCAATAGATAGAGGCGAGTGCGCCCGTTTTGCGTGAAAAAACTTTTAAAAAATGTTCAATCATCTCTTTGAGTTTAAGCGATGTACCAATGGCACTGACACACTCAAATGTGATGAGCAGTTGTTCGTCAAGTTGTTGCATTAAAGGCTCCTAGGAGACATATTAAAATGAAGCATGGTGTGCTGATTTGTTAATCTATAAGATACCATAAAGATGCTGATGCCGATCCATTTTTTAAGGATTAGAGTGTTCCCACAACACACGTTTTGTTGTAAAACTCAATAGCTTCTTGGTTGGCATTGGCGATTTCTCCAAGGCTTAACATACCCCAAAGAAGGGTTTTTGAAGGATAAACTTTGGAAATAGCAGCTAACTCCTTTGGAAACAATTCACCTAAAAACAGGTAACGGGCAATGCAATCAATTAAGAGTATGGATTGAGCAGTATCTTCTTCTTTGTTTAAACGTGAAGTGTGTGCTGCTTCATTGGCTGCTTCTAAAAGATCTTCTTTCTCCCCTTTGAGGATGGAGAGCACAGAGTTTTCATCAAGCTTTCCAACCAAAACCATTGAACTGCCATCGGTACTGACAGGTTCTCTGACAATAAAATCTTTGTTATAACGCACAATTCCCAGTGGATAACGTTGAGAAAATTCAGAAAAAGGTGTTGATTCAAAGCGTAAACCGCTCTCTTTTTCGACCGTTTCTTTATAAATACTAAAGGCATCTTGATAGTTGATTTTTTCCAAGACATTGTTATGACACGAGGTTGCTATAAAAGGACCTAAAAGAGGTTTCCATCCGTGTTTGACACCAATACCCATCTTTTCTGGAGAGGTAATCACAATGGCGGCACTCATATAATAACGGTACTTATCAAAAATGACGGGTTCTTGAATCAGATTTGTTTTGCCAGCCCCTCCGCCAATGAGTTTCGTCTTTTCGGGTAAAAGCGAGTAAAACTCCTCTAAAAAGTCATCGATTTGCGTTGAAAATCCATCGACAATGGCAAAAATCGAGTTCGTCGAAGCATCAGCATACAGTTGCTGTGGGTCGTCCATATCGATGATCTGCATGGAAGATGTTGGGTTGAGCTTCGCAGCAATAATCCCTTTAGCGTATGTCTTTCCTTTAAAAATAACCCGTGGAAAAATGGCGCCACAGAGTGTAATCTCTTCGCACGGCGTAATCTCTAAAAAAGGTGTATCCTCCGCAATCAAAAGCAGATACGTGCCTTTTTTTAGCTTTACATGTAAGTCTTCAATGCGCTCAAAAAAAGAGATACATTCAAACATCGCGTGCTCCCAAAGTTTTCTTAAGCACCATTGTATATCCCAAGTGTGACAAACGCGTTGTAAAATCTTTACATGTAAGAAATCTATTGCTTTGTTAAAGGTTCACACACCGCTTTGGAAGCTTCAATCAGTACTGAGGGTGAAAGGCAGAGCTGAACCCCACGAAGTCCTGCGCTGACGTAGATTTTTTCATGCTGATGGATGCTTTCATCGATAAATGTCGCATACTGTTTTTTCATCGCAAGCGGTGAACATCCACCACGAATGTAACCCGTAAGCCCCAAAAGCTCTTTCACCGCCACCAGTTCACAGCGCTTAGCGTTTGCCACTTTCGCTAAAGCCTTCAGGTCGATCTCTTCTGCTGCTGGAATGCACGCCACCAAAATGCGCTTAGCATCATCTCTCGCCACCAGCGTTTTAAACACACACGCAGCATCCACCCCAAGCGATGCTGCCGCATGTGTCGCACTCAAGTCCTCCTCATCCACCTCATACGAACTCATCGTATAAGGCAGTTTCAACGTATCCAAAAACCGCGCCGCATTGGTTTTTTTGAGACTCATTTTTCCACCTTTTTGTAGCTTGTTTTGACACCCAAAAGATTGACTTCGATGGTTTTATCGCCTGTAATGTAAAACGTAATTCTTGTGTTGGTTCCTTGATCTATCACCATAATTTTTGTATCATCAATGTCATATTTTACGATGGTTGAGATGCCAACGGCTTGAAATTTATCTTTAGCAAACTCGATATCGCCTACGGGTAAGAAAACATTTTTACCTTGCGGACGCCATTTACCGATGAGTGGATTGGGTGTTTCGTGAAGTGCAATGACTAAAATGACGATACCTATGATGATGGCAGCAATGGCAATAAGCATTTTAGGATGGTGTTTTGGGTTCCAGTCTCGCTCGTTCATACATTGACGCATTTTTTCCAAAACGGACTCTCTGGAAGGATTGTTTTGAGGAGTTGTTTGTGATTCATTTTGAGTATTGAGATGGTCACTAAAATGTTCTTCAATTTCTAGCTGCCGAAAAAACTCATCTTCTTCCTCTTGGTTTAAAGGATCTTTGAGGACTCTTTTTTTGTTTTTCAACAGTTTGTCAGGGTCCATATAATCGAGTGTATTATCAGGCTTTACTTCAAAAAATTTCATAAATTTGGAAAACATTATCTACCTTGTGCATTAATCTTTGGTCTCAAAAATTATAGCATTTGAAAGTTTTAATGCTGATGAGAGGGGTCAAAATACTTACATGTAAAGCCAAAGCGTAAGTTTTTTTCAAAATGCTATAATGACGGGTTTGTAATACACCAACCTAAGGCACTCAATGCTTCCAAATGCGGTAACTCCCAAAAAAACAACCCAATCGTTAAAGCCAAAAACAACGACTAAAAAGGTAACGCCAAAAGCACGAAAAGTGAGTGCTAAAAAGACCCCAAAACGCCCATCGTTACTTATAAATCTCTTGGCGAGTTGCGTGGTTCTGTTGTTTGTAGGATTTGGCATAAAATACGCAATCGATCATACAATCAACTATAATCCACTGCTGGGAAAATGGCGTGCACAAACGGTTTTGGGCATTATGGAGATAGAGTTTGATCGCAGCAGTATGTCTTCTTTTGGCACTAAAAACCCTGTGACATACGATATCTTGGAAAATAAAGTCATCGTCATTGACGATACGATCAAAGTAGGCAATACATACAAAATTGTTGATGAAAACACCATTTCTACGGAAGCGGGTGGCTTTAAAACCGTCTACAAAAGAGTTAAGTAAGCGCTTAAGAAACGTAAGGTATAACCATGCATCATAAAGAAGACAATACACTTGATCTACTCGGACAATTTGCCCAAAATACTCAAATATCAAGCGATGAAAAAGACGATAACGAAAAGATAATGTTTCGGGAGTTGGGACAATTTATGTCCAAATCCGATAAAAAGAGCAGCAATAGTATTTTTGGTATTCCCAATTTTATCTGGTATATCATTATGCTAGGCATGTTTGGTTATCTCATTAAAGAGGTATTTTTTCTCAATGAAATCAAAGATGTCTCAACCGCAGTGTCCACCATCAATCAAAGCGTCACCAAAGAGATAGCAGAGATTCAAAACAGTGCGCATAAGGCTTTGGAAAATGCAAATGCGAAAAAAGAGGGACGATAAAACAGGTAGAATTTTTCAGAGAAAGCTATCGATTGTTGTTGTGATATTTTCAAACGAAATGGACTCACTCGCAAGAGGATGAAGCGTTCCCATTTGGTCTAAAATCAAGTTAGGGTAGCTTGAAATCCCCAGCTTTTTGATTGTATTAAATTCAGTAACAGTGCTGATGATATTAAAAATATCGGTAAATCCGTCGTAGGATAGATGATGGGCTTCGCAAATGCTTTTGTAAAATTCCATACGTGTTGCATCCTCTTTTTGCTCAAAAAACTTTTCTTGAATGGATGTGAAAAATTGAAGTAACGTCGTATCATTAGGATCTTTTTGAAGTAGCAGAATTCTAGCAGCTGCGACTGCCCGACACGCGGGTTCTGTATCGTTTTTTACAAATGAAGCCATAAATGTGTTTTGTATGAAAGTCTCTTGTTTCAAATAGCCCATAAGAATCGAAAAATTGATATTTCTATCCGAGCAATAACGCTGTATTTCATGAATAATCGATCGATGTGTCCAGCATGAAGAAGATAAAGGATTGCCAATAAAGATGACCGTTGCTTTTTTATTAAGAGGAGATTCATGGCGTAGCTTCTGTGAGGTAGTGTTACGTTCAGCAAACATTGCAACTCCTATGTCTTTGAATGAAAGCGTAAAAGGCACATTGATATAGTAGCATGAGTCTGGATAAAAAGAAAAGTGAAAGTAGTCGGATTTGTATATATAATTGATAGATAAGATTCTATGTGTGCTAAAAGTGTTAGAAAATCTGGCTTGAAGAAAAGAACGGTGGATGGGGATACAGGATTCGAACC
>DBTO01000138.1:0-1558 GCA_002307095.1 Sulfurospirillum sp. UBA1314
TTTTACAAAGAGTGTATCAGTTGTCATACACTCTATCCTCCTTTTTTACTGCCACAAAAATCGTGGGTGAGCATGATGGACACACTCCAAAACCATTTTGGAGATGATGCCTCACTGGATGCTGCAACCACAGAGTCCATCAAAGAATTTTTAGTGAAAAACAGCGCAGAGTCTTCCACTAAAGAGTCTTCCCTGCGCATTTTAGCAAGCTTGGAAAAGGAGAAAACCTATCTTGCTATCACGGAAACACCTTTTTGGAAAAATCGCCACAAAAAAATTGATAAAGCTGTTTATACACAAAAAGAAATAGGAAAACCATCCAATTGTAAGGCATGCCATGATAATATTGAAAATGGGCTTCTTAATAATCGTGACATCAAAAGGTTATAAATGAAAATTTTACTCATTTTTTTACTCGCACTTTCATTGTATGCCAGTGATGGTAAAAAAGAGCATCACCTGAGTAAAGATCTCTCTTATTTAGAGTTGACCTCTGAGCAAAAAGAGATTGCTAAGGGTATTCTCAAACAATTTCGCGTGGATATCAAAGCATTTCGTGAGTTCAAAGAGAAGATGGAAGATGAAAAAGAGGCTTTAGTGATGCGTGAGGTTTTAAATGAAGATGATTTGCAGAAAATCAATCAAGCGATCAGCCAAAAATCCAGTATAATAGAGAGCCATTTTTTACTGCAAATGTACAACCTTTTAACCCCAGAACAACGCCAAAAATTCGCCCATAACCTTGAAGAGTGGGAAGTGGAATGAGCGAGAAAATTTTACTCATCGAAGATGATTTGGAGATGCAATCACTCATAAGTGAGTATCTTCAAAATTATGACTTTGAAGTGAAGGCTTACGATAAACCTAAAGACGCACTCTCCCATCTAAAAGAGAGTCCCACGCAGTATAAAGTAATCGTCCTTGATCTTATGCTACCACAGATGGATGGTTTTGATGTTTGCAAGGAAATCCGCTCAATCAGTGACGTACATATCATTATCTCCTCGGCTCGCAATGAACTCAGTGATAAAATCTTAGGCTATGGTGTGGGAGCAGATGACTACCTCGCGAAGCCTTATGAGCCACGTGAATTAGTCTTAAAAATCAACTCCTTTTTACGAAGAAACACTCAGTCAAAAAGAAGAGTGGGGGATTTTGAAATTGATGAAGTGAAGATGGAAGTTTCTTTGGAGGGTTATACGTTAGACCTTACCAAAATAGAATTTGACATCTTGCTTCTTTTACTCTCCAATCAAGGCAAAGTTTTTTCACGTGAAGTCATTTTCAACGCCATAAACGGCATTGGGTATAACTCCAAAGATCGCACGGTGGATATGCATATTAGCAATCTACGCGCCAAAATAGGCGATGACTCCAAAAATCCCAAATACATCAAGTCGGTTTGGGGTATCGGTTATAAGTTGGTAGGCTAAGATGTCCATTTTTACGAAGCTTTTTTTACTCTTTTTGGTCAGCCTCTCTTTGATGCTCCTTGTCTCGCGCGAAACCAGTCAATTGACTCAAGCTAAAATCGAGATGCTTTTAAAAGAGAAGTACC
>DBTO01000138.1:1811-4050 GCA_002307095.1 Sulfurospirillum sp. UBA1314
TAAAAGAGAAGTACCTTCAAGCCTCAACAGACCTCTTTCGCGACCTTGCCAATAATGACCAAAATGCTCTGACAAAGAGGCTTCAATCTTTAGATTTTGAAGTGATTTCTAGGACGCAAAGTGTGTTAGAACTTTCAAAAACAGTGTATGAAAAAAACACCTCTTTTGGAGAGATCAAAATTCTGATTGATCCCAAAGGTAGGTATCTTTTGCAGATGAGTTATTTGGATGAAAGTTTACTGGTGCGTGATAGGGCGCAAGATGAGAGCATTTTAGGGCAAGGCATGGTGACGTATCTGATCTTTGCCGATATTTTTGTGCTCGTCCTTACCTTCTTGATGATTATGAAGCTTATTTTTCCCCTCAAACAGATCGCTTCAACGCTTCAAACCTTTGGTGAAGGTGCTTTACATGTAAGAATGAAACACTTTGGTTCCAACGAGCTTGGTAAACTCTCGGACACTTTTAATGCCATGGCTTGCAACATTGAAGCACTCATTCTCTCGCGTCAACGCTTGCTTCGTGACATAGGACATGAGCTAAGAACGCCGCTTGCCAAATCCAAGCTTGCTTTAGAGATGTTAGGGGAGGGGAAGTATCAGCAAAGTCTTAAAAAGGCGATTTCCCAGATTGATGAGCTGACCAAAGAGCTTTTAGATATTGAGCGGCTGAATGCCAATATGGAACAACTAAATCTTACGCGTTTCGATGCCGAAACGCTCATCTCAGAGTCGCTTTCTCGCGCACTCATTGATGATGAAAGCTTGGTGGAGCTTCACATCGAAGACTCTTTTGAGATCAACGGCGATCTGAATTATCTTAGTATTGCGCTTAAAAACTTAATCGATAATGCCCTCAAATACACAACGCAAAAGCCAATCATCATTGAAGTTCATTCTCACACGATCAGCGTTAAAAGCAGAGGCGAAGCACTCGAACACACTTTGGATTACTACTGCGAACCATTTGCCCAAGGTGATGATGCTAGAGGGGTAGAGGGCTTTGGTTTGGGGCTTAGTATTGTCAAAAAAATCGTGCAGAAGCATGGATTTGGATTTGAGCTTACCTGTAAAGAGGGGTTGAATAGCTTTTTACTGCGTTTTATATGAGTTTAATTGTGCTTATTGATGGAGTTGATAAATGAAAGTGAAAAGTTTAGACCTGATCCCTAAGCTCTTTTTGAATACAGGAATGAATGCAATCGCCTCTACCTCAGGAAAAACATATAAAAGCCTTGGGGAACTTCTTGAATTAAAACCTATTATTAACAATACTATGGATTTAGGAATTTCCCAAAGCTTTAGACCTGTTATAGAATAGCATACTGAAACTAAATAGGATACTAACAAAATGGAAATTATTAAAAATGGTTTTATTGAATTAATTTTCTATATTCTCTTTGTAGGAATGATTTGGGGCTCTTTTCGAAAAGGATTCTATGATGGAATACTGTATGGACTGATTCATAAAAAAATAGGTACCGCTATAGGCTCTGTTAGATTTAAACCTTATCTTTATGCTGGGCAAGCATTGTGCAGAGGTTGGGGGCTTATTGGGAGTCCAGGTATTGCGTTTTTACTAGGAGCTTATTTATTTTACATCTACCCTGCAAATGCTGATACGAAGAACTATTTCCAAAGCATAGGATATTATTATATTATCTATCTTGTTGGGTATAGTATCATCTTAGGGTATTTATATTTTGGATATCAATGGATTAAAGAAGGGTACATTGACGGTATCAAAAATAAAAAAACAAAGACATATTATCACTTACAAAATGGTGAAGGATATTTTCTTGATAGCAATAAAGAAAAAGAAAGAATCATCTCTAAACATCATTATTTTAGGGGTCAAAAAGCAGTCAAAACGGGAATAGCAAGAATTGTACTAGGAAGTGCTTATGTTCTAATCGCTTTATTACTCTTTATAGATAGAGATTATTATATAGGAAGTAGCAATCGATCTATTTATCCAAATGCTTTTGAAATAATCAAAGAGTACTATCGTGAATACTATCCCAAAAAAGAAGTGATAAAAAAACCTTTAGATAGTAAACAATATGAAATAATCACTATCGACAGATAAAAGGGTCAGGGCTAGATTTTTAACTTTTGAGTAATGAATACAAGCAAATAGTGCAATTTTGTAGATAAAATTTTTACATGTAAAGGCAGCAATAGCTTTAGTATTCAGATGCCTTAAACAAGGGCAGTTCGATTCTTTAAATAAAACTTAG
>DBTO01000038.1:0-980 GCA_002307095.1 Sulfurospirillum sp. UBA1314
CAAAAAGAGGATTTTGAGCGCGTCATCAGCACCTTTTCACGCGAACCAATGCACTGCAGCGACGATGCAACTCCAAACTGTTTTTTACTGCACTATTATGGGGCGAAAAACCTTGTGGCAGGAGCGACATTGGCAAAGCTGAGCATTGAGAAGCTCCATTTTTTCGATCAAAAAATCTATTTTGCCAAAGATGGCGCATGGGTCATTGGATGGCTCTTTATGCGCTAATTTTTTCACACCACTTTTTTCAAAAAAGCACTTCCACATCGAGGACAATTGCCATCCCATTCGAGCAGATGACTGCCATGGCATTTGGTACAGGCGGTATGGTGCAATAATTTTGGCAAAAGCATAGAGGCGTCGTGTTTGCGTCCTCGTGAGACAAAATATTTTACATGTAACCATAAAACTTTGATGGCTTGTAAAAAAAGTCGTTTGGGGTGAGGTTTTTCTTGGAGATGGCGGCATTCAAGGCAGACCATCCATTTTTTTTGCAACCGCGTATGGCGGTAGATTCGCGCAAGTGTGATATGCTCCGTTTCATAACTGCAAAGCGGGCATAAGAGATAATAGCTTGCTTTCATAAAGTCTCCTTTATAAGCTATCCCTGCTTCTAATAAGAAGTTTAGCACAAAAATATTAAACTATTTTAAAGTCTAGAAAAAGAGTGAATATGTCGATATAGAGTTAACTCTTTATAAGGAGTTTCCATGGACGCACTCAGTGCAAATAGCTCTGTGAGCTCAGGGACTTCGGTGCTGAAAGAGGCAAGTAATGTGAAGGAAAAGATGCTCAATCAAATGATGGAATCGCTTCCCGAAACGAAAGTTGCTTCAACACCCCAAGTCTCAGGACTCGCATCTGAAGGAATTGGCTCAAACCTTGATCTCAAGGCATAAGCCCAAACGGAGATAACTCACATGAGTTATCTCCACTCTTTACATGTAACGCTTAAAACGTGTAACGTAGGTTTGCGTAGA
>DBTO01000038.1:1246-2764 GCA_002307095.1 Sulfurospirillum sp. UBA1314
GTAACGTCCTGGTTCATTAATAAGCATGACCGTATCATCTGAACCAGAATAGCTCAGAAGGGTCAAATCTTTATAGGTATTTGACGCAGCATAGGTTTTATCGAAGAGATTGTCAATACCTAGAGTGACATCAAAGTGCTTGGTAACTTTGTAGTTGTATTTGACATTAAAAACAGCGTAACCGCCTAAGACTTGCTCGCCGTTTTCGCTATCAACATCGCTCCAACGTTTCGCCGCTACCATCTCTGTTTTTAAAGCATGATCCCCCGTATGATAGGTCACAGACGTAACCGCGCGAAGAGGAACAATATCGGCTAAATCTTTGTCGCTTTGTCCCGCCAAAGGCTCATCTTTTTGACCTTTAAGATAGCTCATGCCGTAATTGAAGGTTAGAGAATCGCTTATATCATAGTACGCATCAAGTTCTGCGCCGTAAATGGTCGCATCAATATTGACATATTTTTTCGCATCTGCGTTATAGTAGATGTAATCCTCCAAAGATGAGTAGAACACTTTTCCTTTCACGCCAAAACCATCGTAATGCGTTTTAAACCCAAGATCCGCTTCATAGTTTGTGACTTGATCTAAAATAGCGGTTGAATTCGCAGGATGGTATAGTTCTCTCGCATCTGGCACACGAGACGCTTTACCCAATCCAATGAAATAATCCACATTATCAGTCGCTTTGTAGGTCAAAATGGCATTGGCGGAGAGCGCATCATAGTCGTTTTCATAGCGTTGAACCAGCGATTGCCCTGCGCGATGTGCTTTAATGGTCGTGTCATCGTAACGCGCACCCATTTGAATATTGAAACGGTCAATGTTTTTCTCATAATGGGCAAAAAAAGCTTTATTGGTTGTGTCAACATCAGGAATGGTGTTGGAAAGTGTTGGCGTTGTACTCGCTCCTGTTGCAACAGTGGTCATGTAACTTTCGCCATCCCAATTTCGCTTACTTACATCAATACCGTATGTAAGGTCACCGCCACCTAAATTGACAACATTTTTAAGTTTTGCACCTTCCATCTCCGTGTCCATTTTAGCCGTCATGTACATCATCGCACCCGCAACTCGGTTTTTTGTAGACATTGGATGTTCAACTTTGGATTTGTACGTTTCAAGACTAAGCTCTTTAGAGTAAGTGCCTAAATCATAAAAACTATAGCCCAATGTATAAATATCGCTATCATCACGATCGGCATCCATCGTACGCGAAGGATAGAGCACATTATCGCTACGATTGAGTGTGTAGCCTAAGCGAATCTCTTGATTTTCAACAGGATTGATAAAGATTTTGCCCATAAAGGTTTTTTTCTCATACGCCTCTAAATCACTTTTGCTGTAACGGTTCCCAGCAACACCCATGCCCTGCGCAATTGCATTGTTGATCTGGTCGGAGAAGTTATCACCATTGCCATCTTTGTACTGATTACTCTCTTCGGTAGAAGCGCTAAAAAGAGCACGAATATACTCATTGCCACCACTGGCACTCGCACTGGCTTTTTTATAGCCGTAACT
>DBTO01000135.1 GCA_002307095.1 Sulfurospirillum sp. UBA1314
CAAAAAAGCGATCGAAGAGTTCATGCGAGGACTTAAGGGTGCTGGTGTTGCATTAGGCTTCAAAGCCTACTTTGACACAACCAAAAATACAAAAACAACGGTGAGCAATGGACAGTTTTATCTAACGGTCGAGTTCCAAGATATGCCGACCATACGTGAGCTTAATATCGAGCTTACATACGTGGATGACTACAGCGATGTGCTGCTAAATATTATTAATGGGTAAGGAGTAAACATGCCACAAGCACCAAGAGCACGACAGGTTTTAAGAGAATTTAACATTCTTATAGAAGGGATCGGAAATGTGGGAATCTCTAACAAAGTTGAACTCCCCGATATTGAGTTTTTAACCATTGAGCGTGATGGCGCGATGGCAAAAGAAGAGGTCATCCCCCTTCTTAAAACCATGGTTACGAAGATCACGCTCTCCGAGTACAACACATACGCCTACACGGCGGCAAGTAAACAGTTTGGCTCAAGCCCTGTTTTTTACGTTAAAGGCTCTTTGATCCAAGGTGATGAGACGCTCTCTTTGCTTGCAACGATCATCGGCAAGGTTAAGAAGTTTCAAAACCCACTACCTGAGCGAGGTAAAAACGTAGAGCAAGCATTAGAAATCGCAACAAGTGCTTACTCGCTAGAACTTGGAGGCGTCAGGGTGATCGACATCGATGTGGATAATCTCATCTGCGAAATTGACGGTGTTGATCTGTTTCAAGAGCTTAGAAATCATATTTTATAAGGATAAAGAATGAAAAAAAAAGAAGAAGAACAAGAATTTGTTGAGCTTCCAAATGGAAATAAGCAGGTACTGCTAAGTGATGGTGCAACAGTTGAAATGCGCAAGCCTAAAGTTAAAGATGTAAGGCTTGTCAAACATATCAAAGATGAGGAAGATAGAGAGCTTGCATTTATTTGTAACCTAACAATGATTACAGAAACGGACATGGAAGATAAAGATTTAAAAGATTATCGCAAGATTCAAAAGGTATTAGAGAGTTTTTTGTAATTAATTATATAGACATTATGAATGGTATTTCCCTGCTTGGGGTTGCTCTTCATCAAGGGTTTAATGATTGCCAAGAGATGGATATTGATGAGTTTTTGTTTTTGTGCGGAGAAGCACAAAAATGTCTTAAATAAAGAAAGGAGGAGCATAAGTAATGGCATCAAAGAATTTTTCACTTGGGATTTCCTTAGGTGCAACGGTTTCTCCTTCTCTTAAATCATCTTTTGATACTTCTAAAAACAGCATAGCTCAGATACAAGCAAAAATTAGTAATTTAAATGCAATCAAGGTTAAGTTAAGAAGCGAAAATATGACAACTGATATGGTCGCAAAGCTAAAACAGGTCCGCATAGAAATAGGTAATCTAAAAAAAGAGGCTATCGTCAAGCTTCGCTTAGATGGTCTTAAAGAATCTTTGTCTGATCAAAAAGCATCATTACTTGCACTTGGGGCAACTGCCTACGGTATCTCAAAACCATTATCTTCCCGTGCTGATGTTGAAAAATCGCAAGGACAACTTGCTTCTTTAGACGTTAGCGAAGAGGGTATTAGTAAAGTCACAAACGCCGCAGAAGAATACGTAAAGCGTTATGCTGGAACATCAGTACCTGAGTTTATTGCGGCTTCGTATGATCTGAAATCGGGTATTGCTTCTTTGAGTGATGAAGGTATCGCTTCTTTTGCGACATTATCAGCAAAAACGGCAAGTGCTACAAAATCAACTGTTGGGACGATAAATAAGGTTGTTGCACTTGGTTATGGAATATTTAGAAGCCAATTTGCAAGCGATGATGCTTTTATTAACAAGTTTACCGCCGCTTCCGCTAGAGCTGTTCAAGCGTTTCGAACGGATGGTAACGACCTCGCCGAAGGCTTATCAAACGTAGGGGCTTCTGCTGCCTCAATGGGAGTTAAACTTGAAGAGCAACTTGCTATTTTAGGTGTTGCCAAAAGTTCATTTAATTCTATGGCAGAGGCAGGTACAGGATATAGAGCCTTTTTAGCAAACGTGGGAGAGGCTCAAAAAGATTTAGGACTTACTTTTGTAGATTCTGAAGGTCATATGCTTCCAATGGTAGAAATATTGGCGTTAGTTAAAGATAAATTTGGGGATTTAAGCGAGCTTGAAAACTCAGATCAACTTAAAAAAGCATTTGGATCAGACGAAGCCGTAAAATTTATTAAAGGTCTTATTGATAAACAAGACGAGCTCGTCCAAAGTCAAAAAGACATTAACAAAGAGATGAATAACGGTACTGAACTTGTGGATAAAATGGCAAATGCTATGCAACGTGGTCAAGGTTTTACGCTGATGAGCCAAAATATATCCATACTTAGTTCAAAGATAGGTCTTGTGTTTATGCCTGCTGCAACCCTTGGAGCTAAAGCTATTGGGAAGTTAACAGAGGGCATCGGATGGTTTATTGATACCTTTCCTAATGTATCTTCCGTAATAGGTGGAGGGATAATGACCTTTTTTGCTTTAGCAGCAGCTGTCAAAATAGCAACTCTCTCACAATTGCTTTTTTCTCTTGCTAGCACAACATTGCAACTAGGCATCATAAGATCAGTTGGACTTACTCAATTATGGACAGGAGTGCAATGGGCACTTAATGCTGCAATGACAGCTAATCCAATAGGATTAATAATTGCTGGGATTGGCGCATTGGTTGCTCTTGGTGTAACGTTGTATAACACATGGAAACCTTTTCATGATCTTTGGGATCGTATATTTGGAAGCGGTGATTCATCCAATACGAAGTTATCAAGCAATCCTCAAATGCAATTGAATGACGCTAACAACACTGCTCTAGCAAACACGTATAGTATTCCTGCACCCCCTGAAGGTGCAGCAAGAGCTGGGAATAACTCAGTAAGTGTCACGATCCAAAATCCAAGCTTCAACTCTCCAGAGGAAGCAAGTCGTACACAAGCTCAGATCGATGAGCAAGTACGAAAAGCGCTAAGGGAGATGCAGCGCGACCAAGCCGATAGGAGCTACCATGACTAGGATTATGGCGATGATCGGGGATTTTATCTTCTCTTTGGATGAGAAGTCTTTTGATGCGTTAACACATTCTAAAGAGTACAGCTTTGCGGAAATCCCAAAAGTGAACTACTACACGGGTGAGCAGAGCGTTGGTAAAGACATCGAAGAGCTAAGCATCTCAGGAACGATCCTCACAACAAAGGGAGGACTCAACCCTTTAGCGCGTCTCTTTGCCATTGCTGATCTCAAGCAATCCGTGCCATTCATTTACGGATACGGCGAAGTCATGGGGGATTTTAAGATCACGAAAGTTAAAGAAGATCGAAGCCTCTTTTTAGATGATGGCAGATCAGTACGTGTGGGGTTCAACGTAGAGATGAAAAGGGTACGAGAATGAAGCATGTTGTCGCAATGCAGAATGATCGCTTAGACACGATCGTCTATACCTATTATGGAACGCTTGAGCCTCTCAATATGGTCATGCTTTCCAATGCGCATCTCATGTCAAAAACTCTGCTTGATGATGGAGACAAGGTCTATCTTCCTGAATATACGGCTGTCAATGCGAGTGAAAGCGATGGGGTAAGTCTATGGCAATAATCAAAAGACCTAGCTACAAGCTGATCGTCAATGGCAAAGATGTCACTACCTCATTAAAGAAGTACATCTTAGGCATAGACTATACCGATGCAAAAGACAATGAAGCTGATGGCTTTAAGATTCGCTTTCATGGAGAGAACTTCGCGCCACCTGAGTACAAAGACATCCTAAAAGTGTGGCTAGGGTTTGAGGGAAACCTTTGGTACATAGGTTCTTTTAGCGTTTTAAAGTCTCGCTTAGAGTACCAAAACAAGGTAGTTAGTGTCACAGCAACGCCTGTGAATTTTAGTACCCAAATCAAAGAGAAACGCACACAAAGTTATGAAAATGTCTCGTTAGATCAAGTTCTGCAAAAGATCGCCAAGCGTAATGACCTCAGTGTTAAAAATAGCTTTTACGATCTTATGTTCTTACACCTAAGCCAAGATGATCAAAGTGACCTTGACTTCATGCGCAAAGTTGCATCAGACATTGGGGCAACCTTTGCGATCAAGAATGACACGATCCTCTTTCGTCCCAAAAAAGGCGGTGATAAAGAGAGTGAATTACCAACCTTCACGATCGATGCCGACCTTACGGACAATCTTTATTTAGAAAAGCTTGATAAGACACTTTACAACTCTGCTACAGCCTCATGGCAAAGTACCAAAGAGAATAAAGTCCTTTCGGTATCGGTAGGAAATGGATCGCCAGCATTGAATGTTAGAGGGACATTTCAAAGCGAAGCAGAAGCAATGGTAAAGCTCAAAGCGGAACTCAACAAAAATAACAAAGGCACTGTGAGAGGTGGGTTCGACTATGAAGGAATGAACATAGTTGCTGGAGGGAAGCTTACGATCAAAAACCTTCCGAACGCAAAATGGGGCAATGGCTTTGATGTACAACAAGTCAGACATACCTGGGGAGATAATGGGTACACCATTAACGTTGAATTTGAAAATTAGGAGAGAAGATGCAGAGTAAAAGAGCGTCACTGTTTGAGAGCTTATTTAACACGTTTAGCGGTTTTTTCTTGAGCCTTATTGTAGGGTATTTTCTATACCCACTCTTTGGCATGCCGCAAAGTTTTAATAGCTCTTTTTGGATTACGATCATTTTTACGATCATCAGTGTAGCGCGTAACTATGGGAGTAGACGGTTGTTTAATTTTTTACATGTAAAGGAGAAAAAGTGTTCGTTATTTTAAATCGTTTAAGAGGGATGTGGAGTTGGTTTAGACCTATTTTTGCGCTAGGTATAGCGTTTGTAGTTTGGCTCATGTGTGGGAGCATGTACGCACTAGGCATTACGTTTGTACTTGCTTGGCTAGGCGTTGTAAGCGGTTGGGGCGATTGGATGTGCATAGCGACAGATCATACCGCTACAAAACCAAATCCTTATGTCGAGGGCGATAATAACGGTATCCAATGGCTTGCAGAGAAGATCATCGGCTCGAGCGTTAATTGGTTGTGGCATTGCCGTATTTGCTTGCTTATTCGTGGCATTTATCGCGCGGCGTTCTTGATCCCTTTAGTGTTTTGGTTTGGATGGAGTGCAGTTGGTGCTTTCTTATTTCTCACCCCAATGTTTTGGCTCGCTTCAGAGCTTGGGTACTACACGGCAAAGCTATGGAACTTTCGGTTCATGTCCGGTGGTTGGGAACACCAAGAAATATGGTATGGCGTGGCAATTGCAATCGCGCTTAAAATTTTGAGTTTAGGAGTTTAGAATGAGAAAACTATACGCGTGGTTGTGCTTACGATGGAGGATGGTGATTCAACCCAGCCTTTTAAAAGGGATGAATAAGGTCGGAACGGTTAAGAAGTTTGCTCTGGACGTGTTAATGGCTATTGCGATCATTCTTGCTATTTTAATGCATTTCAAAGATGCATTACCAGGAGACCTACAAACATATCTCATCAAGATGGGTCAGCTAAATATCTCTGTAATTTACGGCTGGGCAGTTGGGCGATTATTTATTGGGAAAGTAGACTGGGATGAAAAGGAGTATACGCCTAAAATTCGTGCCCGGTTGTATTTATGGGGCATCATCATTATCTCATTCGCACTAGGAGGTTAAAATGTTTAAATTTGTACTGTGCCTCATTTTCTTTGCCGTTAGTATGTTTGCAAGCGAACGCTGCGCTCTTCTTAAGAGAGAAGTTAGGCTTGCTCACTACAGAGCGTTTGGTACATCGTTTCCATGGCAATACGGCGTCGCACAATTAGAGCAAGAGAGTGGTTGCCGTCCGAGTATTAGCAATGACGGTGTAGGGAGTCAAGGAGTAGCACAGATCACCTACCGA
Organism: Sulfurospirillum sp. UBA1314; assembly: GCA_002307095.1. Classification (GTDB taxonomy): domain Bacteria; phylum Campylobacterota; class Campylobacteria; order Campylobacterales; family Sulfurospirillaceae; genus Sulfurospirillum. The sequence continues at coordinate 5,885 of DBTO01000135.1, forward strand.
TGGTGGAAGCAAGTGCTAGATAAAGAGGGTATTACGGAGATCGCAAGCGTGCAGGGAAGCGTTAGAGCGCAAGCGGTAATCATGCGCTACTTGCATGAACCGGGGCGCCCCCTTTGGGTAACGTATCAGCGGTATAACGGTGGGGACTGGGTACTTAAAGAAATTCAAAAAGCAGGTGCGCAAGACTGGGAAAAAGCAAAAGCGCAATGTACACGTGGGAACTCGCATTTTACGTTAAAAAGCGGGAAGATTCAGACCCGCAATAATTGCGATATTAACTACGAGTATTCGCAAAACATTTACACATTAGGGAGGCAGTATGGAGACATTAAGGACAATGCTCAGTTTAGGTACTGGTAGCCTTTGGAAAGGCATTAGTATCCTTTTGGCAGCGCTACTCATCGCTACGTGTCTCTTTTCTTTAAAAGAGTTTGTATCGCTTAATTCAACGATCAGCGATAAAGAGAAGATCATTACGGCACAAGGCGAAGAGCTTACTAAGAAAGAGACTAAGATCAAAGAGCTTCAAGAGAAAGTTAGCCTTAAAAAAGCAGAGATTGAAGTACAAAATGCAACCATCGCCGCAAATAAAGCAGACACAGATAAAAACATGAAAGCGGTCAATGTAGAGCTCACAGATATTAGCAAAAAATACCGAGACTTTTTAGAAGAGGTCAAAAACTGGAAAGGAGACCAAAATGCGTCAAGTTGCGATAATGCTCGTGCTTTTCTTAATAGCCGTTCTTGGTAGTGGATGCGGTGTCGATCAGCCTCAACCGCCGCAGATCGACCAGTTCGTTAACGTGCCTCAAAGGTGCGTTCCTGAGTTAGACCCTATGCCTGTCATTGAGCCTAAGACCTTCCAAAAAGGTGAAGAGCTTGAGCAAGCAAAATGGGTTGATGGTAATTATCTGATTATGAAAGAGGATAATGAAAAAGTAAGGGCAAAAGTCAAAAAATGCCAGTAAATAGGCAGAGTTCCCTCTGCCTAACAAGTCGTCCCAAACTCCTTGCAATCAAATTCTAAAATATTTTTAGGAAATATCCTCAAAATATTACAAAATGAAAGGTTTTGCATGGAGAGACTCAAAGAGTATCAACGTATCCCAAAAGTTGCCCCGTTCGCGTGGGTTGGAGGCAAGTCAAAGCTTGCCGATAAGATCATCGCTCATTTTCCTGAGCATGAGAGGTATTGCGAGGTTTTTGGAGGCGCACTTAACGTCTTCTACCGAAAGCCTCGCTCAAAGATCGAAGTTGTCAACGACATCAATAGCGATCTAGTCAATCTGCATCTACAAATCCAAAAGCGACCTCAATCACTCCAGCTCTATCTAAACCGCATGTTTGTCTCACGAGAGCTATTCTCTCGCATTAAGACTAAAACACTGCGTCCACGCAATGACATAGAGCGCGCTGTCTTCTATTACTATCTTCTTACTCAAAGCTTCGGCTCTAAAGCCACAGACTTTGCTATGCCACGTGGTGCAAAACCAAGGATAAGAAACTTAGATCGTGAATTTCGTGTCTGGTCGAAGAGACTGCAAGGCGTTTGTATTGAGAATATGGACTTTAAAAAGCTCATTACAACCTATGATCACGCCGACACGCTCTTCTATCTTGATCCACCATACATAGGCACAGAAAGCTACTATAAAACACCTCAAGGCTTTGGCATGGATCAGCATGTAGAACTTGCGAATATGCTTAAGATGATAAAGGGAAAGTTTGTACTGTCATACAATGATTGTGAGGTCGTCAGAGACCTATACAAGGACTTTGAGATCATAGAGGTATCAACGCGTTATAGTTTGCATGGAGCGAATCAAAAGGTAGCTAAGGAAGTCATCATCAAAGGGTAGGCGCTTCGGCGCTTACTCATTTAGTAGTTTAAAATTTGAATTTAATATGATAGTAATGTGGGATAAAATCGGTTAAAATAGCATGCAACTATCATTTTAAATTCAAATTACTAACATTTCAAGCGCGGTTGTACACGAGGAGAAAGCGAATTCCTGCCATTAAAAAAGGAGGAAAGGTTTCAATGGCGATTTTTATCCCTAAATAGGTACTGCCCCATACAATATACACACTCAACAATGCCACAACAATAGCAATGGTTTTTTTGTATTTTAGCGATAGATTTTCTTTTACATGTAAAACGTTCATGCTTATTTCCTTCTTCAATTTTACAGTTCACTAAAGCCATTTTCATGCAGGGTTGAGAGAATAAATGTGGTCGATGTCTCATACACTTCAGAAAACGTTACAAGTTCATCCAAAAAACGTGTAATATCATCGGGAGAGCTCACACGTACTTTTAACA
>DBTO01000183.1 GCA_002307095.1 Sulfurospirillum sp. UBA1314
GTGAAAAACTTTTATCGTTTGCCCTTTTAGGGATCGACCCCGTACTTTGGGTGTTGGTTGCTATGAGTGTGTTAGCAGTTGGGGTGATGATAGAGCGTCTTTTAGCGTTTAGTGTGATTGAAAAAAAGTATCAAAGTATGGATTATTATACGTTGCGTCTTAGCCTTGAGGCACGTTTGGGCATTTTAGCCACCTTTGGCAATAACGCCCCTTTTATAGGGCTTTTTGGAACCGTTTTGGGCATTATCCAAGCGTTTCACATGATTGGCTCGTCCAATGCGTTTGATGTGCAACCCATTATGCAAGGCATTTCTGAAGCGTTGATCGCCACGGCGACGGGACTGTTTGTCGCCATTCCCTGTGTCATCGCTTACAATTATTTCATCAGACGGGTCAAAGTCATTTTAACATACAAAGAAGCGCAGCTCGATGAAGCGTAAATTTGTCTATGAGAGCGATATTGCCGAGATCAACATGACCCCTTTTGTGGACATCGTGCTGGTCATCTTGGTCATTTTTATGGTCACGGCTACCTTTGTGACACAAGGCAAAATTCCGCTTACTCTTCCCCAAGCATCTCATGCTGAAAACCGCAAAGATGAGCAAAAACCGATCACGCTCTCGTTGAACGAATCGGGGGAGCTTTATTATGACGATGTGGCGGTTTCGCTCGAAGATTTGGATGCAAAAATCGCCCAAATCAGTGCCTCTGAGCCTCATATTTTACTGCGCAGTGACGCGAAAACACCGTTTGAATATGTGGTCAAAGTGATCGATCTGTGCAAAAAGTACCGCATCAGCACCTTTGCGATTCAAACGACAAAGGGTGGCGCGTGAGAGCATCGCATTTTTTTGCCGCTTCGTTTGGAACACTCTGTTTACATGTAACGATTGCGTATGCGCTTTTTATGGGAAGTGTGATGATCCAAAAACCCGCTATACACGAGTTTGTCGTTACGCAAGTGAGCTTTTTGGATGAGCCAAAACCTAAACCTATCACCGAAGAGGTTAAAGAAGCAATCGTTCCCCCAAAGGCTGAGTCAATCATTGCGAAAAAACCCGAAAAAAAGGTGCCAAAAGAGATCGTTAAAACCGTGCCAATACCCAAGCCCATTCTCACAGATGCTCCTTCGCCTGTCTCTTTTGTCGAACAGACTGTGGAAGTGGCTCCAGCCACCAAAGCACAAGAGCCAACGGTGAGCGCACTTGCGCGCCAAAGTGATGATCTGCTCTTGGCGTATCTTGCTAAAGTAAGGCAAAAAATTCAAGAGAGCCTTCGTTACCCTTCGATGGCGAAAAAGATGGGCGTGGAGGGTGAAGCGGTCGTGCAATTTTTGATTCACGCCAATGGAACGGTTGATGCCTCGTCCATTAAGATTGCAAAATCCAGTGGTAAAGCGATTTTAGATCGCAATGCTATGGATGCCATTTTGGATGCTGTTCCATTCGACCTTCCTCCAAAAGCGGCGTTGGAGATTGCAATTCCCGTTGTTTTTAAGCTCAAATCTTAAGGAAATTTCATGTGCAATGGTCATCATTTTCTTCATAAACCCTCCGTCGCTAAAAAGAGCGAAAGTCTTCAGTGGAGCCCTATCAATTTAAAAGCGCCTCTACCTGTGATTATTTTGCCAACACCTAGTTTTTTAACCAAACTTGGTGCCGAAACGATTCATAATATTGTGTTGCATCACCATCGCTTGCTTCAAAAAAGTGCTGTTTCACAGATGTATCCGAGCGATGAAGCGCATTTTATGGAAGGCGTCACCAAAGCGAGCCATTTTCTCATTCAAGCGTTGGGTGGTGCAAAAACCTATACATTTAGTTACGGTCCTCCCTCTTTGTGTCGTACGCACGCCCCTTTTGCCATCGATGATGAGGCTAGGGAGGTATGGCTGATGGCGTACAAACAGACCCTGCACGATCTGGATTTTCCCAAAGAGTTGATCGGGGAGTTTTGGAACTGGATCGAACCTTTTTCGATGCGCATGGTGAATCGTCGAAGTTCGACAAAACCGATGAAACGTTTTTTGTATGAAGCGATGAAAGAGGAGTTTGGCATCCGATGAAATGGGGAATTTTTTGCCTTTTTGAGCGTTTTAATGTCAATGCAAATCAAGCGATTGAAAATCAGCTCAAGCTGATCGAGCTTGCCGATGCGATGCGTTTTGATGAAATTTGGGTGGGGGAGCATCACTTTAACGACTTTAGCATCTGTCCCTCTCCCACGTTACTCTTAGCCTATGTCGCGGCAAGAACAAAGTACGCAAGGCTTGGTTGCGCTGGGTTTTTAGCGCCGTTTTACGATGCGATTCGCCTAGCCGAAGAGGTTGCAATGCTGGATCATCTCACCAAAGGACGGATAAATTTAGGCTTTGCCAAAGGCGCTTTTGCCCCCGATTCCAAGCATTTTAATGTCACCGCTGAGCATCTTCGTCCGATGATGTTTGAGTGTGTGGATGCGGTGACGCAGCTTTTACATGTAAACGAAAATCCTGTCGGTTTTAAGGGTGAATACATCCATTTTGCAGAAGTCGACATCGAGCCAAAACCGTTTCAAACGTCGATACCAACGTATATCGCAACCTTTGCTTCGGATGAAACCATTGCGTTTGCTGCCCAAAAAGGATTGGGTTTGATGCTCTCGCAAGGGGTCGATCTGGATGAGTGCGAGCGGGTGAGTCACGCGTATGAAGCCATCGCTGGCGTTAAACCACACATCGTGCTCTTGCGTACGTTTTATGTTGCTCCTAGCAATGAAGAGGCGGTGTATAAAGCACGTCCGGCGATTGACCATTTTGCCAAGTCGATGCGTGCGGCTTCTTCGTTTCACAAATCACCCCATTTCAATAAAGCCCATTATGAAAAACTGATCGCAGAGCGCAACACCTTTTTTGATGGGCAGAAATTTTTTGACTGTGGCATCATTGGCGATGCGACAGCATGTATTGAAAAAATAAACGCCATTCAAGCAAGGTTAGAGCATGTCACGATAACGCTCAAACCGCTTGGGGTTGATCTGCTTGAAAATGTGAGCTTATTGCGTACCTTTAATGAAAAAGTACGTCCGTATTGCAACGCAACAAAGGAATTGGTATGAAAAAAATCGTTTTAGCACTTTTGGGGTTATTTGTCAGTCTAGGCGCGCGTGAGATCGTCGATATGGGCGGACAAAGCGTTGAAATCCCCGATGTTATTACCAAAGTGTTTGGCACTTCACCGCCATCGACGTATATGATCTATACGATTGATGCTTCTTTGATCGTAGGGTTGAACTTTAACCATGCCCGTGGCAATAACGAATCCTCCAATATGCTTGACCCCCGTTTTATGGCGCTTCCCGTTGTGGGAGGTCTTCAAGGAGGCGGGAACAGCATGAATCGGGAAACCTTGCTCTCGTTGCATCCCGATGTCGTCTTTTTATGGAACAACGATGCTTCGAGTCAGTTGGCGAAGTACCTTTTTGATAGCAGTAAAATTCCGAGTATCAATGTGGACTTGGAGAGTGTTGAGAGTCTGCCCAAAGCGTATCTTTTTTTTGGCGAGGTTTTAAACAGGCAAGCTAGGGCGAAGGTGCTTTCAGATTATGCCAGTGGCGCACTGGAAAAAACCAAAAGGGTTGTGCAAAACAACGCGACAAAACGCCCTGTTGTCTACTACGCAGAGGGTGCAGATGGGCTTGCGACTGAGTGCGACCAGTCATTTCACTACGAAGCGATCAAATTTGCAGGCGGCATTAATCCGCATCTGTGCCCCACCAAAAGTGGTTTAGGCATGGAGAAAGTGTCCCTAGAGCAGGTTATTTTATACAATCCTGACATCATCGTAGCGCAAGAGAGAGAATTTTTTGAGAAAG
>DBTO01000106.1 GCA_002307095.1 Sulfurospirillum sp. UBA1314
AAAGGCGCTGTAACGATTGCAACCAATATGGCAGGTCGTGGTGTCGACATCAAGCTTACCGATGAAATTAAAGCCCTTGGCGGTCTTTATATCATCGGAACAGAGCGTCACGAAAGCCGTCGTATCGATAACCAGCTTCGTGGACGTTCAGGTCGTCAAGGCGATAATGGAAAAAGTCGTTTTTACTTAAGCTTGGAAGACAATCTTTTAAGAATTTTTGGCAGTGATCGTATTAAAGCGATTATGGAGCGTTTAGGTATTGAGGAAGGCGAACACATTGAGTCTAAGATGGTTACACGCGCCGTTGAAAATGCACAGAAAAAAGTGGAAGCACTTCACTTTGAATCACGTAAACACCTTTTAGAGTACGATGATGTTGCCAATAAACAACGTAAAGCGATTTATAACTTTAGAAATGACCTTTTAAATCCTAATTTTGATATCGAAACACGGATTAAAGAGATTCGGGTTGATTTTGTAACCAATATGCTTTACAAAGCAGAAATTTATGAAGGGATTTCACAAACAGAATACAATGTTGAACGCCTTATCTCTGTTCTTCAGGATGAATTGAATGCAGCATTTGAAGCGGAGTCTTTGCTCAATTTGACCTTTGATGAACTCCGTACATTTGTGGTGGAAGCTCTTGAAAAAACCTTTGATGAAAAGATGTCAGTGGTGGATGAGACACAACGTAAAGAGATTGAGCGTATTTTATACTTACAAGTTCTTGATAATGCGTGGAGAGCGCATTTGTATCAAATGGACATCTTAAAAACGGGTATTGGACTTCGTGGTTATAACCAAAAAGATCCACTCACGGAGTATAAAAAAGAGAGCTATAATCTTTTCATTGAACTGGTTGAGCAGATTAAATTCGAGAGTTTTAAAACATTGCATATTGTTCAGCTTCGTGATAACAAAGAAGAGGAAGAAAAACGTGCAATGGATGAGATGATTCGAAGAATGGAAGAGGCCAATGCAAATGCCACACTTCAACATCAAAGTCCTTATGCGGATGAAGAAGATGAAAAAGAGAAAAAAGCAGCACGCAATGAGCCTTGCCCTTGCGGAAGTGGCAAAAAGTATAAACAGTGTTGCGGCAAGAGTGGTCCTAAAAAAGGGCTTTTAGCGTAAGGGAATAGGGTGCAAAAGAATCTTAGTTTTTACCTTGTCAAAAAGTATTTACGATTTGACAAGTCACAACCCTTTATTACTGTTATCTCGCTTTTAGCATTTTTTGGTGTGGCAATTGGCTTAACCGTTTTGATGGTTGCTATGGCGATTATGAATGGATTTGATAAAGAGTTTGAGAAAAAACTCTTTACGATGAATTACCCCCTTTCTATCTATTCACGTAGCTTTTCACCCGTGGATCAAACCCAACTCAATGCGCTCAAAGAACAGTTTCCAAAACTTCAGTTTAGCCCTTATATCTCCACGCAAGTGATTATTAAAAAAGGTAATCGCTTAGAAGGTGGTATGCTTTTTGGGGTTGATTTTGAGCAAGAAGCAAAGATTAATGCCATTGTTGCAGAGGCGATTAAAGGAAAAACACTCGATAAATACGACCTCATTACCGGTAGTGAGATCGCTAAAACACACCTTTTTGCGCAAGATGAAAAAGCAACACTTATCTTTACGAAAAACGATCCCGGTGGCATGAGCCTTATTCCCAAGATGAAACGGTTTAACTATCAAGGCTCTTTTCGATCAGGCTTGATGGCGTACGATAAAGCTTACATGTACACCACACTAGAATCCTTAGCACAAGTGATGCAGTACGATGAAGGACATTTTGATGGAATTCACATCTACTCAGATGCTCCAATGGTCGACATTGAAAAAATACGTAAAGTGCTTCCAGATGATTTAGGTATTGTCGGTTGGTGGCAAATGAATGGTAACTTTTTTGCAGCCCTTGCGCTTGAAAAACGTGCCCTTTTTATTGTGTTAATGCTCATTATTTTGATTGCATCGCTTAACATAATTAGTTCTCTTTTAATGACCGTAATGAACAGGCGTAAAGAGATTGCACTTTTGCTTTCCCTTGGTGCATATAAAAAAGAGATTAAAAACACTTTCTTCTATCTTGGCTTAGTGATTGGCGGAGGAGGAATGCTGTTTGGTATTGTTTTAGGCTCTTTAACACTGCTGGTACTCGGATCATTTGATATTATCTCTCTGCCTGCAGATGTGTATGGTACAGCGCGTTTGCCTCTGGATCTGTCTTGGTTGGATTTTGTTTTAACGGTGGTTGGCACCAGTGTAATTGTGGCACTCTCTTCATATTATCCTGCGCATAAAGCAACGCAAATTAATGTGTTAGATACACTGAGAAACGAGTAAGAAGTAGGCTTTTGTAAGCCTACTTGAGAAGATCGGTTTTGATATTGCAGTTTTCTTCCACTAGCGTATACATTTTCTGTAAAAGTGCTTTAGAATCGAGTCCATCCTCAGGATACGTGACAACATTATCGAAAGGTTCTTGATCTAGAAAGCTTTGAATGCCTGAGAGCACTTCTGTAGCGCCATTCCAGTCTGTTCCTGTGAGCATTACGACATAGTGATTGTTATGGTTAAAAATGGCATCTGTACGTCGCAAGATGCGTTTAAACATCTCTAAACTATCCACTTCCTTACGCTCTTCCAATGAGAAAAAGATGA
>DBTO01000224.1 GCA_002307095.1 Sulfurospirillum sp. UBA1314
AAGAGATTCACTCTCAAATGGAGACGGTCGCCAAACAAAATGGTTTTGAAATCGAATTTTTTCAATCCAATTTAGAAGGCGAAATTGTGGATCGTATCCAAGAGTGTTTAGGCGATGCCGATGGTATCATCATCAATCCAGCAGCCTACACACATACCTCTATCGCCATTCGTGATGCGATTAGCGCGGTTGCTTTGCCAGCGATTGAAGTGCATATTAGCAACATTTACCGACGTGAAGAGTTTCGTCAAAAAAGTATGACCGCTGCGGTTTGTACAGGACAAATCAGTGGTTTTGGACCGTTTGGTTACCACCTTGCGATGATCTCGATGATGCAAATGTTAGGCGAACTTGACGCGCTTCGCAAAGCACAAGCGGCACAACAACAAGCAGCAAAAGCGTAAGATGAACTACATTCTCCAAGATGAAAACGCGCTCTATTTTGAATGTGGGTTTTCATGCGATCATGCGGTTTTTTTGAGACTGGGAAGTGAAGCCTTTTTCATTACCGATGCGCGGTATACAACCGAGGCTTCGGAGATCATTCAAAATGCAACCGTTTTGGAAGGCGACAGGCGCGATTTACTCAAAACAGCGCGTTTGTTGATTCGCAAAAGTGGCATTAAAACCCTTGCGTATAATCCTGCCGAATGGAATGTAGAGGCGTTTGCACGTTTGAATGAAAAGCTCAGCATCACCTTTCAAAAAAAACCCAATTTTTCGCAACAAAAACGCATCATCAAGAGTGAAACTGAGCTTGAGATTCTCAAAAAAGCGGCACTCTTTGGACGAGACGCGTTTACCCATTTTGGAGAATTTTTAAAAAACCATGGCGAAGGCATGGATGAAAAGCGTGCCTTCTTTGAAGCCGAAGCGATTTTAAAACGCCACGGCGAACTAGGACTCAGTTTTGAGCCGATTATAGCGCTTGGAGCGAACGCTGCCAAACCGCACGCACTGCCTACATGTAAAACACTTCAAAAAGGGGAACTTGTCCTTTTAGATGCGGGCGTGAAGTATCAGCGCTACTGTTCTGATCGCACACGCACGAGCTTTTTTGATGAAGGGTTCAACTTTGAAAAAGAGCAACACTTCAGCGAGACCTTGAAACAGAAAGTTTATGATACAGTGCTGCTCGCACAAGAAGCGGCACTCAAAGCGGTCAAAATCGGTGTCAAAGCCAAAGAGATTGACAAAGCGGCGCGCGATGTCATCGACAAAGCGGGATTTGGAGCCTATTTTATTCACTCCACGGGGCATGGCGTCGGACTTGATATTCATGAATTGCCTGTCATTAGTGCGCGTTCAGAAACGATCATCGAAGAAAATATGGTTTTTACCATCGAGCCTGGTATTTATTTACCAGAGCAATTTGGCGTGAGAATCGAAGATACGATTATCGCGCGATATGACGGTGCTGAGGTTATGGGGTGAAGTTAGAACGCATCCGTTTTTTTCCTACATGTAAAAAGCTCAAACCCCATTTTTCGCACCGAACCGTTATAGGACTGGGTGGCAATCAAGGTGATGTAAAGAAGCGTTTTGTCAAACTCTACCGTCTATTGTTAAACGATCCGCGTTTTTATGTGCAAGAGAGTTCCATGGTGTTTCAAAATCCACCCTTTGGGTATCTGGATCAGCCCGATTTTTACAATGCGGTGATCGTGTTAGAAACTTCCTTAAGCGCAAAAGCATTGCTGAAAGTGCTTTTACGCTTGGAGCATCTGTTTGGGCGTGTGAGGCTCTTTAAAAATGGACCAAGAACGCTGGATTTAGATATAATATTTTTCGATAATCAAAAGATCAATCAACCTAACTTAATTGTTCCCCACCCTAAATGGAGGGAGCGTGCATCGGTTATCGTTCCACTCTTTACGCTAAAAAGTTTTAAAGGATAGAGGTGAAATTTCATACGTTTAGTGGTGAAACACCAGCAGAAGCACTTAAGCTTGCACAGCATGAATGTGGTGAAAATGCGCTTGTGATAAGCACCAAACAGATTCGCAAAAAGACCATTAGTACTTCCGCACTCTACGAAGTGGTTGTTGCTGTCGAAGAAGATCAACCAGCCCCAGCTCCTAGAAAACCAGAACCCAGAGTTGAACCCAAATACAAAAGTGGCGAAGATGTTCTCTTTAGTCTCTCAGAAGCGGCCAAACAGATTTCGCAAATTGCGCAAGCCACAGGCGATATGGGTAGCTCAAACGCTTCAAAACAAGCAGAGCGAGCTCAAAACAATGAAGGTATTGGTGAGATCAAATGCGAGATCAATAAGCTCGCCGATAAAATCAAACTCATCCAAGAGATGTTCTGGGAAGAGCGAGCCCCACACCGCAATCATTTAGCGATTCCTTCCGAATTTTCAGAGATTTATAAACTCGCCAAAACCAGTGGCATGGGTGAAGATCATTTAGAAAACATCATGAATCTGACGTTAGAGCACATGCCTGTCAAAATGAAAAACAGTTCTGAGACGATCAAACGCTATTTTCAAGTGTTGCTTCGCAAACTCATTCCCGTGCGCATGGAAACGGAACTTCCTAAAGGCAATAAGCGAGTGATGATGTTTGTAGGCCCAACCGGTGTGGGCAAAACAACCACGATTGCCAAGCTTGCTGCGCGTTACTCCTACATTCAAGAAAAGCGTGCGAAAGTGGGCATTATAACGCTTGATACGTATCGTATTGGAGCGGTTGAGCAACTTTTTCAGTATGCGAAGATGATGCGTTTGCCGATTGAGGATGTGGTTGATCCGAATGATTTTAACAATGCGCTTTCGTCGCTCAGCCATTGCGATGTCATTTTGATTGATACGGTAGGAAGTT
>DBTO01000034.1:0-15942 GCA_002307095.1 Sulfurospirillum sp. UBA1314
ACGCCTAGATCTACCGAGCCTAAGACGTACTCTTTGGTCATCGTCTGTAAAAATTTTGCTTCGTCAATAGAACATTTAAGGTGCTCATAAATCTTTGATGTTTGAACCGTTTTACTCTCTAAAAAATCTACCAAATACTGCAATACAAAGCCTTTTAATCCATAGTGAAAAATTGTTAGATGACCGTGAGGTCATATATGATGACAAGATGATGATAAAATAACCCTTTGATTAAAAAGTTAATCTCTATTTTTTACGTAATATTCCACCATTTTGGACTTTCTCTTTTAACACACGCTTAAGAACCTTGCCCGTTGCATTCTTTGGAAGCTCTTCAACAAAGTAAATATGCTTCGGTAACTTGAAATTTGCCAAATGTTGCTTAAGATACGAACGTAATTCTATTTCATGGAGTTTCTCGCCCTCTTTGGGCTGAATAAAGGCTAAAACGTCTTCATCTTTGGTTTGTTCATCACGCACACCAATGACGGCAACCGCATCGACACCTTCGTATTTATAGATCACTTCTTCGATTTCTCTGGGGTAAATATTGATGCCTTTAGAGATAATCAAATCTTTTTTACGATCCACAATGTAAATAAATCCATCGCTGTCTTTTTTGCCCAAATCACCCGTGAGCAACCACCCATTTAAAATCGTCTCATCCGTAGCATCAGCATACCCTAAATAGCCTTGCATCACGCAATCACCCTTCACCATAATCTCGCCCACTTCGCCAGTTTTGACTTCCATTCTCTCTTCATTGACGATTTTCACTTCATAGCTTGGAAGGGGCAATCCAACCGAGAGCGGTTTTTGGTGATTCAAACGGTTCACACATACCGCAGGCGAACACTCACTGAGTCCATAGCCTTCTAAAAGCGTCGCTTTTTTAAACTTGGCGTTAAAATCATTCAGCGATTGCTCACTGAGTGGTGCACTACCTGAAATAAAAATACGCACGTTATTGAACCACATAAAATACCATGGAATCTTTGCTTTTAAAAGTGCGTTGTATAGGGTTGGAACGCCCAAGAAAATGGTCACTTGTTTGAGCAGGGTTTGCTTAAGCACATTGGCAAAAGGAAAGACGGAACGAACAATGACAATGCTTGAACACGTAAACATTGGAAGGAGTACCATAATGGAGAGTGTAAAGCTGTGAAACATCGGTAAAAAAACAATGAAGCGATCTTTACATGTAATTTGAAATGATTCCGCTCCAGCAATAGCATTAGAGAAAATATTGCGGTAAGAGAGCATCGCACCTTTGGGTTTTCCTGTTGTTCCTGAGGTGTAGACAATGCAGGCGAGATCATCCAATTTTGGTCTTTTGATTCCATACACATTTTTGTCCGCATGGGTCTCAATTTCGCTAAAACTGTAATTACGTTCATCCAAATGAGGATAATCATCGCACCAAATAATTTTTTCGATAGAAGTTGTGTCGTATAAATTTTTGGTTTCATTGGACAAGGAGGCTGAGCAGATCAGCATTTTGGCACTGCAGTCATTCAAGATATACTCAAACTCCTCTTTTTTCAAAAAGGTATTTAACGGGACTGCAATCGCTCCAAGTTTGGTAATCGCAAAGAGAGAGACAATAAATTCTACAGAATTGCTCACAATCATGGCAATTTTCTCACCATGCTTAATACCACTAAATTCTAAAAAACAGGCAAACGTATCGATCTTCTGCTTAAGCAAAAGATACGATACTTTCTGATTTTCCATAAAAATAGCTGTCTTTCTAGGGTCATTTTTAGCATTTGCTTCCATGACCTCATAAAAATTTTGATACGGATAGCTGAGCATCTTTAAAACTTATATTTGAAAGATGCTGTCACTAAATGGGCAGAGGAGTCGGTAAATGTACCATAAGGTGCTGTTGTATTGGAAACAGATCTATTGGTAACGGTTCGGTCTTCTTTATCATCATAAAGATACGCTAAGCCCATTTTGAGATTTTGAGTTACTTTATATTCAAAGCCTATAGAATAAAGTTTGGCATCCGAATCAGGAAGTTCAAATCCAAGTGTACTATCAGGAACCGGTGATTTATCGATCGCAAAACCAACCATCATTTTAAGATTATCGGTGCATTGGTGACTTAGTCCAATACGATAGGCATTGGAATCTTTCCAATTTTTTCCAATAGGTCTATCAAATGTTGCCAAACTTCCACTAAGCGCATAATCATAGTCAAAGTCTAAATCTTTGTAAGATGACCAATACGTTCGCTCATAAACAAATTCTACGGTTGTTTTATCATACGTATACGCAGCTGCTAATGCCAATGAGGCAGGAAGAGGAATCGATACACTAGCTCCACCTCCAGGGTATGAGGAGCCACCATAACCATTTAATGTTGCATCGCCTTCAACGGTTAAATCTACCTTTGAACGATACGTTGCTGCCAATGTAACATCTTTAATCGGTTTGTAACTGAGCGCTACGTTATAACCAAAGTCAATTGAATCTCCCGTCAAATCTCTAGAAGTTGTAACGGCAGGATAGTTACTTTTAACAACACCATCGGTGTAAACGCCACGTAAACCAAAACCAATAGAGAATTGATCGGTCACCAAATAACTTACGGTTGGATTGACTTCAATAACTTTGAGTGTAAACTCTTCAGCAGTTCTTTTAGCAAAAGATTCATCCCAACGTTTTGAAAGTCCAGCAGGAGCGGTAATTGAGAGACCATAACGCCAATTGCCTACCATCGGAGAGACATAATGCAAATTCGGCATTAAAAACTTCTCTTCTTTAGAATCGCCACTATAAGCACTATTGAGTGAATCTGTGTAACTTACTTCTGGAAGATTGATATAGGTCAAAGCAACCTCAGTATAAGCGCCATTTTCCATAAAAGACATGTTCGCAGGGTTGTAATAACTTGCATCGGCACCATTGGCACCTGCTACATACGCCGCACTGAGCGCTACTGAGTTTAAAGATTGTTCAGGGATACGGTATCCTGAAGCCAAAAGCGTCGCTGCACTCAAACTGAGTAACGTAGCAACTCTTACCGTTTGTGTCATAGGTTGTCCTTAAAGTGTTTTATTTGGCAAGACTATAAAGCAGAGCAATTTCTTCTGCCCATATAGAATCATCGATCGTTTCAAGCACTAAAGGAATGTCATCCATACGTTCATCGTTCATGATAAACCTAAATGGCTCTAACCCTAATTTCCCCTTGCCAATAGAGTCATGTCTATCAACGTGAGTCCCCAAATCAGGCTTAGAATCATTGAGATGCATCCCTTTGAGATACTTAAATCCGACGATTGTAGCAAATTTTTCCATCGTTTGCCTATAAGCCTCTTCACTTCTGATATCGTAACCTGAGGTAAACAGATGGCAGGTATCGATGCAAACCCCAACACGCTCTTGATCGATAGAATGCTCCATAAGATAGCCTAGGTGTTCCATTTTGTAACCCATATTGCTTCCTTGCCCTGCTGTGTTTTCTACAACCAAGCTCACACTGCTTGTTTGACGTAACACTTCGTTCATGGAAGCGCTAATAAGCTCCAAACATG
The DNA here is from genome assembly GCA_002307095.1 of Sulfurospirillum sp. UBA1314. Taxonomy (GTDB): domain Bacteria; phylum Campylobacterota; class Campylobacteria; order Campylobacterales; family Sulfurospirillaceae; genus Sulfurospirillum. The sequence continues at coordinate 3,546 of DBTO01000034.1, forward strand.
CCTCTTCGTCTATCTGTTTGAGATGGCTTCCTGGATGAAAATTGAGTTTATCAAGCCCCAAAGCTTCACAGCGTTTTACCTCATCCAAAAAGGCATTCAACGATTTTTCACGTGCTTCAAGCTCAGGATGCCCTAGATTGATCAGATAGCTATCGTGTGGCAACACATGTTTGGGTAAAATCTGCGCACGTTCAAGCTCTGCTTTAAAACGGTCAATTTCTTCTTGCGTGAGCGATTTACCTTCCCATTGACGCTGATTTTTCGTAAAAAATGCAAACGCTTTGGCACCAATTTTTGTGGCATTGATGGGAGCATTAAAAACTCCGCCACTCGCACTCACATGTGCTCCAACAAATTTCATATGATTCCTTTATGGTAGTGGTTTTAGGCGTATCAAAATACCATTTTTAGTATCTCTAAAAGTGAGGTTTGAGCCTTCGATTTTGTAGATAAGATGGCTGTTTGGACGTTCGATATCTTGCTCAAAACCGCTAGAAGTTTGGCGCAGATTTTGCCCTTCATAAATAGGCTTTTTAGCGATAATTTCCTGCATCAATTCCGCGTAATGTTCGTCTTGAAAAAACTGCTGATTGAAAGAGAGTTTATCCAAACATCGTCCTTCTAAACAGATGGTGTTTCCCATAATTTCAAGATTAAAGAGCACACTCCCCGCGGTGAAAATTTGCACATTGGTGTAGTCATTCCCTTGGTTAATAAAGCCCGTATCCGAAAGGGCTACTTGCTTATTTTTAATAGTAATCACATACGTTTCAGAAGAAGAAATCTCTTGTTTGAATGCACATCCACTCAAAAAAAGCAGGGCTAATAAGCTTACATGTAAAAGTTTTTTCATTCATGACACTCCTTACATGTACCTTTTAAAACAATGCTTGTCACTTCGCCCTCCACGTTGCCAAGATCAACTTCCATGCAGGTAATTTTATGGCACTGCTCACAGATAAAATGCGCATGCGTTGTACTGGAAAGCTCAAAATACCATTTACGATCATCCGACTCGAACTTATGCACCATACCTAACGCTTCAAACTTAGCGATGTTGCGGTAAAACGTTGCTTTGTCCATTACCACGCTCATTTTCTCTTTGATTTGTTCGTAACTAAGAGGGCTGTTAGCCACTTTGAGTACCTCTAAAATCGAAGCACGTGCGGTTGTAAATTTGATGTCGTATTCTTGAAACACTTTTTGAAGCTGTTCGCTCATGGTTTCCTCTTTGGTATTGGTATCTGAGAAATAGTATCCAATTTTTTTTCATATCCGGATGAAACGTCGTAGGTAAATCAAGCTACTGTAGATTGACGAAAAACTAGAGCGTACCCTTGCGTCTTTGATACTGCTCTATAAAGTAAGTTCCTAACTCGGCAATAAGCATTCCTACCAAAATCATCACGGCACCCCATATTTGCGAAAAGCTTAAGAGTTCATTGGCAAAAAAATAACCAAAAACACCAGCACTGACAGGCTCTATGGTAAAGATAATGGCAGTTTTTGCCGCTGTCGTAAAACGTTGCATCGCTGTTTGTACCCAAAAAGCAAAGATGGTTGCAAAAATTACTGTAATGGCGATGGCATTCACAAATAACGCATCTGTTCGAGGAGGAACGATAGAGCCCTCCAGCACAAAACCTCCCACGAAAGAGCATATACCTACTGTTAAGAACTGAATGGTCACTAATAAATAAATATTGTGTTGACGGGAAAGCTGCCCTGTAAAAACGATATGCAATGCAAACATTATCGCACAAATAAACGCATAAAACTCGCCCAAAGAAAAACCGATTTCACTATTGAGCGTTAGAAAATAGAGTCCAACAACAGCAATGAGCGCACCCAGTGTTGAAAAAACAGAAGTTTTTTGTTTAAAGAGAAGATAGGCAACAAAAGGAACCACAACCACGTTAAGCCCTGTAATAAATCCAACCGTTGAAGAGTACGTATATGTCAGCGCAAACGTTTGAAAGGCATAGCCTAAAAACATGAAAAGCCCCAAAAGCATGCCCGCTTTTAAAACCTTTTTATTCATAAATCGAAGTTGTTTCAATGAAATGAGCGCCATTAAAAGCCCTGCAAGAAAAAAGCGCCAAAATAAAAATGTGTACACTGGTGTTTCATTCACAGCTGCTTGTACCACAAAAAAAGTACTTCCCCATGCTACGGCAACCATTAAAAGTAAGAAATCTGCACCCAATTCACGTAATTTATGACGTATCAACACACACCTCGTCGTTAGATAAAATCGGCATTGTAGCACAATGAAGTGTGGAAATACAGAGTACTTCTCTCAAAAGTTTTCTGAAGTAGAAAATTTTATTTACCTCATTTGTCAGAACATGCTATAATCCAAATCTAGTATAATATTTTTATGACTATTTAATATTTGGAGGCTTTGAGTTATGACGCAACATATTAAAATCTCTTTTTTTTCTATTTTTATGCTCTGCTCATTTTTACAGGCTGGGAGCAATGGTGAAACTCTTTTTAAACAGTGTGCCGGATGCCATGGACCCGATGGGCATAATAAAGCTTTTGGTAAAAGTGGCATCATTGCGGGGCAAAATGCTGAAGTACTCATCGAGAGTCTCAAATATTATAAAGAGACGGAGTTCAAAACGCACGGAACCTCTTTGGTCATGTCCAAGCAAGTTAAAAATATGAATATGGAAGATTTACTCGATATCGTAAACTATGTCTCTAAATTACAAAAATAACTTTTAAAATAGATCTAATGCCTTTTGGGGTCAAAACCTTGACAATTTTCTCTGTAATTATCAAGGTTTTGACGCTTTTTTACATGTAAAAACCCCTTTATCTTACTTTTATATTCTACTGCTACAATTATGCGCAACACCACTTACATATAGACTTCTTGCAAAACACATTTTGCAAGAAGAAAAAGCACCAAAGGTGCGTGGGCATTGCGTCTTTCAAACGCAGTGTTGACGTAGTCTTTAAAGCTTTGCTATAAAAACGTGTAAAGGGTTCTGCAAGAACTCTAATGAAAGGTTTGAATGAGTCAAGCGATCGTGCGCATGGAAAATGTCAATAAATATTATGATGCGTTTCATGTGCTTAAAAATATTAATTTTTCCGTTACCGAAGGTGAAATCGTTGTCATTTGTGGTCCTAGTGGCAGTGGCAAATCAACGCTGATTCGCTGTATGAATAAACTTGAAGAGATTGACAGCGGCGAGATTGTCATCGATGACTACAATCTTTACAGTAAAAAAACCAATATCAATCAAGTTCGTGCTGAGACAGGAATGGTCTTTCAGCATTTCAATCTTTTTCCCCATTTAACGATTCTTGAAAATATCACTATCGCTCAACGTAAAGTTAAAGGAATGAGTAAGCACGATGCCAATGAAGCAGCGCTTAAATTATTGGAGCGCGTTGGGCTGGTGCATAAAGCAGAAGGCTATCCTAATGAACTTAGCGGTGGTCAAAAGCAACGCGTTGCCATTGCGAGAACTTTAGCAATGAAACCCAAAATTATCCTCTTTGATGAACCAACCAGCGCACTTGATCCTGAGATGATTGGTGGTGTTTTAGATGTTATGCGTGAACTTGCCCATGAAAATTTTACGATCGTTTGTGTAACGCATGAAATGGGTTTTGCCAAGGAAGTTAGCGATCGTATCGTCTTTATGGATGAAGGTGTCATTATAGAAGAAGCGACTCCTGAAGCTTTTTTTGCCAACCCTAAAACAGAACGTGCTCAGAAATTTTTACAAGAGATATTAACACACTAAAAACCAAATCTTTAAGGAGTAGCAATGAAAAAACTTTTAGCAGCATTACTCGTAATGCTAGGCATTAACGCTATGGCTGATGACATCAACCTATGGCAAAAATCAACCCTCAACAGCATCGTGCAAAAAGGAGTTCTAACCGTAGGTTTAGAGCCTGGATACATGCCATTTGAGATGAAAGACAAACAAGGTAACATCATTGGCTTTGATGTTGATGTAGCGAATGAAATGGCAAAAGCGATGGGTGTCAAACTCCAACTTGTTCCAACAGCATGGGATGGCATTATTGCTGGGCTTATCACCGGTAAATATGACATTATCATTTCTGGTATGACCATTACACAAGAAAGAAACCTCAAAATCAATTTTGCAGATCCTTACATCAGTGTGGGTCAAACCATTCTTGCAAGCAAAAAACATGCAGGTAAAAAATGGAGTGATCTTGATAAACCAGAGTACACTATCGTCACAAAAATTGGTGTAACAGGCGAAATCGCAACACGTAAAATGTTTAAAAAAGCTAAAATCAGAACGTTTGAAACAGAAGCAGATGCGGCACAAGAAGTCCTTAATGGTAATGCCGATGCAATGGTCTACGATAAGCCATTTAATGCGATCTTCTTTGCCGAGAAAGGTGCAGATAAATTAACACACTTAAGCGAAGAGCTTACCTATGAACCTCTTGGTTTTGCGATCCGTAAAGGTGATCCTGATTTCCTTAACTGGCTCAATAACTTCTTGAACCAAGCAAAAAACGACGGTACATACAAAAAAATCTACGACAGATGGTTTACTGATGCTACTTGGCAAAAAAAGGTAATGTAAGCAGTGGCAAAGACAAAACAAAATCTTTTGCACAATAAAGCATTCGGTCACGTTGTGGCCGTTGCTTTTTATGTTACCATTGGCTACTTGCTCTTCATGGCAGCTTCCAATATGAACTACATTTGGAAGTGGACAAGTGTTCCAAAATACTTTGCTTATGAAAAAATGCAGACCATTGTAGCACCGCTTGATGGTGTCATTCAACTGCGAGGATCTACGCTGGTTATTCAAGGGCGCGATGACAGTAAAGAGGTTGCAATTGACTCAGGGTATTCTCTTAATGTCAAAGACGGCGATAGTGTTTATGAAAATGACACCCTTGCAAAAAAGACATCCATGCAAATAGGTCCATTACTTGAGGGCTTAATTGTAACGCTTGAAATTTCAGGATTGGCTGCGATTTTAGCCTTTTCCATAGGTTCATTGCTTGCTTTTATGCGCATCTCTAATTACCAATTCTTAAAAGATATTGCAACGGTTTACATTGCAATTATTCGAGGCACACCTCTTCTTGTTCAAATTTTTATCTTCTATTTTATTATTGCTACCATATTTGAGCTTGAGCGCTTTCTAGCAGGTGCCGTGTCGCTGGGACTTTTCTTTGGAGCTTATATCGCCGAAGTTTTACGAGGGGCTATTCAATCCATCGATAAAGGACAATACGAAGCTGCAAAATCTTTGGGTATGAACTATACGCAAACCATGCTTTATATTATTATGCCTCAAGCACTCAAACGTGCACTTCCAACTTTAGTGGGAGAGATGATTGCCCTGGTAAAAGACTCTTCACTCGTCTCTGTTATCTCCATCACTGACCTTACCAAAGTAGGTCGAGAGATCGTTGCCAATACTTTTTCACCTTTTGAAACATGGCTTATTATTGCTGCAGTCTATTTCGCTATTACCTTTACGTTAACAGGACTTGGACATAAAATTGAAATGAAAATGAAAAAACAAGGTGGTATGTAAGCCAAGCTTACGTACCATCACACCCGATATTCGTTTAACTCGTTATTCAGATCTTCTAAAATTTCACGCTCACGTTTGGTAATATAGTGCAGTATTTTTTCACTCATTGCCCGATCGGGAACGATGCGCATACAATAGCGATATGAGTCTTTATACTCAATCACATTAATAACTTCACCTTGAACTTCTATCTTTTTATCTCCGTTCATAGGAATAGAAGCACTGTTAAGCTCAAAAGCAACCAACACTTTTGCTCCTACAAAAATACCATTATTCTCACTGCTCACAACACCCAAACCATTCATTGAGAGATCATACAGACGCCCTTTGGTTTGCATGTTATCAAATTGATGAAGATAAACATTGGCGATAATATCGGGATGCACACGAATAAACTCGCGTTGTAGAGCTGGCATATATAAAAGATAGATAAAGTTTTTTAACACCACGGTATTGTTCTGAAAATCACTGTAAACAATATCTGCTTTGAGGTGTTTATTAAAATAATCGTTTTTAACAATGAACGCTTGACCATCAAGTTTCATCGCAATCTCTTGCAATTTATCGATGTGAAAGGTTACGTGCTCACCCTCAATTGCTACAATGTCCGCTTCGGAACTGATAGGAACACCTTTATAGAGGTTCAGAAAGGTAACGCTTTGATTTTCTTCTTTCATTCTATTAAATGCTTCAATAATATTGTTTGTCGGGGTAAACATCACATCACTGCTAAAGCTGATATCAAATACTGCCGTAGCGTTGCACACTTTAGGCGTAACGTCACTTTCAATGACATCAATAAAATGGCTGATGTAACGGATTAGAAGTTCCACCTGTGGCTCAATATCCTCTTTGCGGGAAAAGGAGAGATAGTTTTCAATCAGATAAAATAGAGTGCGATTGATCAAAAAACCAATCAAAACATCATCGTGCCGCATGCGTGCAAAAAGATCTTCTCTAAGCTCACCGATAACATTATCACATTTAAAAAGTCCATGATAAATCATTAAGGCGATCTCTTTTGCCTCATCTTTGCTCATAGCCTTATCGGAATTGACACATAAGCAGGTAAAATATTCTACGAAAGAGAGTTCAAACTCTTTCAAAAAAAGTGCAGAAGCAGCTAAAAATTTCTCTTTATCGCTGGAGGAGATAACTTCTTTTTCCATCGTAGTGTCCCATTGATGATTTTGGCTTGATTATATCATTTTTTGTTCAGAAGATGTGAAATATCCAAGATGACTTCTGTACCGATATTTTTTTGTGAATTGATCCGCATAATAATTTTAGATTCATCGCAATAAGCTTTCACCAAACTCAGACCTATGCCATAACCTTCTTTGGTCGTATCAGCTTGATAATAGCGATCAAACGCCAAGAAAAGCTCCGCTTCACTCATGCCCATTCCTTGATCTTTAATGATTAGATTCTCTTTTTCTTGAAAAATACGAATCTCGTTGTGGTCTTTATTGTATTTTAATGCGTTATGCACAAGGTTTGAAATAACTTTAGCAAGACCGTGTTTATCGGCAAAAATCTCTACATGTAAAACGCTAGCGATGATACTAATTCCCTCTGCCATCTCTTTTTGCTTTTCAACAACACTGGCAATGAGCTCATCAAGATAGAATTTTTCGCGTACATCTTCTTGAATCTCTTTTTTGATGTAATAATCCACTTCCTTATACAGTGCATACAGATCTTTGCTCGCCAAGTCAATGCGCCCTAAACGTTTGAGTTTCTTTTCATCCTGCTCATCGGCTTGAAGCATCTGAAGATTGGCATTGATGACTGAAAGGGGGATATTGAGTTCATGGAGTGTGTCTTTGAGTAAAATATCTAAGAAACGGTTGGTTTTAAACAACGATGAGAGCGTGTAAGAGGCAATCAAATAACCACCAATAAGGGACGCTATGAGAATTAAAAAGACCACCCAGTTTTTAGCCTCACCTGAGTATTCCCAAAGAGCAATACCAAAGGCAACCAGAACACACATCGCAAAACTAAACGCGATGATGGAACGCATAAAAAAGATTCGATCACTACTTCTCAAAACGATACCCAATTCCTCGAATATTGATAATGACCTCTTTACCAAAAATCTTTTTAAGATTATTGATATAGACGCGAATAGAACCCTCATTAATCTCTTCACTACTGCTCCAAAGGCGCTCGTGGATCATCTCTTTCGTGACCACATGCCCTCGCTCTTTGGCCAGCAAATAGAGCAGTTCAAAATCTTTGAGGTTAATATCAAGCTCTTCTTGTTTGTAAAAAAGACGTTTGCGCGCCAGATTGAGCTTATAGGCTTCATCAATGATCAACCAATCGTCCACAATTCCTTTCGCGCGCGCCAAAAGAGCTTTAATACGCAATAGCATCTCTTCCAAATCAAATGGTTTTTTGATGTAATCATCCCCTCCCAACATAAAACCTTTTGTGAGGCTCTCTTGGTCACTGAGTGATGTTACAAAAATGGCCGGTGTGCGATCCCCTGCCGCACGAAGTTCTTTTAAAAAGTCAAAGCCATTCATATCTGGTACTTTAACATCTAAAAGATAGAGATCAAATTTATGTTCGTAACACTGTTTCAGCGCTTCTTTGCCACTTTGAACCAAGGTGCATTCGTACCCATGCCCACTCAAAAAATCTTCGAGCGTTTGAAGCAGCAGCGTATTATCTTCTAGAATGAGAATTTTATAGGACATGTGTGATACTCCAAGCTAATGTTTCGTTTGCAAACATAGGAACAACGTCATCATAACTGTGTGTGACTACAAATGGGATTTTTTCCAAAACAACCTCTTTATATGGGGCTTTATAGCCATAAATGGTTTGTGCGTTGTTACTCACAAACGCTTGTAGGTTTGCTAAAGCGTTATGTTTGTCGAAGAGTTCGACCAATGCCTGCAGTGCGATGGGTGCTGTAAAAACACCCGCAGCGCACCCACAGCACTCTTTTTTATGAATCGGATGTGGCGCCGAATCCGAGCCAAACATCACTTTAGGATGAGCTTTGAGGCTTACATATAAAAGTGCTTCTCTGTCTTCATAACGCTTTGCAATTGGTTTGCAGAACAGATGTGGTTGAAGCATACCACCAGCCACATCATCTAATGTGATTAAAAGATGATGGAGTGTAATCGTGGCATAAAGATTTTCGTACTTCTCTAAAAGTGCTACACTCTCTTTAGTAGTGATGTGTTCCATCACAATTTTGAGTTTTGGAAAAGCCATTGCTAGACTTTCATAGATAGAGCCAAACTCTTTTTCGCGATCCATTACAAACCCATTGGTTTCGCCGTGTACGCATAAAAGGAGTCCCAAATCACTCATCGCTTCCAATACAGGACGCAAAACGTCGATGTCCATACTCGCCACACCACCCTCAGAATTGGTCGTAATGCCTGACGGATAAAGCTTCAGAGCCTTTACATGTAACGCTGCTTTTTCCAAAAAATCACGCGTATAGTCACTGCTAAAAAAAAGCGTCATCAAAGGTTCAAACATATCATTGCCAATAGCGCTTAGAATGCGCTTTTTATACGCTATGACTGCTTCGATTGTACGGATAGGTGGAACGAGATTTGGCATGATGATGCCCCCTGCAAAGCTGTGTGAGCTCAAAGGTGCCACCACTTTCAGCATCGCTTCGTCGCGTAAATGCAGATGCATATCTAAAGGAGAAATCAGCGTATGGGTCATCTAAAACCTTTTTGATTTAATTATATCAAAGCATCCCCAAAATGTTATACTTCCGTAAAAAATGATAAGGCATTACTATGGAATATCGTTACATTGGGAAAAGCGGGCTAAGAGTCACCCCTATTTGTATGGGTACGATGAGTTTTGGAAGCTGGAGCGATAAAGCCGAATCCTTTAAAATTTTGGATACGGCGTACGATCATGGTATTAATTTTTTCGATACTGCAGAGCTCTATCCTGTTCCTCCTCGCAGTGATTATGCTGGTGAGACTGAAAAGATTATTTCGGAGTGGCTGGCTACAAAACCACGTGATAGCATTATTTTAGCTACCAAAATGGCAGGGGCTGCAAATGGCTGGTTTGTGCCACCGATTCGCCACGGATACACAGCGATCGATCGTTTTCACATTCAAAAAGCAATTGAAGGAAGTTTAAAACGTCTCAAAACGGACTACATTGACCTTTATCAAGTCCATTGGCCCGATGAGCTTGTTCCCAAAGAAGAGTCAATGCGAGCACTCGATGAGTTGGTCAAAAGTGGAAAAGTACGCTACCTCGGTACATCTAATGACTCAGCGTATGGACTGACTAAATCCAACACGATTGCCCAGTATGAAAAACTCTCTCGCTTTGAGTCGATCCAAAACAATTTTTCACTGCTCAATCCTCGCTTTTTAGACGAGCTTGCCAACGTATGCCGTAAAGAAAAAATCTCGCTTCTGCCCTACTCACCAATCGCCGGCGGCGTTTTAAGCGGCAAATACAACCAAGCCTTCATCGACCCCAAAAGTCGTTTTGGTGAGTACCTTCAAGCAGGAGAACCCCGACAAAAAGCGATGTACAAACGCTTTGTCAATGACAAATCACTCGAAGCAACCACTAAATACATAGAAATTGCCAAAAAATATGGCATGAGCCCCGTAACACTCGCCGTTGCATGGAGTATGCACTTTGATTTTGTCGCCGCCACCATCATCGGAGCACGTTACGCCACACAGTTAGAAGAGAGTCTTAAAGCATTGGAAATCAAACTAAGCCCTGAAATTTTAAATGACTGCGAGAAAGTACAAAAAGAGATTTTATACCCGATGGGGTGAGTTTACATGTAAGGTTAATCCCTTACATGTAAAGATTTTTTAGACTTTTGATTTGGCAAATTCAGGGTATGCTTCTAAGCCACACTCTTCGAGATCAAGTCCTACGTACTCGTGTTCTTCATCACTTCTTAGACCAATCATTTTCTTAATGAGCATAAATGCAATATACGAAATGGGAAACGTAAAAAGACCTGTAAGAACGATGCCTTTGAGTTGTGTGAGCAGTGAAAAATCGGCAAAGAGTGCTACGGCAACTGTGCCCCAAATGCCATTGACCAAGTGAACTGAAAGTGCGCCAACGGGATCATCGATTTTAAATTTATCAAAAAGAGGAATCGCAAAAACAACCAATGCCCCACCAACAGCACCAATGACAATGGGTTCCCAAAGTCCAACCACATCGGCACTTGCGGTGATAGCAACTAGTCCGCCCAATGCGCCATTTAGTATCATCGTAATATCCAGTTTTTTATACTGAAAATAGACGATAAATGCTGCGATAATGGCACCTGCAAGTCCTGCTGTATTGGTGTTGACGATGATTAAGCCTACAAGATCTGCATTTTCAACACTGGAAATGTGAAAAGCACTCCCACCGTTAAAGCCAAACCAACCGATCCAAAGCAGCATCGCACCAAGGGTGACCAGAGGGATGTTAGATGCAGGAATTGCCCGCACTTGTCCCTCTTTACCGTAACGCCCTCGCCTTGCGCCTAAGACCAATATGCCCGCCAATAGTGCCCAGCCACCCACAGAGTGAATGACCGTACAGCCTGCAAGATCATGCACCTCTTTTAAAAAGCCTCCACCCCAAATCGCATTGCCTACCATCGGATAGATAAATCCACTCATTAAGACCGCAAAGATCATAAAAGGGATGATGCGAATGCGCTCACTCACACCACCGCTCATAATCGAAACGGTTTTACTCACAAATGCCATCTGAAAGAGAAAATACGCATACGCGCTGTAACCCTCAACCGTGACTCCGTGTAAGAAGAAGCCGCTTCCACCAAACATCAGATTATAACCCCACAGCAGAAAAACAAACGATGTAATCGCATAAAGCATCACATTGCCTGTGAGAACAGCGGAGACATTTTTACTGCGTACAAGCCCTGCTTCAAGCATGGCAAACCCTGGAACCATCAAAAGAATTAAAACAGCAGCAAACAGAAGGAAGAAAGTGTCGATGACATACTGAAAAGAAGATACATCCATTACATGTAACCTTTGTGTGAACTAAAATGCAATGGAGGATTGTACAAAAAAGAGAGGAAGGGAGGTGATTAAAATTTAATCACCTCTAGTTAATTTCTAGATGGCGTCTTCGTTTTCTTCACCTGTTCTGATGCGAATAACACGCTCAATATTACTGACAAATATCTTACCATCGCCTATTTTACCGGTCTTTGCAGCTTCTGTGATGGTTGCAATCACTTTGTCTACATTTTCATCAGCGACAACGATGTCAAGTCTAATTTTGGGTAAAAAGTCAACCACATACTCAGCACCGCGGTAAAGTTCAGAGTGTCCTTGTTGTCTACCATAGCCTTTGACTTCGTGCACGGTCATACCTGTCACTTCAATGCCCGCTAGTGCATCTTTGACTTCTTCAAGTTTAAAAGGTTTGATAATTGCTTCGATTTTTTTCATGATTTTTCTCCTCTAGTGTTTCAAATTGGGTCTATTTTACCTTAAATTATTTTAAATATGCTTTGATAATTTTTTGTGGTTGCATCGGCATGTCTCTACCATCGGTTGCAACATTTTCAAGTTTGCGAACAACATCCATACCCTCAATAACCTCGCCAAAAATAGTGTGTCTGCCATTAAGATGCGGGGTGGGAACGGTGGTGATAAAAAACTGGCTTCCATTGGTATTGCGACCTGCATTTGCCATCGCTAAGATGCCTGGTTTGCTAAACACAACATTGGGTTTGAACTCATCTTCAAACGGCGTTCCATAAATCGACTGACCACCGCGACCTGTTCCTGTAGGATCGCCACCTTGAATCATAAAGTTTTTGATAA
>DBTO01000034.1:16202-16372 GCA_002307095.1 Sulfurospirillum sp. UBA1314
TGATAATACGGTGAAACGTCAGCCCATCGTAATAGCCTTTTTTTACCAAACCTTCAAAATTCTCGCATGCTTTAGGCGCAACGTCTGGTTTGAGAGCAAACACAATGGTTCCTTGTGTTGTTTCAAAGACAACCTCACCTGCAACAAGAGCACTCCAAACACTTAAAAGT
>DBTO01000034.1:16642-23815 GCA_002307095.1 Sulfurospirillum sp. UBA1314
CCACTTTTTTCATTTACTGATCTCCCACGAGTTTTGTATTGCGGAAACGATACATTTTATTTTTGACTTTTTCTAAAATTCCTACTTTGATGAGCTGTTGAAACATGTGTACCACCGTCGGTTTGCTCACACCAATATTGTCAATGATATCTTGGTAGGAGCCGTTAAAAATTTTATTTTCATCGAGGTGATTGATGATGTATTTTAAGATCTCTATCTTTTTACCACCAATAAGTGCAGCAAGTCCTTCAATAATAAACGAACATCCTTGAATCTCTTTGCTATGGAGTTTTGGAAGCATCACTGTGTAAATATTGCTAATCAAATCTTTCACATTGATCGGCTTCATAATGAATCCATCCACTTTAAGCGTGATCGCTTCGATGAGATACTCTGTCTCCGTAAAAGCTGTGGTGATAATCACGGGAATGTCTCTATTATGCTCTTTTTTAAGCTTTTTAAGCATCTCAATGCCATTCATTCCGGGCATGACAATATCAGTGACAATGATATCGACATCTTTCTCAAGTGCAATCTTGAGTCCTTCTTCTCCATTGGAAGCAAGGTACACCTCTTTCACAAAGTCTTTCAAAATCATCTGTGTTTGCATTTGTACCGATTTTTCATCTTCAACATACAATACAACACAATCTTTTAAGCCATTAAAATCCATCCTATACTTCCTCCTTTTTTTCAAGTGGTACTAAAATCGTCATCATCGCACACCTTTCATAACGTTTTCCATTTTGAAAAACATACGAAATATTCGTTCCACTAATGCTTCCTTGCATCTGTTTTTCAATAATCTGCTTGGACATATACAGACCTATGCCTGTCCCTGAAGATTTATGTTTGGTCGTAAAATAGGGCTCAAACATTCTATCTTGCACCTCATCGCTGATTCCACCACCATTGTCTACCACACTTATCACTGCATTATTGACCTCTTTTGTGATAATAACTTCAATCAACTTTTCATTCATTGCTCGCTCTTCAAGCACATCTTTGGCATTGGAAAAAAAGTTCATAATCACTTGCGAAAATTCATTGGGATAACCACTAATTTGAATATCGTGTGTGCTATTTAAAAAAATCTCAATACCAGATTTTGCATAAAATTCCTGCACCAAATTTACACTATAGAGCACCGTATCTTTTACACTAAAAAGCTCTTCACTGCGATTGGGTTTGAAATAATTACGAAAATCATCAATCGTTTGAGACATTAAAGAGGCGAGCTGAATACCTTCATTAGTCTGTTTATCAATAAACGCATCGCTCAGCTCTAATCCTGCCATTCGCTTCATCTGAAAACTTTGAATAATCAGAACGATGGCATTCAGCGGTTGACGCCATTGATGGGCAATGTTGCCGATCATTTCACCCATCGAAGCAAGCCTTGATTGGCGAAACATGATCTGATCTTTTTGGCGACTCTGCTCCACTTCATACTGTACTTTAAGCTCAAGACTGCGATTAAGTTGCTGTAACTCTTGTGTTTTTTCATCCACCATTTTGGCAAGTCTCGTATGCAACAGACGAATGTTTTGCAATAAAACAATCGCTAAAAGTGCTGCAAAAGCAATCGTACCCAGTGTGGCTACAACGATCCATTCAAACGTGTTATCGTATACTTTTGTAGTACGGGCATACCCCTCTTTAGCGCCATCAAGATTGAGATTAATTAAACCCGTCAGGTCAATATTGATCGAATAAACACTCGGATAAAGCTCACTTTGAAGCGTATCAATTGCTTTAGAGGATTGTTTCGTCTTATAATAGTTAAACATTTTGAGCAAAATACCATCAATCGTATGAATTTTCTGCTCTATTTTTGAGGTTAAAATATCATCTTCATTAGTCTTAAAAAAGGGCTGACGGGTCTGTGTCATCATACCCCAAGAACGTGCTAGTTTAATCAACCAATCGCTCTCATCAATCCCCAAACTGGTTTTATACGCTTGTAACTCAATTTGAATTAACTCCTGCGCAAGAGCAATAACGACTTCACCTTCTTGCGAACTGATAGAGCCTTTTTCAATGTCACGAATCGTATCTAAAATATTGACCGTATAAATATCTTTAAGGTTTTCAAGTCGAATGGTGGGAAGCATACGTTTAGTGTATAAAATGTCAAAATTGTCTTTGATACGGTTAATACTCATGTGCGCAAAACTGCCAATAAAAAACATACCCACAACCATAATCAGAAAAAGAAGCGTCGTCTTTTTGGTAATGCTCATTTCATCGATGCTAGCCATAAAATCATGCAAAGAGCTATTATTGTTCATCGCTTTTTCCTACGGAGTAAAAATCTTCATCGACATATTCACTTAAATGCACTCGGTGTAAACATTTACAACGCTCATCTCTGTTTTTAGAAACAGCAGTCTCATCCAGTGTTTTAGAAAAAGCGCCTAATGCTTTGATAAACTCCTCTTTCGTAAAATCTTTTCCCAAACTTTTAAAAACTTGGGTGATCATACGCGCGGCAAAATAACCTTCCAAAGAGACATGGCTCAACTCTTCTTTGGGATAATATTGGTGCATTAAAACACGGTAATTTTCCACCTCTTCGACTTCCGATGTCCAAGGAGAAGGAACCACTTGCGCAAAGGTAATGCCTTTACCGCTCCCATGCAAAAGGTCGATTAGGGGTTTAGGTTCAACAAAAGAGAAAAGTCCAAATTGAATATCTTGACGTATTTTGACACTCTTGCGAGCTCTTTTAATAAACTCTGCCACCGGATTGGTCGAACCCACCATCAAAATAACTTCAGGATTACAGAGCTCTATCTCATAAAGAGCATTCCCTACTGAGAGCGTATTTCGTTTGTAGCTTCCCTCACCGACAAGGACTAAATTACGTTTTGAAAGAGCACTTTTAACCCCTTTTAAACCAGCTCTTCCATAACCATCATTTTGATAAAAAATTGCAAATCGCTTGTATTTTAGATCATCTGAGTAATATTCGATGAGTTTTTCAATTTCATCAAGATCACCTGCTCTGGCATTGAGAACAATGGGGTTGGGAGGATTGCGTAAAAATTCGGCACCTGAATATGCACCCACAAAAGGAATGCGCTTTTCAACGGCAATGGGAAAAACCGCTTCGGTCACGGGTGTACCGATAATGCCAAAGAGTGCAAAAATTTTCTCTTTTTCAATCAATTCATGGACATTTTCAACAGCAATTTTAGGCTCGTAGCGATCATCTTTGGCAATAATTTCTATTTTCCGGCCATACACGCCGCCATTGTCATTGAGGTTTTGCAAGTAAATTTTTGCTCCTAACAAAAACTGATTGCCAACGCTATTAACGCCTCCACTAAAAGGTCCGCTCATTCCTAAGCGAATGACATTGCCTTCAAATTTTGTATTGGAAAAGAAATAGGGTAGAAGTAACATCAGTGCAATAAAGAGTACTCCCATGAATCGACGCATTTTTGAGCTTTCATGTTATTTTACAGATATAATAACAACTATTCTTTATAAAAATGCTTAAATAGTAAAAAAATATTTACTTAAATTATTTTTTTGGAAAAAAGAGGAGAGAGTTAAAAAATGACCTGTAAAATTTGTAATTATGATACAAAAGCGTTTGATGATGTCGAACTTCAAAAGCAATTTTATATCTGTCCAAACTGCCACTGTATCGTACTTGACCCTCGCTTTTACCTCTCATTGGAAAAAGAAAACAGCCTTTACAACAACCATCACAACTCTTTAGAAAATGAAGGCTATGTGAAAATGTTTGAGGATTTTTTAGACTATTTTTGGAATGATCTTACATGTAAAGAAAAAGCGCTCGATTTTGGCTCAGGTCCAACGCCTGTTTTAGCACAACTTCTTCGCCGAAGAGAGGTAAAGATTGATCATTACGATAAGTTCTACCAACCGATCCAATGCTTTGAAAATCAAACCTATGATTTCATTACGTCCACAGAAGTTTTTGAACATTTAGATGATCCTGTGGCAACACTCAGCCTTTTAAGTCAGCATCTTAAACCTAAAGGTTTCATCGCTTTAATGACACTTTTTCACACCAATAATGAAGCCTCGTTTTTAAAATGGTGGTACCGAAGAGATCCCACGCATATTACGTTTTATACAGCGTATACACTGGAAGTTTTGGCACATAAATGTGGATTGGAAGTTTTGAAGACAGATGGGAAACGAATAGCTCTATTACAAAAGAGGTAGCGATGGGTGTCGCTACCTTTGGTTTGAACTTTTAGTGCTTATCGGTAAGGGCGATCATAATAACGGTCGTAGTGATGAGGGCGTGGTGGATAATAGTAATGAGGAGGATCAACATAGATCACGCGCTCTTGCACATAAACAGGCTCTCTGTAAACGACAGTTGGTCTTGGCTCATAGTATGTTGGACTTTCAACATACCGTGTTGGTTGTTGAGCAGCATTAATAATGCCTCCTAATAAAACAGCAGCCCCAGCACCAAGCAACACCCCTTGTTCTCTATCGCCCCACGCATAAGAATTCGTCGTTACACCGAGCACCAACAGGATTGAAACTAAACTCATTTTTAACATTTTCATTGGGTACTCCTTTCGTTTATTTGGTAGAATCCTAACAAATAATTGTGAAGTATTTGTGAAATCAATCGCGTATTTGCTCTTACATGTAAAAAGGTATCTGATATCACTCTCCGGATACCCACTTCCAATAGAAGCCAAACACGATAAAAAAGAGTCCCAATCCCCCCGTAATCAGCGCCAATGAGAGACCCCATTCAAACAAAATACCAATGGCAAACGAGACAAGCGTGCACATACCCATAAAGACCATATCGTTATAGGCGATGACTCTGCCATAAAAAGCTTCATCGGTTTCGTATTGTAAAAGCGTATACGTATAAGACCATAAGCTTGTGGTAAACAGCCCGCACACAAAGATCCCAATGAAACTGAGGTAAAAATCATACTGCAACACACCCCAAAGTATAATGCCGATCCCTTGAACGACAAAAATATAAAAAAGAGTCTCTTTCGTGATATAACGACTGAGTAAAAATTGTCCTAAAACCTGCGAGATCGCACGCGAAGCGTTGATAAAGCCCATCACTAACGCAATGGATAAAAACTGTTTGTATTGATGATCTGCCAAAAGCGCAATGAGCGCGTCATACGCTGTTAGTCCTACACTCGCGTGCAGAAAAATCAGATGCATGATCTTTGGATTTTCTTTGATATAGACAAATCCACTCCAAATCATCGCCTTTACATGTAAAGCATGTTGACTCGCGATGGAAGGAATATCTAACCCCAAAAGCAGGTAAAAACTGATGCTATACAGTACCATATCGGCGACAAACGCACTGGTTGTGCCAAAGTAGTGAATGTAAAATCCCGCCACCGCCATGCCAAACGCATACGAAATAGACCAGATCATTGAGTGAATTTCATTGGCAAGTTTAAGCTCATCGTTGTTTAAAAGTTTGGGCAAAAGCGACATCTCGGTTTGAAAGTAAATGCTTCCCGTTCCCATACGAATAAAAATCAATCCGAGTAAAATCCACAGCGCATCTAATGACGTGATAAACATAAGCCAAAAGACGGTTACGATTTCAATCGCAGTTAACAAAAGCATAAACTTTTTCGTATCGATTTTATCGATGATTGCTCCGCTAAAAGGGGCTAAAAGCATCGAAGGCAAAAAGGTAAATCCTGCCGCCGCACTGAGTGCCCAAACAGGCGCATTGAGCTGAATCAAAAGCGTATAAATTCCCATGTGGCTAAACCATGCACCAAAATAACTAATCAACTGAATAATGCTCAATCGACGAAGCGTTGTGTTGTTGCGTAACAACTCAACATAGTGTTTCATTTCTTCTCCTAAATTCTTTCACCGCCATTGTACCGCTTTTCATTGAAACTTTTTTTATGCTAGAATGAGGTGCTAACGCAGATATTATTGAGTTTAGAAAGGCTTTTATATGAAAATTTCAACACGCATTTTAATCTCCCTTATTTTATCATTGGTTATTTTAGGAACCTGCATCATAGGTGTAGCGTATAGTAACACAAAACAAAATGCACAAATGTTTACAAAAGAGTACGAAAAAAGTGCTTACGGCTTTTATGAAAATGAGCTTAAAACCATTATGGAGATGATGCAACAAAGTGCGAACGCACTCTATAAGGCCGAAAAAGCCAAAGGCACTTCCGATGAGCAGATTAAAGAAGCCATTTTGGCACAATTTGATGCCCTACATTTTTTCAACGATAAAAGCGGTTACATCTTTGTCTACACCTATGAAGGTGTTAATATCCTAAACCCAAATAATAAAGCGCAAGAGGGTAAAAATCTCTTCAATCTCAAAGACAGCAATGGTGTTTTTTTGATTAAGGATCTTATTGAGGTATCCAAAAAAGGGGGCGGGCTTGTTAAGTACCATTTTCCAAAAACCAAAGAGGGAAAACCGTTACCAAAATTCTCATATGCTCTCTCTTTTGAGCCGTATAATTGGATGATGGGAACGGGTATTTACGTTGATAATGTTGAAGCAGAGATTACTCAACTTCAAAAGAAAATTGATGAAAACAGTGCTTCCCAAACCCAATCTTTCTTTCTCATCTCAGCCACTTTAGTGCTCTTAAGCCTTGGTATTACCCTTTTTATCATTACCCGAACTATTTCAAAACCTCTGAATGATCTGATAGAACGCTCTGAGAATCTCTCCAGCGGCGATGGCGATCTTACCCGTAAACTTGAGGTGATTGGGAAAGATGAAATCTCCACAGCCAGCAGTAGCATCAACCGTTTTATCTCCAAAATACACATTTTAATCAGTGAAGCCAAAAATCTCTCTATAGAAAATGCTTCCATTTCCCATGAGCTCTCTTCAACGTCACTGGAAGTGGGACGTTCTGTAGAGACATCAATGCAAATCGTTACGAAAACGACAGGAAAAGCCCATGCCCTTAAACAAGAATTGAATCAAGGCATAGACGAAGCCAAAGAAGGCAAAGCGGAGCTCCTCAAAGCCAATGAGTTCCTTCACGAAGCCAATAATGCACTATTGGTATTAACTAAAGAGATTCAAAGCAGTGTGGCGACGGAGGTTGAATTGGCGCATCGTGTT
The DNA here is from genome assembly GCA_002307095.1 of Sulfurospirillum sp. UBA1314. GTDB lineage: Bacteria > Campylobacterota > Campylobacteria > Campylobacterales > Sulfurospirillaceae > Sulfurospirillum. The sequence continues at coordinate 23,748 of DBTO01000034.1, forward strand.
CAGCAGCTAAGCGCTGATGCCAGTCAGGTCAAAGAGGTCTTGGTCGTTATTGGCGATATTGCCGATCA
>DBTO01000086.1:0-15997 GCA_002307095.1 Sulfurospirillum sp. UBA1314
TGGTCTATGACACGGCCAAAGCACTTAAGAGCAAATGATGAAAAAACTAACCTACAAAAAGATAGACGCCTTTACATCGGCTCACTCAACAGGCAACCCTGCAGGAGCGATTTACTTAGAGCGGTTGAGTGATGTCACCATTGAAGAGATGCAAAAAATTGCACAAGAGCAAAAAGGATTTGTGAGCGAGGTCGGTTTTATCTGGGAAGAGGGGGATGGAAGTTTTGGGCTTCGTTACTACTCAAGTGAGAGGGAAGTCGAATTTTGCGGGCATGCGACGATTGCGATTCTGTACGATCTTATCAAACATAGAGCCGATCTTTTGGCTAAAGAGGAGGTCATCATCCAAACCAAAAGTGCCCTCTTGCGTGTCAAAAATCAGATACCCATAAACGATTCTATTTTTATAACTGTGCCAGAACCTCTGTTTATACCTAAAAACGTAAGTAAAGAGGAGAGTGCGGTTGCGCTTAATATCGAAACAGAATGGATAGAAGATAGCCTTGATATTGCGGTTATTGAAGCGGGGTTAAAAGCGCTGATTGTCCCTTTAAAAAGCCTTGAAAATGTTTTACATGTAAACCCAAATCTTGATGTACTCAATGCGTTTTGTCATAGCATCGGCGTTGACATTGTAGTGGTATTTACCAAGGAGTGTTTTGATGCTGCCAACAGCTACCGTACAAGAGTTTTTGCTCCCACGTTTGGTTATTTAGAAGATCCTGCAACGGGCAGTGGAAACAGCGCTTTTGGGCATTATCTTTTAAAACGCGGTCTGTGGAATGGCGCAGTGATGAACATCGAGCAAAATGCGTTAAAAGAAAACTTCAATACGGTCAAACTGATGGCAGAAGAGGGCAAAGTGCTTTTTGGTGGTAAAGCTACGGCGAAGATCGAGGGGTCGTATTATTTGACGTTGTAGGTTTACATGTAAACCCTTACATGTAAAACGTTACAAACGCCTCAAGGCTCATGCGAGGCGTTCGATAACTGTTGATGAGGGCTTTTGTATCTTCATAACCCAGTGCCATACCGCAAAGCAGAAGCATGTTTTCTGGGGTGCCAAGCTCATCTTTAACGATGCTTGGAAATTCAGCGAGTGCGGCTTGTGGGCAGGTGGCTAACCCTTTTTCCGTAGCGCTGAGCATAACAGACTGCAAAAACATGCCATAGTCGAGGTAGGAGCCTTTTTCTAAATGCGCGTCGATAAAAAAGTAGAGTACCACGGGTGCATCAAAGGCGCGGTAGTTGAGCTTCCATTGCTCGATTTGTCTTGGTTTGTCCTCTTTTGAAATACCCAGTGTGCTGTACATCAAAAGTCCTGTCTCTTTGCGACGACTTTTATAAGGTTCTTCCCAAGAGGAAGGGTAGTACGCATAGTCCATGACCTCTTTATCGCCACGTTCAAACGCTTCGATGACTTTGGTTTCCAGTGTGCGTTTTTTTTCTCCACGGACGACACACACGTGCCACGGTTGCATATTGACGCCCGAAGGTGCCTGTTTGGCATCGTTTAAAATCGCTTCGATGAGTGTGGGTGAAACCTCTTGGGGTAAAAAAGCGCGTGTGGACTTTCGCGCTTTGAGTGCTTCCGATACGGTCATGCGTTAGCCTTTTCATGTTTGGTTTATTTTACGAAACTTTCTTGAAATTAAATGAAACCGTTTAAAATTAACTTCCATTTTTTAGAAAGATGAGATGGGCTATAATACTATTTTTAATAAAGGATGTGACGTGGCTTTTGCAGTTGATTTTTCGATTATGGCGCTTTTTCTTCCCACTTTCTTTTTTGTTTCGGTGACACCTGGTATGTGCATGACGCTTGCGATGAGCCTTGGCATGAGCATCGGGCTTAAACGCACGTTTTACATGATGGCAGGCGAGCTAGTCGGCGTGGCGATAGTCGCACTCTCTTCGGTCATTGGGGTCGCAGCGATTATGATCAATCATCCGGATATTTTTACGATTTTTAAGTACGCGGGTGGGCTCTATTTGGGCTATTTGGGTGTACAACTTTGGCTCAACCGTGGTAAGATGGCGCTTTCCAAAACGGAGTGTTCGACGACGATCTCCGCAACTGCTTTGGCACTTCAAGGCTTTGTTACGGCTATCGCCAACCCCAAAGGGTGGGCATTTTTCATCGCACTTTTACCACCGTTTATCAACCAAACCAAACCGCTTGTTCCCCAAATATCAGTGCTTTTGGCGATTATTTTAACACTGGAATTGATCTGTATGATCATCTACGCGAGTGGCGGCAATACCTTGCGTCTGTTTTTGCAAAAAGGCGACAATGTGAGGCTGATGAACCGCATCGCAGGCACATTGATGTTGGGAGTCGGGGTGTGGTTGGCGTTTGGTTAACCACACCCCAACGCTTATTAGATCGTTACAAATGAGACCTTGTCTGATTCGATGAATTGTACATCAAAAACGTTGCCAACAACACAGGCTCGAAGAAGCGGCACATAGGTTGCTACATGTTCCGCTTTAAGATGTTTATCTAACCTTGCCTGATCGCTCCATCGTTCAATGGTGATAAACGTATCTCCATCAATAAAACTCTCATACTGCTCGCAACCTTCTTCTTGGGTCGCAAATTCATTTTGAAGAATGTTCGCAATGCGTCGTAACTCGGTATGCGCGCCTTCTTTTATTTTGGCTTTGACAATAGCAATAATCATAAAAATTCCTTTTGTTGTAAATAAAATGTGAAATAGAGTACAGCAAAAATCTTTACATGTAAAGAGACAAAGCTATTGATTGAAATGTTTCGCCAACACACTCATCTCTTTCTCAAACACCATAAATTTTTGATCCAGTTGTAGTTTCACTTTGGCTTTCTCTGTAGGTGTCAAAAACGAATAGTCGATGCTGTTATACACATACGTTTTAATGGTGGCATAGCTTGGGTGGTAGCGGCTGGCAAGCAAGACATACTCATGCGCTAAGTTATCCCTCGAAACGCCTGAATCATCCGTTGATATAACGATAGGCACACCATAAGCGGCATAAATGGTGTAGGGATGTTCCTTACCTGCAACGCCTAAGATAAACTCATTGCTGGAGAGGTTGATCTCGATGGCGGCGTGTTCTTTAAGCTCTTTGAGAAGTGAGGGTGCCTCTTTTTCATACGCTATGTCTACACCATGTCCGATGCGTTGTGCCCCTGCGATTTTACGTGCTTGGGTGATGTGAAAGAGAAGCTCTTTAGGCTCAACCATCCCGATGGTCAGCTCTCCTGCATGAAGTGAGCGTGGCACTTGCGGGTAGTGGCTTGCGAGGTAGTTGAACATGCGCATGTGAAGCGTGTAGTCGTTGATCGCTACGGTGTTATTTTCAGGTGCTACGATGTTTACACCCACCACGAGTGGTGAGCTAAGCACTGCTTTGTAGCCAGAGAGCAGATCGGTATAAACTTGCAGTGGTTCGAGTACTCTTACCGCATAGGTTTGGTAGCGCATCGTAAAGTTTGCTGTGTCGATGCCTTGGTGCCTGCGTTCTAACTCGCTGACAAAATGGTGCACTTTCGCGTCAAAAGCTTGGTTTTGTGCATAAACTGTACTGATGCGTTCTAGCAGGGCGTTGACCTCTTCTTGTGTGGTCGCGTGGCGAAGGGTGGCATTAAGGTTTTTGGCTTCGTTGGCGTTGAAAAATTCAGCACTGTTGACACCCACGCGTGAGAGCATGGTTTCGATGTAAGAGACATTTTCGCTGAGTGCGCGCTCTTTGATGATGTTTAGCCCCACGTCCATGTATTGGTCAGAGATCGGTGAAAAGTAACCAAAGGTGTTGAAAAAGTTGCTATCGGGTGGAAGTTGGTCATGGCTGTGGTTGTCAAAATCTTTGTCAGACCAGAGTGTCAGTAGTTTACGGTAAAGCGTATCGTTGGCGATGAGTTCATCCACACTGACGCTTTTGCAAGGTTCAGTGTTTTTGGCTTGGAGTATTTTAAAGCTGCATGTGTCGATAAACCACCCCTTATTTTTCACCCATTCGAGGTATGTCTCGGCATAGAGAGAACCTGTGTAGTGGTGGTGCAAGTCGCCACCTTTGGGCATTTGAGTGAAAAAGAGATTGAGCAGTGCGATATTGGGAAAATGCGTCTCGAACGAGCGTTCATACAGTGCTGAAGTTGCGCTCTCATCGTTGTTCTCTGGTAGATTTGGCGTGGCACATCCTACCAAGACGCTTAAAAGGAGCAAGAAACTAAGGCGTTTGATGTGGTGCATAGGAATCCTTACATGTAAAGATATGAGTGGCTTATTGTAACGCAATAATCTTTACATGTAAAACGTTCAAGCGCGTTTTGGTTTGAACCTCACCGCTTGATGCAACGGGTTTTGAATGCAGTGTATCTGATAGTTTATCATCGCGTGAAATGGGGTGAGGAATGCGCCTAGTTTTTCGTGTTCTATCGTCTCGATCTGCCACTTACTCAGCAGTTCTAATACTGTAAGCGTGGATTCGATGGTCGAGAGACAATATTCTAGTGGTTGTTCTTTGATCTTAAACTCTGAGCGTTTGGTTGCATCAAAACTGATGTGAGAAAGCGCGTGTAAATTCTTACTTTCTCGCATCATTTTCAGTGAACACGCCCACGTCGAGTCGATGAGAAAAATCGCCACCCCTTTCTTTACATGTAACGATTTTTCGCTCAGTGGATTTTCATGGCTGAGGTTGATAGCATGAGAAGATGGGTAGAGAATGAAACTCTCATGTGTTGCGATGATTTCGTTGATGCGCGCATGGTCACTAAAGTCGATGCCCATAAAAAGCTCGGAGTTTGGAAGTGAAAGGTGCGTGAGATGCCCCGTACCATTTTTGGTCTTTTTGAACTCTTTGGGGTGCATTAAAATGATGAATTTAGTCTCTGTTTCTATGGGGCAAATGTGGCTGCACATACATGAACTTTTAGGTCTGTAGCAGCTGTAGCACTTTTGTCGATCGCCATACCGTGTTTGCATTAATTTTGAACCTTACTCTTTAATGTTAATTATACAAAAAGAAGCCAAATGGCTCGTTTAACTGCTTGAAAACCAACTATTTTGGCTTTTTTAAAATCATTTTTCGTCAAAAGTAACACGTTATGTGTGAAATAATTTCTTTCAGCGATATCTCACATTAAATCTCACGATTAATCATTAGAATTAAGTTAGAAATAAAAAACACTATTTTAAAAAGGAGTAATACAATGAGTAAAGAGACAATGTCAAGACGTGATGCCCTAAAAATGGGTGCTCTTGGTACCGTAGGAATGGCAATGCTTAGTGCTAGCAATGCAATGGCAGCAGCACCAACGGAAAAAGATGTTAAATTTGATGAAGAGTACGATGTTATTGTTATTGGTACAGGGTTTGCAGGTCTTGCGGCGGCGGCTAAATCGGCTGAGCGTGGGTATAAAGTATTGATATTAGAGAAAATGGGACGCGTTGGCGGTAACTCTGTTATCAACGGTGGCGGTATGGCAGTTCCTAACAGCACATGGCAAAAAAAATACGGCATCGAAGATTCAGGTGAACTTTTCATCGCAGATTGTCTCAAAGCAGGGCTTGGTATCAACCATGTTGAATTATTAGAGACGATTGTTAAACGTTCTCAAGACGCTTTAGATTTTTCGATTAAATGTGGTGCCAAATGGCAAGATGTAAAACCTGCATGGTTTGGTGGTCACTCTGTTCCTAGGTCATTGGTCACCGATAATATGAGTGGTTCTGGCGTTATTAAACCGATGCATGAGTTTGTTGAAAAACTTCCTGGTTGTAAAATTATGACCCGCGTAAAAATGGATGATTTTGTGATGAGTGCGGATGGGTCCAGTGTTGTAGGTGTCACGGCTCGTATCAACTACCGTTTTGATCCAAAACTTCTAAGCGATGATATCGAAAATAAAAGTGGTGAGAAAAAAGTTTACAAAGCGAAAAAAGGTGTTGTGTTAGCCAGTGGTGGTTTCTCTATGGACAAAGTCTATAGAAAAATTCAAGATCCACGCCTTGTCGAAGATATGGATGCGACCAATCATGATGGTGCAACGGCTGGTGCACTTCTAAAAGCGTTCCAAATCGGCGCACTTCCTGTTCATATTGACTGGATTCAACAAGGACCATGGGCAAGCCCAGATGAGAGAGGTTTTGGTGTAGCACCCCTTTTGACGCAACAAGGACTCTTTAAATTCGGTCTTGCTGTTGATATTAAAAATGGCAAACGTTTCATGAATGAAATGGCTGATCGTAAAACACGCGCGGACGCTGAGTATGTCATCTTAAGAAAAGATCCAAAATCATACCCTGTCGCGATTGGTACGTACAATACCTTTGAAGAGCAAATTTACCCCATCATTGAAAAAGGGTTGTCTGGTGGCGTTATGAAAAAATTTGACACACTTGATGCACTCGCAGCAAACTATAAAATCCCTGCGGACGCCCTCAAAGCAACGGTTAAAAAATACAATGAAGACGTGAAAAATGGTGTTGAAGACGAGTTTAAAAAACAAACCCTCAAAGGTGAGTCGCTTAAAGAGCTCAAAGGTGGTGATCCTATCGATATGAAAGGACCATTCTACGGGATTCGTTTGGTTCCAAAACCTCACCATACGATGGGTGGCTTGCACATCAATACCAAAGCACAAGTCATTTCAGGCAACACAAACAAACCAATCCCAGGTCTTTACGCAGCAGGTGAAGTAACGGGAGGAACCCATGGTGCAAGTCGTTTAGGTACGGTTGCGGTAACGGATTGTTTAACCTTTGGTATGATCGCAGGAGAAAACATCTAATCATGCGTAGCAAAAAAACTCTTTTAGCGGTAGGGTTTTTTCTTCTGCTGAGTGTGATGTCGCTCATCGGTAGCGAGGCAAATACGCCTCCTACCGCTGAGGTGAAAATTACGCCTGAGTTGAAAGAAAAATTTCCCATGAAACCTCACCATGAAAAGCTGGCATTTAAATGTACAGACTGTCATGAAGGTCAAGGGGATGACCCTGAAAATTTTAAAGCGATTGATGACAAGGGGTGTCTGTCCTGTCATAAAACGAAACAGTTTTTGGCAGATAGACTGAAATTTATGGATGCACTGCATACCAATCCACATAATTCCATTCACGATGGTCCAAAACTTTATTGCGACGAGTGTCACTTTGAGCATAAAAAGTCGGACAATATGTGTTTAAGTTGTCACAGCAATGATGTGAAACTATGGATGAAGGCAACGCCATGATCAAGAAACTATTTCTCATCATTAAAAACAACCTTATTCTCACGATGCTGGTTGGTGTATTGATCGGGTTACTCAGTTCATGGGTGTTGTACGAAGGGCTTCATCGCACCAGTGATGATCGCTTTTGTATCGTGTGTCACGAGATGAAACCCATGGTTGCCGCCTATCACAATGACGTTCATGGTGGAAACGGTAAAGTGGGTATTAAAGTAAGTTGTGTCACCTGCCATTTACCGCATGATAATGTCTTTGCGTATATCGCAACCAAAGCAAGAAACGGTGTTGTAGAAGGAGCGATTCACTTCTTTGGCAATGCAGATGCGATTGATTGGCAAGCCAATCGTGCTAAGAGGGCGCATTTTGTACAAGACGATGCGTGTGCGGGATGTCACACCAACTACAAAATCAACGAAACGATCAGTGAAAAAGGTCGCAAAATGCACGCGCATTATGCAAGTCTGAAAGGGAGCGATAAAGAGGTCAGTTGTGCTTCGTGTCACGTCGAAGTGGGGCATAAAGGGCTAAGAAGTATGCTCAATTACTACAAACCTGAGTACGAATACTACAAAGGTAAGTTAGACAAGAAAAAAGATGAGGCTGAGAAAAAATTAGCCGAAGAGATGAAATAAAGAAATCAAGAGAAGCCCCATTGGTTTTGCGGTAAATCAGTGGGGCAGATCGATAATGGTGCTTTACATGTAAAGTACAAAACGGGCAAAAAAAGGAGAAAAGATGAAATGGGCTAAATTATCTTTAGTGGCGGTAGCGGCACTAAGTACAATGACGTTTGCGAGCGATTCACTAGAAGATGCTTTTAAAAACGGTAAAGTAACGGGCGATTTGAGATTTGTTTATACGGGCGGTAGCAGAAGCGATGCCATCAATGAAACAGCGCCTGTCAATAATGTCAACGTCGGTTCTATTGCGGTCGAGTTAAGGTATGTAACCGATAATTTTAAAGGGTTCAACTTAGGACTTGGCTTTCAATCAGCCCATGATCTAGGTTTCCAAAACAGAGATGCGGTAGGTTCCAAAGATCCTGACAGCGAAGATGATGCGCGTAACTCAGTGAGTGTGACATTGCTCTCAGAAGCCTACATCAAATATACGATTTCCAAATCGGACATCATGGTTGGACGACAAAAAATTAAAACGCCACTGATTATGACCAGTACAGCATTTGCACTCGAAGACTCTTTTGATGCTGCTGTCTTGACTGTCAGAGAACTCCCTGAGACGATGATTAAGCTGATCTATATTCAAGATTGGAGAATGCGCTATGGTAATGGTAGCGAAGCGGTCGGTACGACTCAACAAGATGCACATTTTGCGAAAGGAATGTACTCTCTCTTTTTCACCAATAAAAGTATTGCAGGTTTAACACTTGATGGTCAATACCTCAAAACCGATGAAAATAAAATGATGTATGATGCGCCTGTTTTTATTGGGGTGGGTGGATACGATGAATATTACCTCCAAGCAGAATACAAATTACCGATTAACTTTCCGCTCTCTTTTGCAATGACCTATGCAAGAGCAGATTATGATACGGGTGTTAAAACGGCTCCTGTTGCAGCTACACCACCTCCTTATGCTGGCGGCGACAGTGCAACATTGTATGGCTTTAAAATTGCAACAGAGCTCAGTGGTGTAAAACTCAACCTTGCGTACACAACGATGGATGATGAAGCCAACTTCCCTGGAACCTTTGGACATGTTCCTGATGCGATTTCCTATACTGACATGCTAACCAACAACTCCATTTTTGCAGGTGTTGATGGGTATTCTATTGAAGCGCTTTATGGTTTTGGCATTCCTGGTTTTAACTCAGGGCTTAAGTATGCACACTATACGCAAAGTGATAAAGGGTATATCAATTCAGGCAAAGCCATGAACTTGGATGGTGCCGATGAGATAAATATTGATCTAACCTATGCCTTTAGTGGAGCGTTAAAAGGGCTTAGTACACGTTTATGGGCAGGTTATGGTACTTATGATCATCCAACAGGTGGAACATCAACAAAAGATGATGATTTCCTTTATGGACGTTTTTACTTGAGTTATAAATTCTAAAGTAATATAATTAATTCAGGAATATAATAAAATAATTATATTCCTGAAGAAGCTTCTAACGTAGTACCATACTAATCCACCGAAAAGGAGAAAAGTGAAAGTACTTTTTCTTGAACCAGATCGAGCATTAGCAAATAGCATCGATATATTTATGAACCAATTGCGTTTAAAAATGACTATGAAAAAAATACAAACCGAAGAGGAGCTCATTCAAGAAGGTACCGATTTGGCGGCTTATTCTCTGTTTATTCTCAACCTCAAAAATCCTACAGATCCCGCTATTTTAAAATTTATAAGACAAAATGGAAGTGACGCACCTATTTTGCTTATTTTGGAAAAAGAGGTCAATCCTCATATGTTACAAACACTCTACTACCTTTCGTATGACGATCTCATTGTTAAAGATTTTGCTCCAGAAGTGATTGCTTTTAGGATTTATAAATTGTGTCATATTTGGAATGACGATGTTTTTTGTCTCTCCAAAGAGGTCTGTTTTGATTTTAAGAATGCTCTTTTTATTCATAAGGAAGAGAAGACTTTTTTGGGGAAAAAAGAGGCACTTTTTCTTAAATACATGTTAGCAAAGTCGCCTCATGTTGTCTCGTTTGAAGAGATCGAATGTTACGTGTACCACAATGAAGTGATCAGCCAAGAAAGAGTGAGGTCACTTGTGCGACAACTGCGTGCGAAATTGCTTCCGTTTCATTTCATCGAAACGGTCAAAGGCGAAGGATACAAAATCGTCAATACCAAAATAGAAGAAGAGGTTGATAGCACCAGCAGCACTATCATGAAATTTTTCCTACCTTTGTTGCCTTTAGCAGATTCGAGTATGTGTCTTTTTTACATGTAAGGATTTTTGGCTCTAATTTTGAGTCGTAATTTCTCTGTAAATACTCACCGCCAATGCCACCGCTTCCTCTTTTTCTAGGGCGGAAAGGCTTGGGAAAAAGGCGGTGATGCCCTCTTTGTGGTTGGTTTCTAAAAACTCGATCATCAAAGCGTAACCGATGATAAACCCATCTTTTTGCTCGAAATTTTCACGAAACCGCTCCAGTAATTTTTCCCTCGCAAATGCCCATTGTACGATGAATTTTTTGATGAGCTCTTTGTGTTTTTGAAGGGAATTTTGAATCTCCAAGATCTCTTTATAGGTCGTAAAAGTGTTAATGATGTTTAAAAAGAGGCTGATATTGGCCGATTGCATCTGCTCTGAAAAAGCAAGCGTTTTGAGCTCTAGTTTATCGATAATATAGGTTTCGATCTCTTCAAGATCGTTTGATTGCTCGATGAAAAGTTTGAGGCTCTCGGCGTTAATGTCGATGTTTTCAAACCCTTTTTTAGAGATGGTTTCGACGTAATTGTGAATGTCCAGTTTGAGCCTGCTAAATTCATCGTCCGCAATTTCTAAGATGCTTGCGATGCGTGAAAATTTTCGACGGAACTCCCTTGGAACGGCAATGTTGGACTTGTAACCGATGTCGTGTTCGATCTCTGCCCACGCGTGTTGTAAAATGGTTCGCACTTGAATCTCAAACTTGAAATTTTTGTAGTTTTTATACTCTCTGAGTTGTGCCCGCTCATCATTGATGGAGCAGATGATGTGGTAGGAGAGGTAGCCAAAACGATCCGGATCAAGGATTTTCTTTTTGTCGATGGAATTGACTTCGTCTATTTTAAACTCTTTGGTTAGCAGTGCGACGATTTTTTCAACATCGATTTCAAAATAGCTGATGATGCGACAGCCCACGATGTCGGTGATCTCGTTTAGGTTTTGGTACTTGTTTTTGCCGTCTATTTTGCGCGATAAACTGTTTTTCTCTTTGACTCTGTTTTCGATGGAGTGGTACGAAATGTTCTCTTGGTCAAGCAGTTCTTTGAGTAAAATATCCATTTTGTCGCTGAAGTTCTCATACTGCTTGAGCTCTTTTTCGTATTCGGCGATGAGAGAATGTTTGTTGTTTTCCACAGGAGTCCTTGGTGTTAGCGTGGATTATTTTATAGTATACGAGCTTAGAGTATGCGAAACAGGGCACATTTCTTTAAAGCCCAACGCGTCTATAATCTTTACATGTAAGAATTCAAACAAACGTTTGACTTAAACAATAGTTTGTATTATACTTTGAGTACGAATTTCACGAAAAGGTACACAACGTGTTGAAACATGCCACTCAGTCAAAACCATCCAACGCCTCCAAAGCTGCTATATTGGAGACCGCCTACAGGCTTTTTGGGGAGCGCTCTTTGGAGGATGTATCGATCAGGGAACTTGCGAAAGAAGCCAATGTCAATATCTCCTCGATTCACTACTATTATGGAAGTAAGGAAGAGCTTTACTTAGCGGTTGTGAGCAATATTACAGAGATTATGGCGCAAAAAGCGGGTGAATTTACGAGTGCTTTTACTGAGGCACAAAAAGAGGATGTAGCCTCTGATGCGTTTTATATCGATTGGATCAAACATCTTTTGGAGATGATGGCAAGAGCGATGCTAGGCAGATTAAGAAAAAACAATTATCTGCACCGCATTCTTATCAGGGAGCAGATGACGCCTTCACGTGGGTTTGAGCTGTTGTATCAACAAGGGTTGGAGCCTGTGTTAAGCATTTTAGACGATTTGATCGCGCGTATCAGCCAGCAAGAGGTCAATGCTTCGCAAGTCAGGGCTAGAACGCATACGTTGATTGGTCAAATTGTGATATTCAGCGTCCAACAACTAACCATCACCCAACGCATGCCTTTTATACACGAAGGCGAGGAAGCGAATATGGAGATGATTATTCACACGATTCTTGAGAATGTGGAGTATATTCTTTGGGGAATCGTTGCCAAAAGGGATCACATATGAAAAAAATCATTTTACTGTTAGTGATGGTTCTTTTAGTCGGTGCTGGAGGGTATTACTACGTCCACCATACAAATGGGCAGGAGAAGCCACTGGTATTTTACGGTAACATCGAAAACCGTACCCAAGATTTATCGTTTCGATTTTTGGGTACGATCAAAAGCATTCGTAAAGATGAAGGCGAGTCTTTTACGAAGGGTGAGCCTTTAGTTTTACTGGATACCACCACATTGCGCTACCAATTGGAAAATCTCACTGCACAACTCGTTGCCGAAAAAGCGACATTAGCCAAGCTGACCAAAGGGTACCGTGTTGAAGAGATCTCTCAAGCAAAAGCAAGTGCTGAAGAGACAAAAGCAGCCTTAGAGGGCGCACACGATGTTTATGTTAGGCAGCAAAAGCTTTTTAAAGTCGATGCAACGACAGAGCAAGAATATATCACGGCTAAAACACAATACGATAAAGCAACTGCGAGCTATGCTAAAGCACTCAGTTATTACGACATGGTGCGAAGAGGGTATCAGGTTGAAGATATTGAAGCGCAAAATGCCAAAGTAATGGCACTTGCTGCTCAAGCCAAAAGCTTAGAACATGACATAGAGGACGCGACACTGTACGCCCCAACTGAGGGGACGGTTCTGGCGCGCTATAAAGAGCCTTCTTCCATCGTCTCTGCGGCGCAGAGCATCTTGGAGATTGCGTTGGAAGATGAGTATTGGGTTAAGGCGTATGTGGATGAGCCCCTTTTAGGCAAAATCACGCAAGGCGAGACGCTATGGGTTTACATCGATTCTAGGAAGGAGCCTTATGAAGGAAGCATCGGTTTTATCTCTCCCGTGGCAGAATTTACCCCTAAAAACATTGAGACGATGGAGCTTCGCCCCGATCTTGTGTACCGTTTTCGTGTTATTATCAAACATCCTGATGCGCATTTAAAGCAGGGAATGCCTGTTACGATCAAACCTAAAAAAGAGACCTAACCATGACCATCGTCTTGGCGCAACAGCTCTCTAAAAATTTTCCCAAAGCGAAGAAACCAGCCCTCCATGCGCTTGATTTTTCGATCGAATCGGGGAAAATCACAGGACTTGTAGGTCCTGATGGCGCAGGGAAAACCACACTGATACGCATGTTGGCAGGACTCTTAACGCCCACTTCGGGCACGTTGGAAATTTTAGGAATGCAGATGCCGTGTACCCAGAGCGCTCTTTTGCAACACATTGGGTATATGCCTCAAAAATTTGGGCTTTATGAAGATTTGAGCGTGGATGAAAATCTGAGACTGTATGCCGCTTTGCAAGATGTCGAAGCGCCAAAAGAGCGCATTCAAGAGCTGTTGGATTTTACATCACTCTCCACATTTCGTACCCGTAAAGCGGGCGCACTCTCAGGCGGTATGAAACAAAAATTAGGGTTGGCGTGTGCGTTGATTAAAAAGCCAAAGTTATTGCTACTGGATGAACCAGGTGTTGGGGTTGATCCGATCTCGCGCATCAGTCTTTGGGAGATGATCCAAGCACTTTTAAAAGAAGATGTTGCTGTTTTGTGGGGAACGTCCTATTTGGATGAGGCGGATAAGTGCGATTCGGTTATTTTGCTCAATGAAGGTCTCTCTTTGTATCAAGGCTCGCCTCAGAAAATGAAAGAGCCTCTTGTGGGAGAAGTCTATCTTGTCACCAACATCAGCACCGATAAACGAAAGCTTCTCACACACCTTTTACAGGCAGAAGAGGTGATGGATGCTGTCTTAGTCGGAGCGTCCATTCGCGTCAATCTTCAAAAAGGAGCGGCGTTTCCGCTTACGCATCTAAACACATTTGACACTGAAGCGAGTGCTGCTGTATGCGCGCCCACGTTTGAAGATGCGTTTGTGCGTTTACTCGGGGTTAAGACAGCGCCCGAATCGCTTTTAGCCAACCAAATGTCACCCAAAGAAGAGCGTCAGGGTCATCTGATTGAGGCTAAAAATCTGACCAAAAAGTTTGGAAATTTTACAGCAACCGATCGGATTGATTTTGAGATAGGGCGTGGAGAAATTTTTGGTTTTTTAGGCCCTAATGGTGCTGGTAAATCAACGACGTTTAAGATGCTGTGCGGACTGCTGGTACCAAGCGAGGGAACAGCCTTGGTTATGGGAAAAAATCTCTACACCGCAGGTGCAAAAGTGAGATCAAATATCGGGTATATGGCACAAAAATTTTCACTGTATGGCACGTTAAATATCCAAAATAATTTAGAGTTTTTCGCAGGAGTGTATGGACTCAGTGGTGAAAAACGTTCTCAAAAGATTGATGATATTATTGAAACCTTTGATTTTAAAGCCCATTTAGAGACCAAAGCGGAATTACTTCCTTTGGGCATCAAACAGCGATTAGCCCTTGCGTGTGCGTTGATGCACGAACCATCCGTTTTATTTTTAGATGAGCCAACCAGTGGGGTGGATCCTATCACGCGCAAAGAGTTTTGGACGCATATTAACGGTATTGTCAAAAAAGGTGTTTCTGTCATGGTGACAACGCACTTTATGGATGAAGCAGAGTATTGTGATCGGATTATGCTGATTTACCATGGAAAAGCCATCGCGACAGGAACTCCTGATGAGCTAAAAGAGCAAGTCTCACCTGAGGCGACGATGGAAGAGGCATTTATTGATTTGATTGAATCTTACGATAAGCGAGTACTTTCATGAACCGCAAACGGCTTTTTGCGCTTTTACTCAAAGAAACGTTGCAAATAATGCGTGATCCTAGTGCCATTCTGATTGCCGTCATTTTGCCATTGATTTTACTGTTTTTAATGGGCTATGCCGTCTCTTTGGATGCTAAAAATATTTCGCTTGGCATCATCAATAAAAGTAACACGAAGGAGGCACATGACTTAGTCTCTTCGTTTGTTGGCTCTTCGTCGTTTAAAACGCACATTGGTTACGATAAAAATGAGCTGATGCAACTGCTTCAAGAGAATCAACTCAAAGGTGTTTTGGAAGTGCCTGCAACCTTTGGAAAACACGACGCTTATACCCTTCAAATCCTCATCGATGCCACAGAGCCCAATACGGGTGGATTGATTCAAAATTATGCCTCTAAAATTATCCGTAACTGGGCGATTGAGGAGGGCATTATGGCTTCTGCTGGTATTGCTGTGGTGCCTCGCTATTGGTTCAATCCACCACTTTCGAGTCGCTACTTCTTGCTTCCAGGCTCCATCAGTGTTGTCATGACGCTGATTGGCATTTTACTCACCGCGTTGGTGATCGCACGGGAGTGGGAGCGAGGCACGATGGAAGCGTTAATGGCAACGCCCACATCTATGATGGAGATTATCTTAGGCAAGCTGATTCCTTATTTTATTTTGGGATTGGGCTCGATGATTTTATGCTTTGTGGTAACCTATTTTTGGTATGAGATCCCTTTTAAAGGGAGTTTTGGCATCTTGTTTTTACTCAGTGCTTTTTATCTATTTCCCTCGCTCAGCATTGGTTTGCTCATTTCAACCTTAGCTAAAAATCAATTTGTGGCTGCGCAGATTTCGATCATTGTAGGTTTTTTACCTGCCTTTTTGCTTTCAGGTTTTTTGTTTGAAATTACCAATATGCCTACAGCGCTGCAAATCTTTACCTATATCATTCCTGCTCGGTATTTTGTAGAGTCTCTGCAGACTATTTTTCTGGTGGGAAATATCCCCTCTATTTTTATCAAAGATATGGCGTGTATGTTTTTGGTCGGACTTTTCTTCTTTATGCTTGTGGTGAAAAAAACGAAGAAGGGTTTAGAATGATGGGTCGATTATTTGCACTGATTCGTAAAGAAGCACTGGCGATAAGAAACGATAAAAAAAGCCTTTTTGTGGTGATTGTGCCACCGCT
>DBTO01000086.1:16263-21863 GCA_002307095.1 Sulfurospirillum sp. UBA1314
TTCAAGTGTTGATGTTCTCTTTTGCGGCAACGCTGGAGATCAAGCATATTGATTTAGCGGTTTTTGATCAAGATGGAACCCATACAAGCCAAGAATTGATTCAAAACTTCAAAGGCTCTCCTTATATCCAAAAGCTGATTCGTGTTGGCAATAACCATGAGATTTCTGAGCTGATCAACACACAACAAGTATTGGCAGTACTTGTCATTCCAAATGGTTTTGGCAAAGAAGTGTTAAGCGCCAAAGCCAATGTGCAACTGATACTCGATGGGCGAAGATCGAATACCGCGCAAATTGCAGAGGGGTATTTAAGCAGTATCGTGCAAACTTTTTTTCTGAGCAAACAACCATCCACAAGTGCTGTTACTATTCAAACACGCTTCTTTTTTAACTCCAATTTGAGTAACTTTTGGTGGATTGTTCCCAACCTTTTTGGCTCTATTACGATGATCGTTGCGATGTTATTAACGGCTCTTTCGATTGCGAGGGAGCGAGAACTCGGGACGTTTGATCAAATTCTTGTCTCTCCCTTGCGTCCATTTGAGATTCTTGTTGGAAAACTGGTTCCTGCTTTGTTGATTAGCATGTTAGAATCCATCTTGATTTTGCTTTTTGCGATCTATCTTTTTGGCGTTCCGCTCATGGGCTCGCTCGCCATTTTGTATACGGGTGTTATCGTCTTTTTGTTTTCGATTTCAGGCATTGGGCTGTTTATCTCAGCAATTTCCAACACGCAACAGCAAGCCATTTTAGGCTCCTTTGTTTTCTTGCTCCCTTCCATTTTACTCTCAGGTTTTGCAACGCCGATAGAGAATATGCCTTCATGGTTACAGCCTTTAACCGCGCTTACACCGCTTAAATATTATCTTATCTTGATTAAAGGCGTTTTTTTAAAAGACATCTCTTGGGAGATTGCGTGGACACTGATTGTACCGATGCTTTTTTTAGGAACGGTTTTTATGAGTATTACGATGATCTTTTTTCGAAGAAGATCACGTTGAAGCTTTTATAAAGTCTATTTTTAAGCGCAACTCTTATACAATTAAGCAGTATTAACCCACTTCAAAAAGGAGAGAGCATGGCAAAAAGTAAAGATATGAAAAAAGAAGTCAAGAAGAAACCCGAAAAGTCGCTAAAAGAGAAACGCGAAGAGAAAAAAGCGAAAAAAGCCTAGTCTTTTAAGCTCACAGGGTGAGCCTCACTCACCCTGATTATTTTACTTCATTTTGAGGTTTGCCTTGTGCAAACGCTACGATATTTTCAAATGCCGCTTTAAAATAGTTTTCATAGTTATTCTGCTCAACGTATCCGATGTGTGGGGTTGAAAGCACATTAGGAAGCGTTAAAAGTGGCTCCGTTTTAGCTGTAGCTGGCTCTGTTTCAAAGACATCAATCGCCGCATGTTTGGTAGGTGTTTTTTTAAGGCTGGCATACAGTGCCCCTTTTTCAACCAGTTCCGCACGACTGATATTGACAAACAGTGAATCTGCTTTCATGGCATCAAGATCGGATTGGGTGACACAACGTTTCGTTGCATCGGTGAGTTTTAAATGCAAAGAGACAACGTCCGAAGTGGCAAAAAACTCCGCTTGACTGCTCGCCGTTTCAAACCCATGCGCTTTAGCGTTTGCTCTTGATGTCTCACTTCCCCACACGAGAATCTTCATTCCAAAGACGTTGCCAAACCCAGCAACACGTTGACCGATATTTCCATAACCCCAAATGCCAAGGGTGAGACCATTCAGTGCTCGACCTAGCCCAAGCGTGCCTGAGCTTTGCCAAGTGTCATTGCGCATGTTGGTAGCATAAGGAACAATGTGGCGCGATGCCGCTAAAATCAACGCCCAACAAAGCTCTGAAGGTGCAATGGGTGAGCCTTTTCCATCGCAGACTAAAACACGATGTTTTTCACACGCAACAAGATCAATATGATTGCCTGCTTTTCCTGTCTGCGCGATTATTTTTAAAGAAGGGAGTTTGGATAAAAGTGCTTCTGTAATGAGGGTTCGCTCGCGAATCAGCACCAACGCTTCGGTATCTTGAATCTTTTCAGCAAGTTCATCGCTGTTGGTATACGTCGTGGTTAACACACGAACAGTATGCCTGTTCAAAAGCGAAAAGCACGCGAGGTGACGCACCACATCTTGATAATCATCGAGTATGACAATGTTCATAAAAGTTCCTTTGTGCCAAGTCTGACCATTATAACAAAGCCAAGAGGAATTTTACATGTAAAAGATTTTGGAGGAGAGACTGGCGATAAAACCAGTCTCGTTGTAAAGTAGATTAGCCTACGATGTAAGGATAGATAAATTTAATCCACGGAAGTCCCATAAGTAAAAAGACACCCAAATAGATCGCACCAAAAATGGCGCCCAGTTTCCAAAACTCAGGTCCTGTGACGTAGCCACTGGCAAACCAAACGGGGCTATGTCCTGTTCCATACGGGGTTAAAACACCCATAATTCCCATAGGAAGCAGTAACATCAGCATCGTTTGCGATGGGTCGGTGTTGGGAATGGAGATAGCAAGAACGGTAAAGAGTCCGACCATCGCCGTAACGTACGCGGTTCCTGATGCAAAGAAATAACGGAGAATACTAAATGCGACGATGAGCCCCAACACTGCCATAAACGGTGTTAAACCATGTAAGTATGTACCGGTCGCTTTGGCGATCCACTCTAAAAAGCCGACATTCTTAAGACCTGCTGCCATCGTGACGAGGGTTGCAAACCATGTTAAAACATTCCATGCAGGTTTATTGCCTAAGAAATCACCCCATGAAATGATCTTCGCAGCGATCATAAGGACAATAACAACCAACGCGGTCGTCGTAGCATTGATGCCAAAAGCGTCACTGCCGATCCACAGTACCAATGCAAGCACCGAAATCGTCAGCATCAAAATCTCACCTCTGCTAATGGTGCCAAGTTTTGTAAGTTCTTCGCCTGCCCATTTGGAGATGATCGGAGAACCTTTAATCTCGGGAGGGTAAATCCACAAAGCAAGAATCGGGGTGATCGCAAAAAGGACAATACCCACAGGTGCGAACGCGATGAACCAACCCATCCAACTCACCGAATGAACCCCTGCTTTTACCGCGAGTTCAAGTGCAAGAGGGTTGGGTGCTTGACCCGTTAAGAAGATCGAACTGGAAACGCACGTGGTCGCAAGGGAGACCCACACAAGATACGCACCAATTTTGCGTGCATCTTTTTCCGGATAACTCTCAAACATAGGAGGAATGCTCGTCACAATCGGATAAATCGTTCCACCACTGCGTGCTGCATTACTGGGGATAAACGGCGCTAAAACGAGGTCAGCTAAAGCGATGGCATAGCCAAGACCCAGCGTTGAGGTTCCCAGTTTATGCACCAGTAAAAAAGCGATTCGTTTACCAAGGCCACTGTTATGATAGCCAATACCGATCATAAAAGCCGCAAAGATAAGCCATACGACAGCGTTAGAAAATCCACTCAATCCCCAATCCATCGCAGCGCCTGATTTGATCACCGCGCCATCTTTACCTGAACCAACGGGTCCTACTTTAAAAAGGACAGCTAAGACAACGGCGATAATTCCGATCAACGCAGGTGGAATTGGCTCAAGAATAAGCCCTACAACAAGACCTGCAAAAATGCTGGTATAAAGCCAAGCATTAGCACTGAGCCCTTCTGGCGTTGGGCACATAAAAACAAAAAGCCCTACAACAACAGGGGCTAAAAGCTTTACATAGTATGTGTAATTACTGTTTGCTTCCATTTAAAACCTCCTTAAATTCATAAATTAATTGTATCACAATAATGACGAAATATGTCAAAAAAATGTCACAATTTCTTTTTACATGTAAAGAAAAATGAGGCTCCTTTGCTCTTACATTACAAAAGTATCGTAAGAGAATATTAAGTACATGGCTCCTATACTTGTTAAAGAATTTAAACCAAAGGAATGAGATGAAAAAAGTCGTTGTTGTCGCAACATTAACCCTAAAAGATGCCCACACGGAAGCAGGTTTTGAAGCCCTTAAAGCGCTGCATATTGCAACCCACAAAGAAGACAAAGGCTGTTTACAGTACGACCTTCACAAAGAGAGTGACAAAGCAAATACCTATGTTTTTATCGAAACATGGGAGAGCGAAGCCCTTTTGGCAGAGCATATGGAAAAAGCCCATTTTAAAGCATTTCAAGTGGCATTGGAAGGAAAAGTGGAGAGCAGATCGATTCAAATAGTAGAAAAAATCTTATAGGAAACACCATGGAAAATCCAACCATCCAACAACTGCAAAATCGAAAATCGATCCGTCAATTTACCGGTGAAGTGATCAGCGAAGAAGACCTGCAACGCATCTTCAAAACAGCTCAACGAGCACCTACGTCCATCAACGGACAACAAATCAGCCTAGTTTATACACGCGATAAAGCCAAGCTCAAAGAGATCGCCAAATTGTGTAATGAACAAGCACACATCGCTACGGCGGATGTTTTTGTAGGCATCATCATCGACTTTAACCGTACGAGTGCGATTGTGGAGAGTGTGGGGCGAAACCACATCATCGAGCAGAGTGCTGAGGGGATTATGGTGGGGGCTGTGGATGCGGGCATCATGCTTATGCAACTTCAAGTGGCTGCCGAAGTGCTAGGATATGGCACAACAGCCATCGGCGCGGTACGTTCAAAATCCGATGAGATGGTCAAGTTTTTTAACCTTGCCCCCAAAACCTTTTTAGCCGTAGGCTGCACCATCGGCGTTCCCACCGAAAAAGCCAAAAATGCCCCACTCAAACCACGCGTCGCACTCGACACATTTGTGATGCAAGACGCATATGACAGTGAAAAAGTGCGCAAAGGTGCATTGGCATACGAAGCGACACTCAAAACCTTCCGCGACGCAACAGGCAGTGGATCGATGCCAACCTACGCAGAGATTACATCCAATTATTATGCCGATGTTTACTACCGAAAAACAGGCAATACGTTAGTGGCGCAAGGGTTTGCGTTTAAGGACGAATAGCACGCCATCTTTTGGCACGCCATGGATCAATTCAGCTATGATAGGGTGAAGATAAACGTGCTATGGGAGAAAAAATGAGACGATTTTTGATGCGAATTTCTTTTGGATTGATCTTTGCAAGCCTTGTGTTAAATGCCGTCTTGGTGCTGCTGTTTTCATGGACGTACACAGCACTCACCCAAGAGACGCTCATCGCCACGGTTCAGTTTACCAAACCCTACGATAGCAGTGGTTTTCATATCGCCCATCTAAATGGCGAAGATGGCAAAGTGGTCGGAGACTTTAAAATCTACGGCGAACAGTGGTGCATCGATGCAAAATTTATGAAAATGAAATACTGGTCAACGCTTCTCAAACTGGACTCGCGCTATGTTTTAGAGCGCTTTGAAGGGCGTTACAAAAAGAGTGAAGACCAAAATAGCCATCAAAATCTCTCGTACGATCTTGGCGAAAACACGTTGCTAGAGCGATTCACTCTGCTTGGCTGGAATCCCTTCGTCGACATCGAATACGGAAGCTCCGTCTACCAAGAAATCACACTCAATCAACGCTTCGAAATCTACAAAACCCCAACAGGCTTTGTGGTACG
>DBTO01000248.1:0-3948 GCA_002307095.1 Sulfurospirillum sp. UBA1314
TCAGTGGTACGTGGCCTGTTGTGTATGAAAAGTTTCAAAACAAAGAGATACAAATGGCGCAACCATTGATACCTTCGGTCGAAAGACGCCAAAAATTTCGCTTTAGCGATAAGTTTATTACGATGGATTTAGCGCTTATTTCTCAGATCAAGCGTCAAGATATTAGTTCAATAGAAACGTTGAAAGGGAAAACCGTTGGTGCCGGAAAAGGGTGGCCAACGACAAAGTATCTCAAAGAGGAGCATCCCGAACTCAATGTTGTGGAGTATGAGACAACTAAGGAGATGCTTGAAGCCGTAGCGTTTGGATTGATTGATGCAGGGATGGATGATATTTTTAGCGCACAATACATCATTGATAAAGAGATGTTGTCGAACGTGCATGTTTCCTCCAAAGTAGAACTGCAAAATTTGGAAGATAAAAACCTCTACATCGTTATGCAACCCGAAGAGGAGATACTGCAAAATATCATTAATAAAGCACTGCGCAGTGTGCGACCTGAAGAGTTAGATGCCCTCAAATCCAAGTGGTCAAAAAGCATTTTACCCAAAGAGGAGCGGTTGGCATTTTCTCTTGATGAGCAGATGTACCTTGCGCAAAAGAAGCGTATAACGCTCTGTATTAACCCCGACCAAATGCCTTTGGAGATGAATCAAAAAGGAAAACATGTCGGCATTGGAGCAGATTATATCCATGAGATGGAACGGTTTATCGGCATTCCCATCGAACTGGTTCAAACCCAAACATGGGCAGAATCGCTCAAAAATGCTAAAGAGCGAACGTGCGATATTCTCTCCCTCTCCATCACGACACCGGAACGTAAAACGTATCTGAATTTTACCCATGCGTATATGCAAATTCCCCTCGTGCTCGTTTCAAGTGAAGACAAAGTGTTTTATTCTGATATAGGATTGCTCGTTGGTAAACCTATTGGCATTACCAAAGGTTATGCGTTTGGGGCTATTTTAAGGGTCAGGTACCCCAACGTTCACTTTGTAGATGTAGCGAGTGATGCCGATGGGTTGAAGCAGGTGGAGCAAAAGAAGCTTTTTGGGTTTATCGGTACCTTGCCGACGGTGGCATATCAAATTCAAAAAGAGTATTATGGCTCATTGAAAATTGTGAGTAAACTTGATGAAAAGCTGGATTTGAGTGTGGCAACACGAAATGACGAACCACTGTTGCTCTCTATTTTTCAAAAAGCGGTTGATTCGATTGATAGTGCAAAAAAGCAGGCAATTTTAAACCAATGGATCTCTATCAATGTTGAGGAGCCGATGGACTACACCTCTATTTATCTAGGCGTTGTCATTGTTGGTGTGGTTATTTTGATTGTGCTCATCAGGCAGTATCAACTCAAAAAGTACAATGCGGTTCTTGAAATTCTCTCCAGTACCGATAAATTAACAGGGATTCACAACCGTTTGAAGCTCGATGACATTTTGGAGTACGAGAAAAAGATGTTTGACCGCGACCAGTTACCGCTTTCAATTATTATTTTTGATTTGGATTATTTTAAACATGTCAATGACAATTATGGGCACAAAAGGGGTGATGAGGTTTTAAAAAGCATTGCCAAAATTGTGACACTTGCCAAGCGCGAAACAGATATATTTGGGCGCTGGGGTGGTGAAGAATTTTTGTTGATTTGCCACGATACGGACATTATCGGAGCAAAAATATTGGCGGAGAAATTACGTGAGGCTATCGCTTCGTATGAATTTCCCGAAATCATCTCTTTGACCGCAAGTTTTGGTGTGGCTCAATTTGAAAAGTACGATAGCATCGTCAAAGTCTTTGACAAAGCAGATAAAGCTCTTTATGAAGCCAAAGCACAAGGTCGAAACCGAGTGGTTTAATCTTTACATGTAAAGGCTAAACACGTTTTAAAAGATACGTTTTCCAAATCCAAATGGCTAGTAAAAGTGCTGTACATCCAAACAATGCACCAACGATTCCAACATTGGACATAGAGCTGTGTACGATGACCAGACTGCCCACAAAGGCACCTCCGCCGATGCCAATATTATAAATGCCCGAATAAAGCGACATCGCCACATCGGTGGCATCGGGTGCGAGCTCTAAAACGGTCACTTGAAGAATAAGGCTGATGAGACAAATCGCAATGCCCCACATAAAACAGCTGGTCCCAAACAAAAACATGGAAGAAGATAATGGGAGCATCAAGAGTAGGCAAACACACAACGCCAAAAGTGCGCCAGCGATGATGGTAAAGGGGTATTTGTGTTTAAAATAGGCAAAAATAGCACTTCCAAACAGTCCCGCGAGCCCAAAAATAAAGAGTGTTATGGTTGCGAAATCAGCACTTAAAAAGGCGATCTGTTGCACAAAAGGCTCGATGTACGAGTAGGCGGTAAAATGTGCGGTAATGGCAAGTGCGGTTAAAAGATAAACGCCCATGAGGGCGGGGCGTTTGAATAAAAGCGGTAAACTTTTGAGTGAACCTGCGTTAACGCTAGGAAGCTGTGGCAAGATTTTGAAGAGAAAAAACATCATCAAAAAAGCGATAAAAGCGATGCAGGCAAAAGTCGTGCGCCAGCCCAAACTTTGTCCGATAAGGCGACCCAATGGCAAGCCCAAAACGATGGCGAGTGATGTGCCTGTGGCTAAAATGCCCAGTGCTTTTGTCTTTTTTCCCTCAGGCGCTAATCGGTACGTCAGTGAAGCGGTAATCGACCAAAAGACAGCGTGCGAGAGGGCGATGCCAATGCGAGAAATCATCAAAACCCAAAAGCTCCATGCCAAAGATGAGAGGAGATGACTGGCAATAAACAGCGTAAATAAGCATAAAAGTAACCGTCGGCGTTCCATATCTTTGGTAAGCAACATCAGCGGCAATGAGAGACTCGCCACGACCCACGCATAAACGGTCATCATCAGCCCCGCATGCGCTTCACTGATGTGAAAATCTGCCGCAATGTCGGAGAGCAAGCTAATGGGTGCAAATTCGGTGGTGTTAAAAATAAATGCTGAAATGGTGAGACAAACGACTGGAAACCAGGGTTTCCATGGGTGTAAAAGCGAAGCAAACATCGTTAAAAAGCCTTGTAATAAATGAGCGGTCATTGTAGCAAAACTAGGGGAAAAGCTCGTTGAAGCGCTCTTTTGGCAGTAGAGATTTAACGGAAAATTTGTATAATAATCGCCTCAAAGTGACCAAAAGAGGCAAAATGAAAGAAGCAAATCTCTGTCCGTGTGGCAGTGGAAAAACCTATGAACTTTGTTGCGAGACCTACCATAAACATTTCAATGCACCAACCGCTGAGGCGCTGATGCGTTCGCGGTACGCTGCATTTGTCTTTGGCTTGGTGGATTATTTAGTTGAAACCACGCATCCAAGCCACCGCACGAAGCATTTAAGAGAAGAAATTGCCTTTACATGTAAAGAGTTAGCGTGGACGGGGTTGAGTGTTTTGACATGTTGGCAAGGGGGCGAAAAGGACAAAGTGGGCAAGGTCACATTTCGCGCTTCGTTTGTGCAAGAGGGCAAAGGGGGCGTGCATGAGGAGCTTTCACGGTTTAAACGTTTTGGCACGGCGTGGATGTATGTCGATGGCGAAGTAAAAGGTTAGAGATGTACGCACTGGACGTCATACAGCAAGAACTCAAAGAGGACATTGAACATTTTGGGCGTGTGGTGCATGTTGCAAAAGGTGAAATCCTGATGCGCCCTGATGAGTGCATGGAGCACTTTTTTGTCATCTTGGAAGGGCGTGTGAAAATCTCGCAGATCAACTTTGAAAATGGCAAAGAGCAGATACTCTATCTTTTATCGAAAGGCGATATGTACGACATCATCACGCTTTTGGATGCTAAAGTGCATGAAAATGTGGCGATGGCGCTCGATGATGTGACACTGCTGGTGTTTCCCATCGAGCTGTTTCGCGAGTGGATCGAGACAAAACCTTCGTTTAACAAACTCTTTTT
>DBTO01000248.1:4283-4434 GCA_002307095.1 Sulfurospirillum sp. UBA1314
ACAACGCGCTTGGTGAAATTGATCGCTAAAAATATCGAAAAACAAGGTGACAAACAGACCCTCAAACTCATTAACAATCTCTCACATGAAGAGCTTGCAAGCCTTGTGGGAACAGTGCGCAAAGTGCTTAACCGCAATCTTCAAACGCTTA
>DBTO01000288.1:0-3083 GCA_002307095.1 Sulfurospirillum sp. UBA1314
CAAAACCACTTTCAAAACTCCTCACTAAATAGCGCGTTTTCGCTCTTTCTCTCGCTCTTTCCTGCACCGCAGGTATAGGCATGTATAGGGTAACGTGGGACTGTGTCCCATCTTACCCTATACAGAATGCCGTAGATAAAAGTGCGCTTAGCGCCCTCGCTCCCTTGTCAAGCTTCAACGACGATTCGAACGCCAAAAACCCTCTAAAAACCAAAAAGTTTCCGAAACTCCACCCTAAACAGACCGCTTTTTACTCTTCCACCCCAACAAAGGCTATGTAACAAAAACAGAGGAGCGTGAGCTCCCTCTCTTTCTGTACTAAATCTCCTTGAGTATAAAATTGATTTTCTGTGACTTCGCAGCAAAGAAAAATGTGACGCAACAGGATAGAAAAAAACGTGACTGATCTGTCACAAAAAGAAGATGAGAATGTGCAAAAGCACACTCTCTTAAAACGCAGTATTCAAAGAAGTATTAATCTCGTTCTCTTCCTGCTCAGAAACCAAAACCATGTCATCATCAACACTCTTAAAATAACCAAACGCAACATCAATATCATTCTCCCGTTTGATTAAAACAACCCCATGCCCAACCCCATTAACTGCTATTCGATAATCCTGCTCGTCTTTCATCGTGTACATGTACATTTTTTTATCCTTTTGTGTAGTTTAAAACTACTTTAGTTTCTGTATAGCTTGTTCTGTTTGTTCCTGTGTATATATAAATTTTATCATTTTGTACGTATGCTGAAATCGTACTTGATAAGCTACTGGAACTTGCGTATGGAAGTGTGATCATTACTTTATTTGTTGGGTCATAGGCAATACTGTTTTTTTGATCGACCCAATATTTATTCGTTGCTAAATAATTTGGAATTGTTATTGTTTTTACAGTGTTATTTGGCAATGCACCACAATCAACCTCAATCCCAAAAACCTCTTTACCTCCTCTCAGGTATCCACACTTATATTCACTATTCGTTATGTCATAAATATTCTGTTTCGCGCTTACTAATTTTAGTGTTTCCTCAGCTGATAAAACACTAAAATCTTCCAAATTGATCGTAACCGTGCTTAACGGTTTCCATTCAATCGGTTCAATGCTCTTCAAAGCATAATACGAAAACGGGCTATTAACCAAACAGATCAATTTTAAATTTTCCAAATCTGGTATAAAAGCGTCTCTCTCCACTATCGTATCAAACTCATAATTATGAATTTGATGTATGTCTCCTAATCCTACGTCTTTATGTTGCATTACTGAATCCTTATTACTTGTTTATTATCAAACAATATCTCATTGCCAACATGTAATATTGTCGATGGTTCTATGACTTTCTTTTGAAAAGTCATACCGCTTATGTCCGCATTGTCAAACACATCTTTAAGCATGTTTGAATAAGTCGTCATATACTCCAAATAACCTATCGCATGGCCACTCAAACACGTTAAACCGCTCTGATCTCCTAATTCCTGCATCCTCTTCCCACATTTAAAACATTTCAATTCACTTACCTCAGTAACATCATAAGCAACCTCAAAAAATGTCTTAAAGTCCTCACTATCAATAATCACATTTGACCCCTTTCTCTTTGTTTTTGATAATGAAATGCTATCTTTTGTGTTCAATCATGTCATTACACTTTTTTAAAAATGCCTATTTATCGTTGTTTCTTTATGTTGCTATGACATGTTTTAAAAAGTTTCTAAACTTCTCTTCATGTTTTGCAAAACAAAAAACTACAAAAGGATTCGTGAATGATTAAACAGATTATTGGCGGTGTTACCAAAAAAACCGTCTATGCTGAGATGTCCGCAGGTGATCTCACTGCCGTCCAAGCTTTGATGGAAGGTAAGTTAGAGATTTATGACAAGAAATTTGAGGGTGGTACCGCTTCGGTTATGCCTTCTTCAATGAACTCTATCCGTTGTTCATGCGGTAAAAAAATTAGCAAAGGTGTTTACCAAACTGCTAGTTTTAGCGTTCCACACATTACACAAGGTAAATCTTTTGCAGATGCAAAAGCGCTTATCATTGGTGCGTTTGATGCAGGGTACGACATTGACACAAAATGTGATTACAGTAACCTTATCGGTTCAAAAAGTGAGGTAGCATAATGGCAAAGACTCTTGTATTGAATACTCTTGGGAGTACGACAAAAGGTTTTTCTCTTCCTGCTTCTGACACTGCGGCAAGCGCATTTTGTGCGGCTATGTTGGATGGTGAATACGTTGGTTATACAAAACAAAGTGAGAGCGGTACCGATTCAGGAATTACCTCATATCACGATGTTAGTATTCAAATTGCTTCTTCAACTGGTTCAAAAACTTACTTTGGCTTTTTGGCTAAAGCAGGCGTGACCGATGTTGAGATTCAAACTGCCCTCGTTGGTAAAACGATCAATGGTGTTAAAGCTGACACTGTTTTCGTTACAATGCGTGAAGTTGCGGTAGGCGCTTAATGTCAGTTTTTGAGTGGATTTCTTTAGCTCTTGCTATTCTTGGCTATGTGATCGCTTTCGGTTCTGTTATTCTCTCTCTTAGAGAACGAGTAAAACGTAATGAGGAAGATATTCGAGAATTAAAAGAAGCACAAAAAGATGCTACAGAAAAACACGAGCTTTTAGCGGTTCTTAACACCAAACTTGACATGGTTATCAAGCAACTTGACTCTAAAACAAGGTTAGAGGCTTAATTGCCTCTTCCCTCTAAAAACTTCAAAAAAAGAACAATCTCTCAAAAAAACCGCTTTACCTCTTGACAAATCATCATATAATCTTTTGAAGGAAAGATTATAGCGAAACTTTTATTAGCTCTTCTATAATGACGGTCGCGTAGGAACCTTTAGGCAAGGAAAAGTGCATCTCAAACCATGCCTCTTCTTCTTTGTAAACACCTTCAACTTCTTCTGCAAAACTCCACGCAAAACGTCTGCTTCCATTGAGTTTATCTAAAAAGGGTTCACACTCTTCAAAAATCTGTTGTTCTATCACACCTGCTTCATACTCTGCTCGGATGTTTTTACCACCGAGTAACCAGCCTGCAATCGTAATGCCATGCTCTAAAAAGCGTGGTAACTCTTCT
>DBTO01000288.1:3502-4526 GCA_002307095.1 Sulfurospirillum sp. UBA1314
AAGCGGCTAAGCTCAATGCGCTTACTAAGCCAAGTATTAAAGAGATAACTTTGATACGCGTTGATGAAAAATTCTTTCATCTTCGGATTGCGCTCTTTGCGACTTCCCTCTAAAATCGCCTTGCCTTTGACATAGTTATCGCCATCGATGCCAAAACGCTGATAGCCAAAGAAGTTAGGAAAGCCCTCTTTGCTGATCTTTTTCAGCCCGTCTTGAAGTTTTCGTGCATCAATTGGGTTGACTTTTTTCAGACGGACAAAAAAGCGATTGCCTTTAAGATGCCCTGTGCGAATTTTATTGTTATGGTAGGTTTTATCTAAAATTTTGATCTTTTCATGGGTAAAATTGGCGAGTTTTGGCTCGAAATTTTTATGCAGTGAAATATACTGTGTGGTCATGCCATCTTTGTCTTTAAGCCCTGCATAACCAAAATCACGCACTTTGCATCCTGTCACTTCGCTAAGATACTGCAACATATCCCACGTTGTGAGGTCTTTTTTTCTTACATGTAAAACAAGATGCTCACCCTCACCGCTGAAAGGATACAGAGGAATTTCACTGACCACAAAGTCACTGCTATTTTTGGTAAACATCGCATTAATCGGCGAATGGGTGAGAAAAAATTGTCGAGTCATATCTATCCTTAAAATGGTTAAAAGTGGTGTTCTTTACAATGGCAAACATAACGATTGCGCGCTATGTTCCCTAC
The DNA here is from genome assembly GCA_002307095.1 of Sulfurospirillum sp. UBA1314. Taxonomy (GTDB): domain Bacteria; phylum Campylobacterota; class Campylobacteria; order Campylobacterales; family Sulfurospirillaceae; genus Sulfurospirillum. Next base: position 4,212 of record DBTO01000288.1, read on the forward strand.
GATAGTTATCGGTGTGCGTGTCTGCTTGGCAATGCGTTCAATGAGCTTTTTTTTACGCCCATCAAAGCTAAAAAGCATCTCATACTCTTCGCCACTGCAGAGCGTTCGTTTGGGCATTTGACGCTTTACATGTAAACCCAAATTGCCACTGGCTTTGAGGAGCCTTGAAAGGTCTTTGGAAAGCCCATCGGAGATGTCCATAGCAGAGTGTAGATGTTTGGCAGCTTTGGAGACAAACGCCGCTTTTAACACGGGCTTCATAAAGCGTGCATTGTGACCAACCTTTCCACCGCGCATCAGCCGTGTCAGCTCTTT
>DBTO01000231.1:0-20707 GCA_002307095.1 Sulfurospirillum sp. UBA1314
TATTTTCTGAATGATTCCATAGTTTTGATCAATTTGTCTGAAAAAAAATTAACTAATATTTTTTATTAATTAATAGACTTCTTTCATAATTTTTTCTGCCAATTGAGAAATACTAATCCCTAGTCTCTCTTCAATCAAATGCGTCGCTCCATGAGTGATAAAAGCATCTTCATATTCAAAGGTTTTGATCTTTACATGTAAAGTAAATTTCTCTTTAAGCGCCATCAATAATGAGCCAACGCCTCCAATTTTTGCACTGTCACTGAAAACATACCATTGGTCATATTCTTGTGCGAGAGAGATCAATAATGGTTCATCCAGAGGCTTAACAAAGCGAAGATCGACAATAGCGACTTCAATCCCTTTTTCGGCCAATAATTTTGAAGTTGCAACTGCTTTTCCCACACCAGCTCCATATCCCAAAAGAAGAATGCTACTTTGCCCTTGTTGAAGCAGTTGTGCTTTTCCGTATTCAAATGGCAATGACTCAAAAGCGTCTGATTCTAAAAATGCCCCTCTTGGATAACGGATTGCCAAGGGGCCTTGATGGATGTAAGAGTAATGAATCGCTGCGTGCATTCCTCGCTCATCCCGTGGTGCCATTAAGGTCATATTAGGAATAGCGCTTAAATAAGAGATATCAAATGCCCCTTGATGCGTTTCACCATCTTCGCCGACAATACCTGCACGATCAATCGCAAAAACAACATCCAAATTCATAATACACGCATCATGAATCACTTGATCATATGCTCGCTGTAAAAAGGTGGAGTAGATAGTAATATAAGGTTTGAACCCCTCTTTTGCCATCGCACACATGGAAGTCACTGCGTGCTGTTCGGCAATTGCCACATCCCAAAAACGGTTGGGAAAAGTTTGAATCAAAGGTGTTAGACCTGTTCCACTAGGCATTGCAGCAGTCACACCTACGACATTATCATGTGTTTTTGCCAATTTCAACAACGCTTCTGAATACATTGTTGTTGCGTTTTTACTCACACCTTGTTTAATCGCTTCGCCACTTGCCACATCAAAAGGACCTACACCATGCCATTTTTCGTAGTATCCTTCCGCCATCTCGTAGCCTTTGCCTTTGAGTGTTTGGGTATGTACAATGACAGGTTTTTTTAGACTACGTGCTGATTGAAGCGCCCGAATAAGGCTCTCCAAATCATGCCCATCGATAGGGCCAATATAATCAATGCCTAACTCTTCAAATAAAATACCTGGTGTTATCAGCTTAAAACTCTCTTCGAATTTTTTTGCCATATACGTAGCACTCTCTGGTAAATATTGTAAAATCTGCTCTGTCGTTTTTTTAACCTTTTGGTAAAAATCACCTGCCATGGCACTCGATAAAAATTTACTAATCGCACCAATAGGTTTGGAAATACTCATTTTATTATCATTAAGCAAAATGACAACCGGGTATCTTCGATCACCCAATTCATTGAGTGCTTCATACACCATACCCGCACTTAAAGAGCCATCACCAATCAACGCAATGGGCACACGCTTATACTGCTCACCTTTAAGCGCTATCGCTTTAGCAGCCCCCACAGCAAGGGAAATAGAGGTTGAACTGTGCCCTGCTACAAAGTAATCATATGGTGATTCATCAGGTCTTGTATAGCCACTGATCCCATCAATCTCTCGCAATGAAGCAAATGTGTTCCAACGATCGGTAATGAGCTTGTGCGTATATGCTTGATGACTCACATCGAAAATAAAAGGATCATTTTCGACATCAAAAACATAGTGCATCGCAACAATAAGCTCCACAGCCCCCACATTGCTGCTAAGATGTCCACCATTTTTACTGACTGTTTGAATAATTTTTTGCCTGATCTCTTCGCAATATTCATTTAATTCTTCAATAGAGTTTTCGCGTAATTTTTTCATCTCGTCCAGTGCTTCTTAGTTTTCTTGTAGTAAATATTTTACTTTTTCTAAACGCATCGTTAAATTTCCATCAAGGTTCCCCACGTCACTGAGAATCACCACGCCACCTAAGGTAATGGCATCATCCGAGGTTACTTTGATTTTTTCATCTTCCGCGTAAAGCTCTTTAAGTGCTTCCAAATCTTTTGGATTGACCCTAAGCTCAATTTTAATGGCATCTTTAACCTCTTGTAATAAGGCTTTTGAAAGTGATGCAGCAATTTTAGAACTGGATACACTCACCTCTTTTTTAATCACCTCTTTGGCAATTTCAAAAGCAGTCACACTCATATCGGTCTCAACTTTGGCTAGACGTTCTTCCATACTTTTATAGAGTGTGTCTAAATGCCCAATCGATTTTAAATAACGTGTTTTCATCTCAGAGGTAGCATCTTCAAACTCATCTTTGGCTTTTTGATAGCCCTGGGCGTAGGCATTTTCTCGCTCTCTGGTGAGCTCTTCCGTGAGTCTATTGTTAAAATCTTGCTCTTGTTTTTCGATCTGAATTTGGAGTTTAACCACATTGGTTGTTAGCTCATCTGTCTTTTTGAGAAGTTCTTCAATAAACTGGTTTTGAGTTCCCTCTTCAATGCGTGCAATATTAATAATCTCATCGGGAACGCTTTTAGGTTCACTCTCAAATGTGTTTTCTGAGGCATACTCTTCGTTTACATGTAAAGGCGTAGCACCATCCACCAAGTTGGATCCTAAGACCTTAAACCGATACGGTTTGACTGAGTGATCGTCTACTTTTTCTTTGCCAATGATATTTTCTGTCACGATCTTAACCTATCATCTCTTCGGCTTCACCGATTTGGAGGATACCTTGTTCTGAAAGTTTTTGCACCTCTTCAACAATCTTTCGTTGAGACTCTTCAACATCTTTCACGCGTACAGCCCCTAAAAAATTCATCTCCTCGACAAACGCCTCTTGAGCACGTTGTGACATATTATCAAAGAACTTACGTTTAAGATCATCGGCTGAGCCTTTGAGCGCTACCATCAAATCACGTTTATCGGCAACTTTGAGAATCTCACGCACAGCATTACCATCAAGTTTCATGATATCTTCAAATGTAAACATCATATCTTTAATGACAGAAGCGAGTTTTTCATCGGCTTGTTCAATATAAGCAATCGTTGTTTTAGAGGCTTTTTGACCCAAACGGTTGAGGATTTCAGCCACAGCACGAGGTCCTCCCACTTCAACTTTATACGATGTCAAGGACTCAAGTTTATTTTCTAACACTGCGGATACTCTTTTGACAACCGAAGGTGAAATCTCACCTAAATTTGCCATTCTAATCGTGACTTCACTGCGCAATTGATCCGGAAAGAATGAGAGGGTTTCTGCCGCACTGGTTGGATCCATATGCGCTAAAATAAGTGCCACGGTTTGTGGATGCTCATTCATAATAAAATCACCCAACTGTTGTGGTTTGATTTGAGACAGATACCCAAAGCTTTGGGAATTTTCCATCGATTTGGAAAGCTTATCAAGAATCTTTTGAGCACCCTCTGCTCCAAAAGTACGGTATAAAATCTCTTTGGCATACTCCATACCACCACTTCTGATGTACTGATTGGATTGTAAAATAACGTAGAACTCTTCCAGTACAGCATTGGCAACCGATTTGTCAATGGTTTTAGCCGTTGCAATAAATTTAGAGATCTCTGTGACAACATCGATTTCCATATGGGAGAAAAGATTGGCAGTAGCGTCTTCACCCAGCTGGATCATCAAAATAGCCGCCTTTTCAGACATTGAGAGTTCATTATAAAGTGTTTTTTGCTCTTCTGTTAGTTTCATTATCCAAGATCCTTAGAACTATTTCTATTGCCATCATAGTCGCCCTCATTGCGAATCATAGACTGTAAAAGCGAAGCAAATTCTTCACCTTTTTGTTCTGCAACATGTTTAAGCTTTTCAAGAAGCACATCGTATTTGAGCGCCTCTTCGTTAAAGTCTTGACCAATACCAAGCTGGTCTTCCACTTTTTTGCGTGCTTGTCTAAATTTCTCTAATGTATCTTCCGCACCCTCTTCTTCGTTCGAAGTAACTGGCTCGACCTCATCTTCAAAATCGTCCAATTTAGTCTCAACCATCTTTTGACTAAACGGTATAATGACTTTTTTATAGAAGACAAAAAGCAAGATTCCAACAACAAGATATTTGAAAAGTGGAAGTAATGGTCCAACATAATTGGAAGCCTTATCCATAAAATCTTTGGTTGGAGCACGCGTACCATCGCTGGAAAGTGGTTTGAATTCAAAGTTGCTTACCGTGACCTCATCACCTCGCGTTTGATTATACCCCACTGTTTGTCTTACCACATCGCGAATAGCGTCCATCTGCTCTTTGGAGAGTGCAAAATACTCTAACTCACTCTTCTTTTTTCCATCGCTATCGACACCGTATTTATAACTACCATCCACAACAACGGCGGCTGTTAAACGCTTGATCTTGGCAAATTCATCTTTAGAATTGACGACTTTTTTAGAAATTTCATAATTGGTTGTCGTAGAGCTTTTCTGATAGGTTTCACCTTTTTTACTGCTCTCTAAACCTTGCACAGGACCTATATTACTAATAGCACCTGGAACGCCACCGACATCTTGCGGCTCTTTACCTTCACGCTTCTCTTCCACACTCTGCTCACTTCTGGGCACTGAGTTTGGATCATACGTTTCACTGACATAATCTTGTTGTGAAAAGTCAAAATCAATCGTGACTTTCGCATTCACTTTATCGACACCACCAATGACAGGGGCTAACACATTAATGATTTTTTGCTCGACATTATGTTCAAACTCTTTTTTATAGCGCATCTGGCTTTTGACCAGTTCGCCTTGGAAGAGATTGGTTTGATCGTCACCTAATGGTTCACCTTCTTGATTGACTACCGAGACATTCTCAGCGCTCAAGTTTGAAACAGAAGCTGAAACTAAATTTTTTATACCGATAATTTGCTTCACGGAGAGGTTCATACTCGGTCGGATATTAAGGACGATCGAAGCCGTTGGAGCCGCTTGTTTTTGTGCAAATACGGTCTCTTTGGGAATGGCAATATGCACGCTGGCATTTGAAATCGGTCCAAGACTTTCAATGGTACGGGCGAGTTCACCCTCAAGGGCACGAATGTATTTTATCTTCTGCTCAAAGTCCGTTGCACCAAACTCAGCTTTGTCAAAAATCTCAAACCCTACTTTACTGTTTTTAGGAATTCCAAGAGCTGCAATCGCAATACGTTCTTTATGCACCACATCACTTGGTACGGCGATGGTGCCTTCATTGAGCACTTTGTAAGGAACTTTCTCTTTTTCAAGTTGTTGAATAATCAGTGCAGAATCGCCTGCGGTCGTGTTTTCAAACAAAACACTGTACCCACTTCCTTTGGCAGAAGTGGAATTTTTGTAGAGCGTTAGAAACACTAAAAAACCAATAAGCACAACAATCGATACGGCTGTGACTATTCTCTGACGTAATGTCAGATTTTGTATAAGTGTTGCTATTTGATTTAAAAGTGTTCTAAGCTCCATATCTCTTTCTCTTACATGTAAATTGTTTTAAAGAGTTCAAAAAAGCGTGCGTTTTGCTCTGGTGTTCCGATAGTGACACGAATAGCATTCATACCATACGATCCTAAATTTCTAACGATTATACCCTTTTCCATCAACTTTTGCGCAATGGCGCCTGAGTTTTTACTCGCATCAAATTCTAAAACGATAAAGTTGGTATAACTCTCAATCACTTTAAATCCAAGCTCTTTCGCAAACGCTTCATAAGTTTTCATCTCTGCAAAATTTTCTTTGACAGAAGCCTCGACAAACGCTTCATCACTGAGGGCTACAATCGCCGCTTTGAGTGTCAGATTGGTAATATTAAATGGTGCGCGAAGTTTCAAAAACGTTTGAATGATCTCAGGCTGTGCAATGCCATACCCACAACGCATGCCACCCAGTCCATACGCTTTTGAGAAAGTGCCGGTGTAAATGGCATTAGGATATTTAGTAATGAGTTCTTGAGCATCAATATTTTTAGCAGGATCTTTAAAGCGTGCGTATTCTAAATAAGCGGCATCAACCACTACTAACGTCTCTTTGTCAATCTGATCTAAAAAGGCATACACCTCTTTGGCATCCAAGCACTCGCCCAATGGATTGTTCGGGATACAGAGCATAATGATCGAAATATCTTTATTCGCTTTGTAAATGTCAAGCATCTCTTTTAAATTGTGCTGAGCCGAAGGGGTTCTAAGCACTTTTGCCCCTGTTTGAAGGGCATAAATCTCATACATCGCAAACGTAATACCTGCCATTAACACTTTCGTATTAGCATTGGCTTTGGCATGAATCGCAATCTCAATCACTTGATCACTGCCTGAACCGATGATAATATTTTTATCTTCGACACGGTATTTTCTCGCCAAAGCCTCTTTGAGTTCGTACATACTATCATCCGGATAGCGGTTCATATGGATCGCTTCCGCGCGTACCGCTTCAATCACTTTGGGGCTACATCCTCTTGGGTTTTCATTGCTTGCTAGTTTAATCACATCATTGGCTTCAATGCCATACTCACGTACGACAAGTTCAATCGGCTTGCCCGCTTCGTACGTTTTCAAATTTACTAAAACACCGTTAAATTGCATTCTTCATCCTCCACAAATATAGCTTCCAAGCCATTTAATATCGTATCTATCCTTGTTCTCTTCGATCACTTTTTGGACATTTTCATCATCGATGTGCCCCTCGAAATCCATGTAAAAAATGGATTGGAACCCTTTTTCTTTGGTTGGGCGCGACTCAATCTTGGTCAGATTCACTTTTTGATCTTGGAACGTTTGTAAAAACTCCACAAGCCCGCCTGGTTTATCATCGGTTTTTGCCAAAATGGAGGTTTTATTATGAATCCCTTTTTTGTTTTTAAAATCACTCAAAATCAAGAAACGTGTTTGGTTTGCCATATTGTCTTCAATTTTTTCAAATAAAATGGGCAGATTCGATAATTTAGCAGCAATATGCGAGCAAATCGCCGCAGCATCATGATCTTCACTCGCTTTTTTTGCCGCTTCTGCCGTTGATTTGGTTGGGATAAACTCCACACCTAAAAGCATATGCTCCTCCAAAAATCTTCGACATTGATTGTAGCCTTGAGGATGCGAATAGATGCGTTTCACCTTTTTAATGTCCTCACATACGGAGGCAAAGGAGTGGTGAATATCCATGTACAGTTCTGCCACAATTTTTGAGCTAAATTTTCCTAAACAATCCAGCGTTGTCCCAACAGCACCTGCGGTATTGTTTTCCACTGGAACGACACCATACTTCGCTTCGCCATTTTCTAAAACATGAAATACTGCCTCAATCGAGCTAAGCTCAATATAACTGCCCATCGCGCCAAAGCGACTCTCTGCGGCTTGGTGGGTATAACTTCCCTCAGGGCCCATGAACGCGATTTTCTCAGGAAACTCAAGGTTACGACTTACGGCAAACACTTCTAAAAAGATCGCATCAATCGCTTTGGGATTGAGAGCTCCTTGATTGAGCCCTTTGAGGCGATCTAAAATCTCTTTTTCGCGTTCTGGTCGGTAAATCGCCGTTCCACTGGTTTGTTTGGCACGACCAATCTCTTTGACCTTTTCCATACGTTCATTGAGCAGTTTTAAGATCTCATTATCAATCAGATCAATCTCTTTGCGAAATGTATCAATTACCTGCATGACGTGCCTTTCCTATGCAATAACTCACAGATATGCTCGCTCTAATGCAATCACATCTTCAAAACTTTCACGTTGGCGGATCAAACGATCTTCGCCGTTTTCAAGTGCCACTTCCGCCACGCGCGTGCGTGTGTTGTAATTGCTACTCATCGTAAATCCGTAGGCTCCTGCACTTTTAACAATCAAAAGATCGTCATGCTCACATGCTGGTAATGCAATATTTTTTGCAAAAAAGTCACCACTCTCACAAATAGGACCAACAACATCGCACACGCTTGTTGCTTGCTCTTCTTTGCCCTCAACTTCTATGGCGTGATACGCTTGGTACAGACTGGGACGAATCAAATCGTTCATCGCACCATCCACAATCACAAAGCGTTTAAAACCATTGTTTTTTTCATACAACACGCGCGTTAAGAAGAAGCCACAATCACCGACCAAATACCGACCTGGTTCACAGACAAGCGTGACATCAAGACCAGTAAGGGCTGCGAAAATTGATTGAGCGTACGTATAAAGATCAATGGTCGTTTCATCTTTGTACTGAATACCAATGCCACCGCCCACATCAAAAAATTTAATCTCTATTTTGAGCGCTTTTAGATTTCGTAATAAATTTGCCAACACAAGTGCCGCTTCTTTAAAAGGCTCCACTTCGGTTATCTGACTTCCAATGTGAAAATGAATGCCTACAGGATCGAGTGAAGCGCTGTTTTTGGCATGAATGTACATCCGTTTAGCACTCTCCAAATCTACGCCAAATTTATTTTCATGAAGCCCCGTTGAGATGTACGGATGGGTTTGGGCATCGATATTGGGGTTGACACGAATACTAATACGCGCTACAACACCCAGTTTCGAAGCAATCATCTCAACACGATTCATCTCCTCTTCACTCTCAAGATTAATCATCAAAATATCGTTCTGAAGGGCTTCTTCGATCTCGTCATCCCGTTTGCCGACACCGCTAAAAATAATTTTGTATTTAGGGATTCCTGCCACTAAAGCGCGTTTGACTTCACCAATGGAGACACAATCGCATCCTGCACCTAAATGTGCCATATGTTTTAAAACAGAGAGATTTGAGTTTGATTTGACAGCAAAACAGATTAAGGATTTGCGTGCTTTAAAGACCTCTTTGAGGCACGAAAATTTATTGGAGATGTTATTAAAATCATAAACGTACAAGGGTGTACCATATTTTTGTGCTAATGCTTGGAATTTCGTCATTTTGAACCTTATTAGAGATAACAATAATTTTCTATTCTATCAAAAAGTTCAACAAAAAATGATTAAATACGACCCAATTTAGCGTTTAGCGTAAAAATGCAATGCTATCAAAAAGAGGAGAATAATCGGAAGTAAAATAGCAATTTCAGAAAAGATAACACCATTGGCGGCTAAACGGCTCAGTAAAAAAAGTCCACTCCACACTACAAGTGTCACAAAAGCAAACGAAGAAGCAATCAATGCCATGTTAAAATAACGCCCCATTACAGGTGCTTTATAGTACAAAATCACAATCAAAAAAGGAGCAAAAAGCGGGAAAAAGAGTTGATAAAAGAGTGTCGCTTTAATCTTACTGGTATTCACCCCTTGGTTTTCCAAAAAGAGTAACGCATCCATGCCATCCGTAATAGAAAGTGTGTACTCGCTCTGATAGACGTTATCCATAATTTTCGGTTTAAAATTCTCCATCATTTTAAGTTCTTGGACATTTTCTGTGTGGTAGCCTGCGTCATCTAAGGTTTTAACATACGGTTTATACACAACGCTTACATCTTTTAGTACCCATTGATTTTGAATAAAGGTCGCCACAGAAGCTCTAATAATTTTAGCCACATCGATGTTATTCACTTCAAAAATAGTCACATCGTACGCCACTTGTTTGAGCGGATCCAATTTTTTAAAGTAGATATATTGGTTGTCATTTTTGAGGAAAAGATCTTCGGAACTGGTCGAAATTCGGTTGTATTTTTTAAGATTGACACTGTACTCATAAGCATAGGCAAACTCGGTGCAATTAAGCCCAATGTAGACGATTGTCAACCCCAAAGCGGTTAGAAAAAAAGGTTTAACCAAAGAGCGTTTAGAGATACTTGACGCGTACATACAAATGAGCTCATTGGATTTGATCATGCTAAAATAGGTCACAACCATACCAAAAACGATGGAAAGAGGCAGGACATAATTGACCGCATTCATGCCTTGAAAAACTGAATATAATATCTGTAAATTGGCAGAATCAGGAATGTTATTGTAGTTAGTAAGCAGATCGACACCTACGTAAAAAAGATCAAGCGCTATGAAAATGATAAAGAAATTTTTGAGATAATTTTTAACAATGTATTTCTCAAAAAGTTTCATACCTTATCCGCCTCACACAGTGATTGTTTAAGGGAGTATTGTAGCGAAACTTCTTTTAAATCTTGAAGTAGTAACGCTTGAATACTTTTCTTTACATGTAAAAGGATTTCAGGTAAAAATTCTCGCTGACACGCTGAAAAATCGGAAAGCACATACTTTGCCACATCGCTTTTATGCAATGGTTTTCCAATGCCAATGCGCACCCGTATATATTCAATACCAATGTGGGCATCAATCGAGCGAAGTCCGTTGTGACCGCCATGTCCACCACCAATTTTAAAACGCAAGGTTCCAAAAGGAAGGTCTAAATCATCATGAATCACAATGATTTGATCGGGTTTGAAGTAATCATCCACTGCTCTGACACTTTCGCCTGAGAGGTTCATATAGGTTGTGGGTTTAAGCAGAAGCATGGAAGGGGCTTTAAAAAGCTCACCTTTGAAATTGGCTTTGGTAATTTTTTCGCAAGAAGATTGGTCATCGATGAGCGCATCGATGACCATAAAACCGACATTGTGTCGATTATTTTTGTACTGTAAGTCTGGATTTCCAAGCCCTACGATCAGTGTCATAATAAGCGTTACTTCGCTTTAATAACTCCGGCAACAGAAACACGTGTCTCATCCATGATGATAACGTTTGCTGGAACTGGGATGTCACGTACGAGAATGGTATTACCAACATCAAGGCCACTAACGTCAACGACGAAGCTGTTTGGTAAATTTTCTGCTGTACATTTAACGGTTAAACGTTTTTTGGATTGAATCAAAACACCTTTGTTTTTTGTACCGATTGGAAGACCTTCAAGGACAACAGGCACTAAATATTTACTAAGAACACCTGGAAGTGCAATACGTAAATCTACATGTAAAAGATTGCTGTTTACAGGGTCTCTTTGGTAATCTTGGATCACAACATTGTACTCTTTACCCGCAACTTTGACTGGGAAAATAAGCGTCTCTTTACTCTTTGCTGCTTTGATGAATTCGTTTGCTTTAAATGCAGCATTGATGTTTTGTTCACCCTTACCGTAAATGTTTGCAATTAGATATCCATCTCTACGAAGTGCTTTGGTAGCCTTTTTTTCGATACTATCTCTAATGATGCCTTCTAACATAGTTTTCCTTTGTAAAAAATAAGGTGCTAATTTTACAAAAACAAACCTAAAAGCTGTCTAAAGTCTCTATTTTTTTAAGCTAAGGATGTCTTTGTCGAGCTCTTGAAGTTCTTTGATACTCACACGCACCTCATCTTTGCGTGTCTCTTTTTGACTTTTATCCGCATCGTAAAAATCCAGTGCCATCGTAAGATCATTACGGCTCGTCGAGGTTTGAATCGCTGCATCACGAGAAATTCGACCCTCCGCGTACAATCCTAAAAGCGCTTGATCAAAGGTTTGCGTTTTATACACATCTTTTCCCTCTTTAAGCGCATCGGGAATTTCGCCCTCACGACCTTCTAAAATCAACGCTTCAATACGAGCATTTTTCACCAAAATTTCGACTGCCGCTGTTCGTCCGTTATCGACCGTTTTAACCAATCGTTGCGCAACAATGCCTTGCAAAACAGATGCCAACGACATCTTGATGCGGTTTTGCTCACTGCCAGGAAACATCCCAATGATACGCCCAACGGTCTCTTTTGCATCCAATGTGTGCAAAGTTGAAAGTACTAAGTGACCCGTTTCGGCTGCGTGCATTGCTGTTTCAATCGTCTCAAGATCGCGCATCTCACCCACCAAAATAACATCAGGATCTTCACGAAGTGCTGCTCGAAGGGCATCGGAAAAAGAGATGGCATCTTGCCCGATGGCACGCTGATTGACCACGCATGATTCATCTTTATAGATAAATTCGACAGGGTCTTCAATCGTGATAATATGCTTTTTGTGTGTTTTATTGATGCGATTAATCATCGAAGCGAGTGTCGTTGTTTTACCCGATCCCGTAGGACCTGTGACCAAAATAAGACCGCGAGGAAGATCGCACAGTGTGTTCAAAATGGTAGGCAAATGAAGCGACTCAATCGTAGGAAGCACCATCGGAATCGTTCTAAAAACCGCTGAAACACCATCGACTTGAAAAAACATGTTGACACGAAAACGGTACTCATCGTTGAGTTTAAAGGTAAAGTCAATGTTTTTCTTCTCAACCAGCTCTGGAAAACGACTTCTTAAAAGCTCTTTCGCTAAGGTAAGCCCATCTTGATACCCAAGTATCTCTTTGGAGAAAGAGACAATTTCGCCATGAATACGCCCTCGAATTGTCGTTCCGGTCTTTACATGTAAATCACTTCCTTTGTGTTCAACCAGCTTACTGAGGTAAAACTTCAGCTTTTTGGTCATCTCAAATGTGAGTTCACTTACATTGACTTCAACTGCTGCCATTGGGCATCCTTTGTTTATTTGAGTTCGTTTAAAATCTCTACAAAAGCTTCTTTAAAGGCGCGTAAACCCTCATCCATCAACTCATCACAGACCACGTTCATATCGATGCCATTGGCCTCTACTGAGTGAAAAAAGTTCTCAATCCAATCAGATCTAAGCTCGATGGGCTTGCACGCTTTGGACGAGGCAATGAATGCTTTAATCGTTGCGAGCGGTGCGGTATTGATCGCATTTTCGAGAAAAAGCTCCTTAATATAATAATCTGGGCTCAGCTTATCGCCCTTAACACCCGTACTTGCAAACAGCGCTCGGACATTGGGTAATTTTGCATTTTCAATCAGCTCATAGCATCGCATCGCGTTCATAATACCCACACGCGCTGTTACAAAATCTATTTTGGCAAGCTGCTCATCCAACTTACGATCAAAACGACTGACAAAGATGCTAATGACCGCTTGCGGCAGTTTTTTAACCCCTTTTTCAACCAACGTTTTATTCGCACTGCTAAAGGCTTTGAGGCACTCTTTGGTTTGGGTATCGGAGAAAATGAGGGTTGCATTGACATTAATACCTTCACTCAACAATGCTTCCATCGCACTAAACCCAGCCTCTGTCGCAGGGACTTTGATCATCACATTCGGATAGCCGATCGCTTTAAAAAGGCGTTTTCCCTCTTCCACAGTCGCTTCGGTATCATCGCATAAGAAAGGATCAACTTCGATGCTGATAAAACCATCATCGCCTTTTTCATATGAGCTTAAGAGCTTTTTGGCGGCACGTTGAATGTCGCTAATTGCCAGCGCTTCGTAAATCTCTTTGGCCGATTTGCCTTGAAGTTTGGCTTTATCTTCTGCATACGCAGGTGAGCCTAAAAACGCGGCTTGGAAAATCGAAGGATTACTCGTTGCAGCATTGACGATATTTTTTTCAATCAACTCGCCAAATTCACCCTCAAGGAAGCTTCGCTCCACAAAATCACACCATAACGAAAATTTCAGTTCATTGTTATACATTATTTGACTCTTTTATATAAATTGGAGAAGATTGCGCATATCTTTCTCATCGATAATCACATTGGCAGCATTTTTCAAAATCGGTTTGGCACAAAAAGCTACTTTCTTCGCCGCACACGCAAACATGGAGATGTCATTCGCGCCATCACCCACAGCAATCGTGTTTTCATAGCTTACATGTAAAAGATTTTGCAGGCGTCCTAACATGTCACCTTTGGAAAAACCAAACATCATATCGCCACCGACCAGTCCACTTAAGTGACCTTCTCTTACATGTAAAACATTCGCAAAATCCGCATCAAACCCTAAAATCGCTTTCGCAGGGGTTGTGGCGATGCGAAAACCTCCGCTAAAAACCACTACCGTATACCCTTTGGCTTTAAGTCCTGCGATTGCCTCTTTGGCACCATTCATCAAAGGTAAGCAAGCGCACATCTCTTCTGCAGTTTTGGCATCCATCCCTTTTAAAAGCCCTACGCGTGTACTCAAACTCTCGAAAAAATCAAGCTCTCCGCGCATCGCAGCTTCGGTTATCGTTGAAACCTCTTTTTCGACCCCATGCGCTTTGGCTAGAAAATCGATGGTTTCACCATCCATCAGCGTTGAGTCAAAATCAAACACACACAACTTCATCCAGACTGCTCCTTGTGATTCTTAAAGCACTTATTATAGCAGTATCTTGCTTAGGCAATAAAACAGTAAACGATTACCTCTTTTTCAGCGTTTAAGTTATAATACGCCAAAGTTCACCCGAATGGATAAACGCAATGATTGAAAATTTTATCGAAAAATTAAAGCATGACACCTTTTTGACGCTTGAGACAACACCGATGCACGAGCCAACGTTTGAGCCGATTATTGAAAAAATTGCGGCGTTTGGACTCGAGAAAATCGTGGATGGCTTTAGCACCACCGACAACCCACTCGCACGTCTTAAATTTAATGCGCTTTTTGGTGCGCTCAAACTTCAAACCCAGTTTCATAAACCCGTCATCGCGACAATGAGCATGAGAGATCGCAATAAAGTCGCCTTACAATCGGATCTTTTAGGTGCCAACGGCTTTGATCTGCGCACCATTCTCGCCCTTACGGGAGATCCAGCCAGTGCGAGTGATCAACCTGCCGTTAAAGGGGTTTTTGAAGGCAACAGTACGCTTCTTTTGGAGATCATTCAGTGCTTTAACGCAGGCATTGACTACTCTGGAAAGCCTTTTAAAACGCAACCCAAGCCCATTTATCCTTTTGCCGTTTGCAACGCCCATGCCAATACCCCTAAGAACTTAATGAAAAAGATGGCAACAAAGATCAATCATGGAGCGATTGGCATTATCACCCAACCTGTCTACAGCGTTGAAAATGCAAAAATGCTTTTAGACTTGCTCAAAGATGCTAAAGCCGAAATCAACAAAGAGCAGAGTCAAACGCAACTGATCTTAGGGTTTTTCCCAATTATCAAGCTGCGCACGGCTCAGTTTTTGAGCGCGCACGTTCCAGGCATTCATGTGCCTTCTTTTTGGATGGATAAACTTTCTCACGCTAAAAAAATCAGTGAAGAAGAAGAGCGAAAAGTGGGTTTTGAACTCTCTTTAAATGCCTTTTTAGAGCTTAAAAAGATTCATCCAAAGATTCATATGATGAGTGCCAATAACTTTGAATTGGTCTCTGATTTAGTAAAGTATTAAGGTTTACATGTAAAGCGCCAAACCGCTTGATTTGGCGCTTTACGAAGGTTTAGAAATCGCGTTTTAAAAGCTGTTCGACTTTAAGAATCGTCAAGATATTTTCATCCCGCATTCCAATGCCATACACCATTCCTTTTTCCGCATGAATCGTCTCAGGTGGTGGTCCAATACGGCTACTTTTAATACGAATCGCCTCAGTCAAACGATCAATCACAAAGCCTGCGGTATTGTCTACACCTTTCATAACGATGTAGCGCGTATCTTCCGTTACTTTTGCAGGGTCCATTTTAAACTTGCTTCTAAGATCGATCAAAGGGATCACGCTTCCGCGAAGGTTAAAAACACCTAGGATATACGTTGGTACACTAGGAACCCTTGTGTATTCAATCGGTTTAATGATCTCTTGAATGCTTAAAATGGGCACCGCGTACTCTTCTTGCCCTATAATAAACCCAACCAGTTGAATAACATCATCCTCTTTTTTGTGCGGCTCATCAACTTGTTGTTGCTGTTTTTGAAGAATTTGATTTAATTTATCGTTCATCGCTTTGCCCCACTTATAGTTTTATATTTTTTCGCACAACACTCTCAAGGTATTCGGGAGAGTATGGCTTGGTGATGTATTCACTCATACCTGATTCAACGCCTCTAAGCCTATCTGATTTAGACGTACGAGATGTTACGGCAATGAGTGGAAGGTTTTTATATTTTGAATATTTACGAATTTCACCCGCAAGCGTGTATCCATCCATACGTGGCATCTCAATATCAATCAAAACCGCATCAATGCTGTATTCAGCCGATTTGAGCATGTTAAGGGCTTCTTGACCATTGCTGGCCTCAAGCACTTTAACCCCAATAGGCTCCATTGATTTTTTCATGATATTACGATCCATCGCACTATCATCAACCGCTAGGACAATGTAGTCGCTTGGTACGGTTTTCGTTTTGACGACCGCTTCCGCACTCGCACGAATGTCAACCGTAATGCCTTTGGCAAGGTTCATAAGAGCAGCCACATCGACGATCAATGTCACACGTCCATCACCCCTGATCGTAGCACCCGCAATGCCTTCAATGCCTTGGAGATAATCACCCAAAGATTTAATAACAATCTCTTCTTGTCCCACCAAAGTGTCAACCACAACGCCCAGTTTGGACTCTGCAAGCCCGATGACAACGACATAGGTATGCTCGCCACCTTCATACACCTGTTTGACACCAAAGATGTCTGAGAGGCGAACCAAAGAGAGCACTTCATCGCGAAGTCTGAGAACGTTTTTGCCTTCAATCGTATAAATCTCATCGAGTGGAATACGAACTGTCTCTAGAACGGATGCTAATGGAATCGCATAATACTCTTCTTGTGCACCAACAAGCAAGGCTTGAATAATAGCAAGTGTCAAAGGAATTTTGAGTTTAATCACCGTACCATGACCTACTTCGCTGTCGACATCAATAATACCGTTGAGTTTTTCAATGTTGGTTTTAACAACATCCATTCCCACACCACGACCTGAAACGTTCGTCACGACTTTGGCCGTTGAGAGCGATGGTCTAAAGATCAACGCAAAGGCTTCTTTGTCGGTCATCGCGTCCGCTTCTCTCTCGGTGATCATCCCTTTTTCAACTGCTTTTGAGCGTAATAGATCCGGATCAAGCCCTTTACCATCATCGGTGATCTCAATAACAATGTGATTGCCCTCATTGTACGCTTTAAGCTGAATAAGTCCCATTTCAGCTTTGCCATTGGCACGTCTGGTTGCACCATCTTCAATACCGTGATCGCATGAGTTACGAATAATATGCACTAGTGGATCGCCGATCTCTTCTACGATGGACTTATCAAGCTCGGTCTCTTCACCTGAAATTTCAAGCTCTATCTGCTTTCCAAGTTCGCGTGAAAGATCACGTACCATTCTTGGGAATTTATTGAAGACCTTCGCAATTGGAAGCATTCTGGTTTTCATAACCGCAATTTGAAGATCGGTTGTGACGAGTGAAATCGATGAAACGACTTGATTCAGCTCTTCAAGGAACTTCTCACCCTCATAACGCTCTTCAACATCATCGTAAATTTTCAAGAGTCTATTTTTACCCAAAACCAGCTCACCAATAAGATTCATTAAGTGATCCAGTCTCTTAACCTCAACACGAATGGTTTGCTCCATTGCGCTAGCGGACTCTTTTTTAGCCGGTGCATTCGCTTCGGCTGAAGCACGTTTTGCAACAATTGGTTCGACTACTTTAGGCGTCTCTTCATCACCGTCTTTCAAACTCTCAAACGATGGAGTTGGCACAGCGGCAGCTTTGGCAGCACTGCTGGTTTCCTTACGTTTGCGATCTTCTTCTTTACGCATTTTCAAAAGACGTTCAATTTCGTCTTCAACCTCTTTGTCGCTTAATTTGGAGTAGTCTGTGTTATCATCATTTTCTTCATACGTAGGCGTTGGAGATTCATCCACTTCCGCTGCTGCTACGACAACATTTGCAACAGGTTCACCATTAGAAATAATGTCTAAACGACGGCAAATGTCGGTGATATCAATACCCACTGAAGTGTCATTTCCGCTGTCGCGAATGGCATGAAGCAAACTTTTCATCAAATCGATGGATTCCAAAACCACATCCATGACTTCTGGTGTGAGTTTTAAATCACCATGGCGTGCTTTGTTAAGAACATCTTCCATATGATGTGTTAAGCCTGTCAAAATATCGAAATTTAAAAAGGATGACGACCCTTTTATCGTATGTGCGACCCTAAAAATACTATTGAGGAGTTCCAAATCATCTGGATTGCCCTCTAGTTCCACTAAATTTTGATCAAGTTGTTCAATAAGTTCGAACGCTTCAACCAAAAAATCTTCTAAAATTTCTTGAATATCTTCCATCGTTCTACCCCTATTGTGCTGTTTTCACGTGTGATTTAATGACTTTTGAAACTTCTTTATAAAAAATTCCTGCATCAAATTTCGTTAAATAGGCTTCCCCGCCCGCCTCTTTGCCCCTAAGCTCACTAAAATGGTCACTAATGGAAGAGTTAAAGACGATTGGAATATTTTTAAACCTCACATCTTCTTTCACACTAGCTGCAAAGTGAAATCCATCCATCTGAGGCATTTCAACATCGCTAATAATAATTTTGACTTCATCGGTTAGATGCTCACCATAGGTTGTATAAAGATCATTTAAGCGCTCTAAACCTTCAGAACCATCTTTCGCTTCGATAACACGCATCCCCATCTTTTTAAGCGCATCACTGACAAGTTTTCGCGCAGTCATACTATCGTCCAAAATCAAAGCGGTACCATCTACTTTGATAATGGCATTGTCTTCCACATCAATTTTAGGTTGATAAATACCAAGTGCTTGAACCACGCTTTCAAGATCTAAGATCAAAAGAACATCGTCGTTTTCAATACGTGTTACGCCCGTAATCTGACTCTTATCCAGTGAGCCCATACCCGCAACAAACGATGCTGGCTCGATATCTTTCCAGCTGATACGGCGAATGCGTTTGGCTTCATGAACCACAAACCCGATCAAAATATCGCTAAACTCCGTAATGATAATACGAGGTTTAATCGATCCATCATCGGGTTCTTTAATGTTCATCCATTTCGCAAGATTGACCACAGGAATGACAATACCACGAAGATCGAAAATTCCTTCAATATAATCAGGAACGCCTGGAAGTTCTGTTAAATTAGGGATTTTGATGATTTCGCGCACTTTGGCGACGTTCACACCGTAAATTCCCTCATACACACCGTTTTCTTCCTTTTTAAAAATACGGAAGTCCACCAGCTCCATCTCATTAGAGCCTACTTTTAAAATACTCTCTTTAGCCATTGCAGCCCCTTAGTTGCTTTTGCGCAAATTCTGTCTCTGAGGAAGATTGTACACTAAAGTAACTTTGATTGCACGCAAAAGAAGAAAAATTAATGTAATGCACACCAGAGACCATAAAATCGACATTCTGATGGTAATGTCCCTCTGCAATAACGTCCGTTTTGGGGTAAAAATGAAGCTTGCGTTGTATTTGCGTTGCAAAATGCTCGATGGTCTTGCACAATTTTTTCGTGCGTTGGTCTTTTTGGATCTTTTTGGAGATTGGAAAATGCGTATGTTCATCGATAAAATTAAGTATTTTTAAAACACTTGAATTGCGGATAGTTTTTGTGTAAGCACGGTTGAGGAGCGTTCCACCATATTTATCACCATGCAACAGCAAGCAGGTTTTGCCACTGGGAAGTTTACATGTAAGCGGTTGTTCCTCAATGGGAATCACCTTTACATGGTTAAAGAGTTTGGAGAGATCAAAGTCGTGATTGCCCTCAAAATAGTAGACTTCACAGTGTTTTCCAAGCTCCTCAATCAGATCAATATAGCGTTGGTACTGTTTGACGCCATACGCAACACTGCCCACCAAAAGGTCGAACATATCGCCCATTAAAAAGAGTTGGGGTGGAGGATTTTGTTTTACATGTAAAAGGAAATCAAAGAAGAAAGAGCGCTCAGCTGAGTCATGGGCATCAGCAATAAAAAGCGCTCCTTCTTGGATGATAAGATTAGGGGACATAGGCGATAATAGGGATTCCTGCGGACTCTTCAAAGCCGCACATTAAATTCGCATTTACGACCGCTTGAGAGGACGCACCACGCAAAAGGTTGTCGATGCTCGATGAGACAAAAATGGACGTACCTTTTTGGCTCACAAAAATATCGCAAAAGTTCGTTCCAGCCGTTGATTTGATATCTACAGGCACTTCGCGGATACGCACAAAACGTTCGTTTTGATAAAAGTCCTGAAGAATAGCTTTAGCATCAATCAGTTCCGTGGTTTGAAGATATGAGCTCACCAACATACCACGACTCACAGGAAGCAGATGCGGTATAAAATTGACTTCAAAAGGATGACCACTCACAAGTCGGAGTTTTTCAGCGATCTCGGGCTCATGGCGATGTTTGAGCGGATTGTACGCAAAGATATTTTCATTGATCGTAACAAAATGCGCTGTATGACTCGGTTTTTTACCCGCACCCGAAACGCCACTTTTCGCATCAATAAAAATCGGTGCATCTTTTTTAAGATAATTCAAAAACGGCAAAATACCCAAAATCGAAGCGGTCGGATAACACCCTGGATTGGCAATCAGATTTGCCTCTTTAATTTTCGCACGATTGATCTCAGGAAGTCCGTAAACTGCCTCTTTTAGATGCTCTTTATCTTCATGCTCGCAGTAATGTTTTTCATACGCTTCCAGCTCCAAACGATAATCCGCGGAGAGATCCACCACCTTTACATGTAAAGCTAAAAGCTCTTTGGCAAACCCCATCGCTGCTTTATGCGGAAGCGCTAAAAAAGCGAGCTTAGCGTGCTTGGCGACTTCTGCAGCATCGGCTTTCAAAACCTCTTGCTCAAAAACGCCCAACAAGCTTGGATGCAATTCGCTCGCTTTCACGCCACCTTCTGTGGTTGCAATGTAGCTAATATTAAAATGAGGATGGTTGATCAAAATTTTGATCAGCTCTAGTCCTGTATAACCGCTTGCGCCGATGATGGCTACGTCTATTTTTGACATCTTATCCCTC
>DBTO01000231.1:20978-22553 GCA_002307095.1 Sulfurospirillum sp. UBA1314
ATCTCACGGTATGCGACTTCTAAAATCTCATACTCTTGTTTGCCTGAAGGCAGTTTGATGGTCACCTCTTCACCTTCTCCTCGCCCCATTAACTGAATCGCTAAAGGAGAGTAGTATGAAATGAGTCCACGATCAGGGTTACTCTCGGTACTTCCCACGATAGTGTACGTCACCTCTTCGTTGGTCTCTAAGTTTTCCAACATAATGGTCGAACCAAAGCGAATTTTTTCATGCTCATACGAAGTCGGGTCAATCACTTGCGCGCGCGAGACCAAATCGCTAAGCTCACCAATGCGCCCATCAATAAACGCCAAGCGCTCTTTAGCGGCGTGGTACTCCGCATTCTCTTTCAAATCGCCGTGACTTCGTGCAATATCTAGCTCAATAACCGTCTCAGGTCGTTGCTTCTTTTTAAGATCATTTAGTTCATTCATCAATTTTTTGTAACCGTATTCGGTCATTGGTTCTTTTGCAGTGCTCATTCTTTACTCCTTATCTCTTCTATTATACCTTCATTATGCTTATCATTGCCTCTTGACTGCCATGCCCTAGTATCTTCCTAAGCTCGGTGATACGGCTAAAAAATGCTTCCCTGTCCACACTTTCATATGCTTCAAAGAGACTTTGCGCATACACCTCTTCTTGCAACAGTTCGCCATGAAGAGGCTCTTTGTTTTCAAAGTCGAAAATGATATTGGCAAGTCCCACGTGTTTGAGCTTCACAAACTGCTTCGCGATCCAATAATCCAGCGCTTTGGCTTTATACGCCAAAACAAACGGCACGCCTACAAGTGCTGCTTCAAGCGTCGCCGTGCCCGAGCAGACAAACGCAAACTCACTGCGCTCTAACGCCTCATAGGTGTTACGACAGATCTTAAAGTCATGAATATCACCATAAATCTCCGCAATTTCACGGTAATCATAATGTGCAGGAATCACCAGCCACTTCTCTTTACCTTCGATCTTTGAAGCCAACTCTTTATAGATAGGAAAAAGACTGCGAATCTCACTCTTACGACTCCCGGGGAAAAAGGAAATAATTCCCGTCTCTTCGTAGCGCAATTTAAACAGAGGAATCTCATCAAGCAGTGGATTGCCCACATAGGTTGCTTTGGTGTAAAATTGCTGTTCAAACGGGAAAATGGAGGCTAACACGGTGCAGTATTTTTCCATCACTTCGACACGTTTGGGTTTCCATGCCCACACTTTTGGCAAGATATAATAGATGATTTCAACATTCGGATTGATCGTTTTAATCGCTTTTGCCAAAGGCAAATTAAATGCAGGCGAGTCTATGAGCAGGACTTTGTCCACAAAAAAACTCATACGCGCCATAATCTTGATCGCCTTTTTGGCTCTACGAATTTTTGGCAACGCATCTAAAAACCCCATAATCGAAAAAGCACGGCTGGGCATCAAAGGTTTTCCAAAGCGCTCATCAAAAATGCCATAAATTTCACACTGCTCAAGGGCATTTAAAATAGGCTCTAAGTGCAAATTGGCAGATGGTTCTAGGGCGGAGACAAGTAATTTCAAAATAGCACCTTTTGTATTCTATTAAACGAAGTCTATACA
>DBTO01000006.1 GCA_002307095.1 Sulfurospirillum sp. UBA1314
CGCTCATACCCAAACTGACGCCAAGGGCTCCTAAAACCACCAAATTTAACGAAGGGTAAAAGAGCGAGCAGAGCGCTTGAAGCCCCACAAAAAAGATGATTTTTTTCTGGTCGGTATTGAGCCAGCCAAAGGAACGGTACACCAGCAAACTTCCAAGCACACCGCCCATTGGAAGGGTAAAGAAGGCTTGGATGTCAGAGTGAAACACTTCAATAATCCCTGTTTGTGCGATGAGCAAGTAGTAGCAAAACTCACTCGCAACAAAGAGGGTAAAAAGGGCATTAAACATAAAGTCTCCTTTGTAAGTGTGATGCAAAAATGACGTAAATGGAGGCAAAAACAAGGTCATACACAGCGATCAGCATTGCTTCAACACCCAACTGGTGCGAAAGGTAGAGCGATAAAAACATAGCGGAGACGACAATGCGGTTGAACGCGCTTATTTTGGCGAGAACAGGCGCGTTTAAGGGCTGAAGCAGACCAAAGAGATGCAAAATGCCGGTCGTTGTCATAAAGGCAAAGACGACATATTCGTACTTTCCTTCAAAGCCAAAGCCCAAAAGTGGGTACAAGGTCGCTGCAAAGGCAAACAAAAAGATGCCACCCAGTGCATCAGAGAGAAAACCTGTAAGATGGTAGAGTCTAAGAGAATCCAGTTTCTCAACATTCAGCCCAAGTTGTGGGTAGAAAAAGCCAATGGTCACAAGGATGATAAAGAGTCCACAGAGCATTCGAATCGTCCATAAAAGATGAATATCTGCTTGCAAAAAGCCTGCTTCCATCATACCTGCCATGGAAAGTGCGATAAGCATCAGTGTAAACCCAAGTGTGTAAAAAAGGCTAAATGAAAGCTGGTTGAGTTTTTTAAGGTAAGGCGAAACGACTGCCATCGCCATAAAAAAGATGCCAACACCCATAGCAATGTGTGCGTGCGCCACAACGAGGTCATTGCGGTGAAATAACCAGCGGATGGAAGGGATAAACAAGATATTTCCCTCGATGTCCACAAACAAAAACGAGTAGACAGAGATGACCAAAAATGGGTTATTCTTAAAAGTGATGTTCGCATCTCTCAGCCATTTGATAAGTAAAGGCACAAAACAAAGCGTTAGATATTGGAAAAACCACTCTTGATTGTAGCTAAGATCACCGATAAAAATGCGGTACGCAACCGAAGCAATGTAGCCAACTAAGGGAATAACCCACATCGCGTGATACTTCGCAACAAATGTCTCTTTGGCATGCAGTTTGATAAGCAAATAAAAGATAGGAATCAGGGTAAAACTCATCCCAAGCGTATTGTCTCCGTGCGGTCCTACGATGGTCTTTTCCACTTGCCCGATGATCGGGTTCATAAGCACCAAAAGCGCGATAGGAGAGGCGATAACAAGGTATAAAGAGACTTTGATCCAGAGCGGTATAACCTTGTACGCTTTGATGTAGTCATAGAGTGCCAAGATGTAAAAAACACCCGAAAAGGCAAGGATGAAATTAAGTTCATACGCAAAGTCGTAAAAAACAAGTCCACGATGCACGCCCAAAAGAAGGCTGATGGTCATAAAGACCAAAAAAATGCACCAAAGGGTAAAATAGATTCCCAGCTTTTCAAGCCCTTTTTCACTGTGGATATTCTCTTTTTCCATCAAAACAAACGGCAAAAACGAGAGCATTAACGGCACAAAACCATACAGCATCAACGAGACATGCGCACTTCGAGCATTGACCGCAGAGAGTGTAGAAGAGGGCAGAAAGTAGCCCAAAAGATTGAGCGAATACTCAAAGCCAAAGGCTAAGCCAAGGACTAAAAAAAGTGAGCCTATCGCAAAGGCTTTTTGTATAAAACTAGAGAATTTTTCCATCGGTTACCTCGATAATTTTGTCTGTATAGGTCAACACATTGCGGTCGTGCGTCGCGATGATGATGGTCGTGCCACTTTGGGAGAGCGATTTGAATAGCTCATAGATATTTTGCGAATTGTGTGAGTCTAAGTTGCCTGTGGGTTCATCGGCGAAGATGATTTTGGGCATGTTCACAAGGGCACGCACGATGGCAGCACGTTGACGTTGTCCGCCTGAAATTTCATCAGGGTATTTGTCTTTGATCGCTGCGATGCCACATTGCTCAAAAAGCGTGTCGATGTAGGGGCTTTTTTTGTCGATGGCGGCAAGTTTAATGTTTTCCAAAATCGTTAAATACCCGATGAGGTAGTGAAACTGGAAGATAAATCCCACCTCTTTTTGACGAAACGCATCGATGTCTTTGATGAGCGCGTACGCCTTTTCCTCAAAAAACAGCTCGCCTTTGCTTGGACGAAGCAAGGAGGAGAGAATGGAAAGCAGCGTAGATTTTCCACTGCCACTCTCCCCCACGATGGCGATAAACTCGCCACGTTTCGCTTCAAAATTGACGTTATCGAGGGCTAAGTCATTTTTGTAATAATGGGTAATGCCACGTGCTTCAAGTATCATAATGCACCCCTTTGAATGAGGATGATCGGGTCGATCTTTGAAGCGCTATAAGCTGGGAGCAGTGCGCCTAAAAGCGCCATGAAAAGAGAGAAACCAAAGACAGTTACAATCGTCTCTAAGCTAAGTTCACCGTTCACATAGCCTTGAAACTTCTCGACATGTGCGATCATAAACAGAAGCGCTTTAGAGAGCAGAAGTGCTGAGATGAAACCAACGCACGTGATGACAAACGTCTCACCAACGACCATCGTTATGATGAAATTGGACGACTTGCCAATGGCTCTTAAAATGCCAAACTCACTGCGACGTTCATTGATCGTGATGCTAATGAGGCTCGCAATACCAAGCAGTCCCATCAAAAATGCCACCACGCTGATGACATTGGAAGAGGTTTCGATGATCTTGAACTGATTGTAATTGTCTACAAACTCATGTGTGGTTTTTGCTTCAATGTCAGGAGTTAGCGCGTTGATATGCTCTATCATCGCATTTGCTTCATCACCTTTTTCCATGCTCACAAGCAAGATGGACGCCTCTTTGTTGAAAATCGTACTCGCATCTTCACGGTTCAAAACCGCCCCACCATCTTCAAAGCCAACACCATTTTCAAAGATGCCTGAAACGGCGAACGTTTTATTGGAAATCGAGACGGATTTAGGCGCATGCAGACGTGCATTGATGTTTTTACCAAGGATGACTT
>DBTO01000031.1:0-2891 GCA_002307095.1 Sulfurospirillum sp. UBA1314
TACTGGTGACGTATGCAGAGGCAAGTCTTGAGATGCAAAAGAAGTTTAAATCCACAGCCCTTAGCCCAGCCTTGGAGTTTAGCTATATGGATGCGCTGAAGCGTTTGGGTCGAGATGAAGAGGCTTTACATATTGCAGAGTCGCTTTTACCTCTGAATTTAAGTCCGAAAGATAAAATACGACTCTTCTACCAAGCAGGAGAGCTCAGTTTAAAACTGCAAGATGCGGTTAAAGCCAAATCGTACTTTACGCAATGCGTCGCCATTAACGATAACAGCTCATGGAAAAGCATCTGTCAACAAAATCTTGATTTAATGCCATAGGTATTAAAACAGTATCGACTTTATCTCGCAAAAGGCGTCCATAGAGTAGCGTCCGCCCATTCTGCCAAGACCTGATTGTTTCATGCCGCCAAAGGGAGGGTTTTTCGCTTTTGATGCGCTCGTATTGATCAAAACTCTTCCACTGCGTATCTGCTTGGCAAATTCATACGCCTTCGTTTCATCGCTGGAAAATACATACGCGGAGAGTCCAAAAAGAGTGTTGTTTGCCATGATGAGAGCTTCTGCTTCACTCTCATACGTTAAAACAGATAAAACAGGGCCAAAGATCTCTTCTTGCACGATTTTTAATGTTTGATCTTGACAGATAAAAACGGTTGGTTTGACAAAATAGCCTTTTTCAAATCCTTGAACCCTTCCAAGACCTCCACACAAAAGCTGCGCCCCCTCTTCAATACCGCTTTGGATGTAATTTTGTACCGTATTAAATTGGGTTTGATTGATCATCGGACCGATCTTGGTCTCTTCGTTTTTTGGATCGCCGATGGTGAGCTTTTGGATCGTTTCAAGGAGAAGTAGTTTGACCTCGTTCAGTTTCGCTTTGGGGACTAACAGTCTACTGCCTGCATGGCACGCTTGCCCGCTATTGCTATAGGCGCTGCTTAAAACATGGGGAATGACTTTGGCAAAATCAGCATCTTCTAAAAGTACCGTTGGGGATTTTCCACCCAGTTCGAGGGTCATGCGTTTAATGGTTTTTGAACAGTTTTCAAAAATCTTTTTACCCGTTTTGGTACTACCAATAAATGAAATAGCATTGACAAGCGGGTGTTTTGTTAAAATTTCCCCAACCACTTCGCCAGTGCCATGAACGACATTGACAACGCCTTTAGGGACATTGGCTCTGTGCAAACACTCTAAAAATGCTTGGGTTTCAAGGGCATTAAATTCACTGGGCTTGATCACAAGAGTGCATCCCAGTGCGATAGCAGGAGCGATATTGCTACACAAATGCGCCAGATTGGCATTCCATGGAATAATGACACCAATGATGCCCACCCCTTCTTTGATCGTCATAGAGTAGTCATCTTTTGTGATGAAATCGTAGCGTTTAAGCTCTTCTTTGATCGCTAAAAAGAGGTTGATAGCGTTTTTAGTGCGTCTGCGCGTTGTGGTAATCGTCGCGCCAAATTCTAAGACAGCTAAATCAATGAGTCTCTCTTCGTGTTGGCTCAGTTCATCGTGAATGCGCTGTAAAATCTCCATTCGTTCCTCAACCGATGTGTGTGAAAAGGATTCAAAGGTTGTGGCGGCGCAGTGAATGGCTTCCTCCATTGCAGCAGGCGTGCTTAAATAAATTTGAGCGATATCTTCTTCGGTTGTAGGATTTTTCAGCGTTAAGTTTTTGCTCGAATCAATTTTTTTAAATTCGCCGTTGATGTAGTTTTGGTCGATTATTTTCATTTAATAAGACTACCTTTATCGTTGTTAAGATTTGAAATGCACTTCAATGGCGCCAAAAAGATCATTGACATCACCTTTGAGATGCGGTGGAAATTGCGAAGCGTTGAAGGTGCGTTGACGTTTGGCTAAATGAATTGTATTCAAGCTAATGCGCTCAGCCAGATCGTTAAACGTAAGCTGACCATCAAAATAATCCAACACCTCTTTGATGCCAATCGCTTTCATACAGTGTGGTGC
Source organism: Sulfurospirillum sp. UBA1314 (assembly GCA_002307095.1). Classification (GTDB taxonomy): domain Bacteria; phylum Campylobacterota; class Campylobacteria; order Campylobacterales; family Sulfurospirillaceae; genus Sulfurospirillum. The sequence goes on from DBTO01000031.1 coordinate 1,983, forward strand.
TCTGCTGTACCGTTTTTCTAGGGCAAAAACTTCATCCACTAAGCCTTGCGTGAGCATCATGTGTGTGCGCAGTGTGATTTTCTGCGCAAGAATGTCTCGTGGCGTATCAATTTCAAACAGGGCAACCTCTTTAATGAGAGGCTCTTGTTTGGCATGCAAAAGATAGGTTGAGGGGATTTCACCTGTTGTCAAAAAGATCTCCAGCCATTTCTCGATGCGGTAACGATCACTGGAAGCAATTTTACTCGCAAATGCCTCATCGTGCGCATTTATGAGCGCATACGATGCTTCTAAATCCAGCAGGAGATGATCGATTTTTTCTTTTACATGTAAAGATATTTCAGGCTTGATACTCAGTCCTTCCATCATCGCTTTGAGGTAAAAACCTGTTCCTCCTACGATGATCAGATGTTTCCCCTCACGCAAGGCTTCCTCTTTGGCGTCTTGAAAGAGCTCAAAAAACATTGTGACATCAAAATGCTCGCTGGGCAAAAGAACATCCATCCCAAAATGCTTTACCCCTTGACGCTCCGCAAGGGAGGGTTTCGCAGAAGCAATGTCAATTTCTTTGTAGATGCTCAATGAATCAAGCGATACAATATATGCGTTATACTTCAGCGCCAATTCGATGGAAAGAGCTGTTTTACCTGAAGCAGTGGGTCCTAAAATAGCGATGGTTTTCAATGAGTTTCTCTTACATGTAAGTCTGAGTACCGTTGTACTTTTGCGCCTTTTAGCGGTGCAATGCGTGTAATTATAACACTTTTAAAGGGTTTTGTTGTAAAATCAAGCCATCTTAAACGTAAAGGTTAGTATTGCAACAACTCTGGCTCAAACTCAAAGATATTAGTGATTTGATCGTCTTTAAACACTCCGTTTTCGCACTCCCTTTTATTTTCGTGGCGATGA
>DBTO01000031.1:3050-13469 GCA_002307095.1 Sulfurospirillum sp. UBA1314
CCATCTTAAACGTAAAGGTTAGTATTGCAACAACTCTGGCTCAAACTCAAAGATATTAGTGATTTGATCGTCTTTAAACACTCCGTTTTCGCACTCCCTTTTATTTTCGTGGCGATGATAGTCTCGTCTAAAGCTGTAAATGGTTCTATTTGGTTTGGATTTAAACTATTGATTTTAGGACTTTTAGCCGCGGTGAGTGCCCGAAATTTTGCAATGGCATTTAATCGTTATGCCGATCGCGATATTGATAAATACAATCCCCGAACCGCCAATCGCCCCAGTGTCGATGGACGCATTGGTACGTTCAATATGCAGCTTTTTATCGCACTCAATGCCATTGTTTTTATCGTGGTTGCCTATTGTATTAATGATCTTGCTTTTTATCTGAGTATCCCCATTTTGGTTATTTTGGGCGGATATTCGCTCTTCAAACGTTTTTCTCCGTATGCGCATTTGGTACTTGGAGTTTCGTTGGGACTGGCTCCCATCGCAGGTGTTGTGGCGATTCAAGAGTCCATTCCATTGTGGTCGATTTTACTCTCCATTGGCGTGATGTACTGGGTGGCAGGGTTTGATCTACTCTATTCTTTGCAAGATATGGAATACGATAAAGCCAATGGACTTTTCTCGATTCCCTCACGCTTTGGTCAAGAGGCGACTTTTTTTATCTCGCGCCTGTTTCATGCCCAAACCGTACTCTTTTGGTTCTTGTTTGTGCTCAGTGCCGATCTTGGATTTTTGGCGTATGTGGGCGTTGTGATTTCTGCGATCGTGCTCTTTTGTGAACACCGCATTGTGCTCAAAGATTTTTCCAAAATTGATCGCGCCTTTTTCACGCTCAATGGCTATTTGGGCATCATCTTTTTTGCCTTAATCTTTTTAGATAGGATCTAAAAATGGAAACGATTCGTCTCGTCACCGCTTTTTTAAAGATCGCTTTTGAACCAAGTGATGTGGAGAATGCACCATTCCTGCAAGAGTATTACGCACTTTTGCAGATCAATGATGACCCCTTAGGGCTTTGGCTCAAATCATCTAAAATTCGCAAAGAAGCCGAAGCGAGCGATCAAGTACTCTTGACACTGTTGATTGAACTGCACCGAAAAATCGATAAATTGACACATCTGTCGACCAGTGATAAGCCGTTGCATGTGCCTTTAGCAATGCGCGGAAATCTCAAAGCAATTGGGCATGGCTACATTGAATTTGATAGCGATGTTTTAAAACCAAACGAGAGCTATTATGCACGCATTGATATGCCAACGTTCCCAAGGCGTCAGATTCCGATTTTTTTTGAAGCACAGAGTGAACATCTTGGTAAAATTGTGATGATGCACGAAGACGATGAGAACGATTGGAACGCTTATATGGTAGCGTGTGAGCGTGTTATGATACGCCAAATGAAAGGACATCAAAGTGAGTATTGAAACCCTCGCCTTTATAGCATTAGCAGCCCTTGTGGTGATCATTTTTTTGATGGTCTATATTCGCGATGTTGAAGTCAACAAAAAACTGATGATTTATGAGAAAAGTATTGAAGAGCTGAACTATCAAAATCATGTGCTCAATAAGACATTAAATGAACTCACCTCCGCTTCCAAAGAGCCTGCATTGGATGAAAAAGCACTGGAGAGTAAGATATTAAGAAGCGTTAAAGAGGAGATTCATCAAAGTGTACTTCCACTAGTAGCTTCACTGCAAGATGTTGAAAAAATTATGCAGAATTTCAGGGATGAGCAAAGTGGTCGCATTGATCGCTTGGAGAGTCGCACCAAAGAGATGAGTTTTGCCTCTTCTTCGCCCTCAAGTTCGAATGAAAAAGTGATCGTCTCTCAATATGCTAAAGGCAGAAGCGAAGCTGAAATTGCCAAAGATTTGCGCATTGGCATCGGCGAAGTCGATCTGGTGTTAAAGTTAGCGAATTTAAAATAAACTTCTTGCAAATAGTCTCAAAACGGCTTTACATGTAAAGCCGTTTCAAGCACTTATTTCCCCTTGGAGCGGCACTCTGAAGAAGATTCTTGGATCATGGAATCTAAAAGGCTGAAGAGGTTTGCGCTGGCGTCTTCCATCTTTTTAAAATTGTTGATAAAGAGTGAAATCGTATCGGTTTTGTAGCCATTTTTGAGCTCTTTCATATTTTCAAGAACAGATTGATGAACGGTTTTATGAGGTTCATTTAAAAGGGCGTAGGATTTTGTATGGCTAAAACGTTGTTGTGTCGTTGGTTCCTGATACCATTTTCCAAGCCTACACTCTTCATGACTTCCAAAGTGCATATCCACTTTTTCATTTAAAATCGCAGAATACGCATTGGTTTTATAGACAATATGATCGATCTTCGCCAAAATCGTAAATATTTTGTTTTCAAGTTTATAAGAGATATCTGCCGTATCATTGGCATCTTTGTTAAAGGCGCGAAGGGCATCTTCAAAGCGGATAACATTTTCACCACTCGTATTAGCAATCGTACTAATGCGATCGGAATTGGAGTGAATGCCATTGGTCTCTTGTTGGAGCGTCTGAATCGTTATAGCGATCTCTTGAGTCGCTTTTTGTGTGCGTTCCGCCAGTTTTCTTACTTCATCGGCAACAACGGCAAAACCACGTCCGTGCTCACCTGCACGTGCTGCTTCGATGGCAGCATTAAGTGCTAATAAATTGGTTTGATCGGCAATGTCTTTGATAAGATTGACCACAGATGAAATTTCCGATGTGCGCTCACTAAGAGAGGTAATCGCCTCGTTGGTGCTGGTTAAAAGCTCTACTAACTCTTGAAGACCTGAGGAGAGGGCAATGACGGTTTCTAAACTTTCATTCGATTTTTCAGCGGTTGTATTAGAAACGTTGGTAATTTGTAACATCTCTTGGATACTATTGGAGAGGTCTTGTTGAATGCTCAAAACGCCATTATTACCATTTCCAAGGTCTGAAAATGCGGAAGAGAGCATGCCTCTGGCTTTTCCTTTTTGTCCCTCTGAAATGCCGTTAACTCCTTCAGAAAGATAGCGTGCATTAATTGCGAAGAGTCCGCGGAACCCTTCGTTAAAGATATTGCGATACGTTTTGCCTTGACTGGCGGATTCGATAGAGGTCTTTGTCTCTCGCATCAATGCTTCCATCTGGTCCAACAGATCGTTAATGGCATAGGCCACTTCACTCATAGGTTGTTTGGAATTGACATTAACGACACGAGGTTCAAGGTTACCTTTAGCCGCCTCTTTGACCACATTGAGCACTTTCTCATAGATGCCAACATCGCACTGCATGGTTTTACGGCTTCCTAAAAAAGAGCCGATCCCCACGCCTAGAAGTAATCCAGACGTCGCCATCGTATCCGTATAGCCTGCAAAGTAACTTCCACAGGTGATGAGAAAGAAAAGGGCAAAAAAAGTCAGTTTAGAGTCGTTGAAGCGTGTTAGAAAGCTCTGCATAGCTGACTCCTTTTTGAGTGAGTAGATCGGTAATGTATGCTAGTGAAGCGTCCATTCCGCCTGTTTTTTCCAATTCGAGTAATTTGGCGTACAAAGGCTTAATGATCTCTAGCGCTTTAGGATTGGCTTTGCGCCTGACGGAGTAATAGCCAATAATGTTGCCTGACTGATCGGTTGAAGCGGTGACATTGGCATACACCCAGTAGCAGCCTCCATCAAAACTGAGATTTTTAACATACGCAAAAATTTCCTCTTTATTTTTGACATGATCCCATAAGAGTTTAAAAATAATGCGAGGCATGTCAGGATGACGAATAATACTATGTGGTTTACCAAGAATTTCTTGCTCACTCGCACCGACGATTTTGATGAAAGGTTCATTGCAGTAAGTGACTTTGCCATGGGTATCGGTTTTAGAAACTAAAAACGCATCAGCACTGACCGTATGTTCCTTGTTATTGGGAACGGGTTTTTGCATACCTAATACTCCTTATAGAGTTAAAAAATGTCACATTCTAGCTCAAAAATTTTTAGAAGTAGCTTGCAAGTTCTGAGAATCACTTTTGCAATCTATCTTGTGGATATTTATGTATAATAGCCTCCGCATTAAAGCAACAAGGAACAAAAATGTTAGTGGATGGATTTGGAAGAAACGTCACTTATTTAAGGGTTTCCGTAACCGAAAGGTGTAATTTTAGGTGCCAGTACTGCATGCCTGAAAAGCCCTTTTCATGGGTGCCTAAAGAGAATTTACTGAGCTTTGAAGAACTATTTTTATTTGTCAAAGTCGCCATTGATGAAGGCATCACCAAGATCAGAATCACGGGAGGCGAGCCTCTTTTAAGAACCGATTTAGATAAATTTATCGCCATGATCAATCAACACAAAAGTGGATTGGACTTAGCCCTCACGACGAATGGTTTTTTACTCAAAGATGCGGCGCAAAAACTTAAAGATGCTGGACTGCAACGCGTGAATATTTCTTTGGACAGTCTAAAGCCTGATGTTGCGAGTAAAATGGCGCAAAAAGATGTGTTAGCCAAAGTGCAAGCAGGCATTGAAGAGGCACTTCGTGTGGGGTTGAACGTTAAAATTAACATGGTTCCCATCCAAGGCATTAACGCCGATGAGGTTTTGGATGTACTCGAATATGCTAAAGCGCGCGGTATGTCGATTCGCTTTATCGAATACATGGAAAACACCCATGCCAAAGAGCAACTCAAAGGTCTGAGTGGAAATGAAGTGCAAGCAATGATTGCACAACGATACCCCTTTAAAGCGATAGGTCGTGTGGGTCCAAGTCCCGCGCATCTGTTTGAGCTTGAGGATGGCTATGTTTTTGGCATTATTGACCCGCATAAACACGATTTTTGTGAAGATTGTAACCGCATTCGCCTCACCGCTGAGGGCATGTTGATTCCCTGTCTTTATTTTGATGAAGCGATGAGCATTAAAGATGCGGTGCATAAAGGCGATGTTGCCGCAGCGGCTGAGGTTTTAAAAGAGGTATTGCGCAATAAACCTGAAAAGAATAAATGGAGCGATGATGATCAAAATGAGACATCAAGTCGCGCCTTTTATGAAACGGGTGGATGAGTAAAATAGAAGAAGGGGATCTCTTCGCCTTCTTCGATGCTCTCTTTGCCTTCACTTAAGGTGTAGCCATTGCATTGACTGAGAATATTAAGCCGCCCTGCCTCGTAATAGGGCGCGCATACAAAGTGTCTTCCATCGCTGTACCCTGGAATCGCACTCATCGAATCATCTTTACATGTAAGACGTTTTTGGTTGATGCAGGTGATAAAATCAGGAATAATGCAAGACCGATGTTGCAAGTGTCGAAGCAGTGGAACACCCAACATTTCAAACCCCAACATGCACCCCAATGGCAGTCCTGGGAGATGTAAAATAGGCGTGTTTTCAAAAAGTGTCAGTGCGCTGGGTTTGGCAGGCGTAATGCGGACTTGGTGAAACAGAGGCAGAAGGGTTTTCATCTCCAAGAGATGGCGCATCGCATCGTGGCGACTGAGTGCTCCTGTTGTAATAACGCAATCGGCTTTGCCAACCAGTTCTTGCAGTGCCTTTAAAATCTGCGCGTCATCCTCTTCGCAAATCACAATCTCACCGACGTTTCCCCCTAATTCGACGACCCGTGCGGCTAAACTCATCGCGTTTGAGTTGTGGATTTCACCCGAGGCGAGTTGGGAGCCAATGCTTAAAATACTTACCATCGGTTTTTGTACCGCTTGGACTTTAGTAATGCCTTGGGCTGAAAGGGCTGTAATTTTTTGCGCACTGATGCGCTCATATTTTTTCAGTAGCAATTCGCCTTTAGCAATGTCTTCGCCCTCTTTTTTAATGTGCTGAGATTGGCTTACATGTAAAGGAATTTTGATGCACTCCGTGTGCTCAAGAAGGACATCTTCTTCCGCAATAATCGTATCGGCACCTTCGGGAATGCTCTCTCCCGTGGAAAGCCTAACACCGTAGCCTAAAGGAATGGGCGTAGGATAGGGCGGGTTTAAAAGCGCGTAAGTTATCGTACTGGGTTCAAATGCAATGCCATAGCCTTCTTTCAGGCTCATTGGATGTTTGGGCAGTGCAAATTTGGCAAAAACATCGCGACTGGAAATACGGTTAATCGCTTTTAAAAGAGGCAATGTTTGGTTTACATGTAAAGGTTGAATCTGCGTCTGAATAATCTGAAGCGCTTCTTGGTACGAAATAGGCATGGTTTAACCTTGTGATTTATGGGTACTATTATACTAAAATGGGTAAAATCTGAGATTAGACTTCTTTTATAACCCATTGAAAAAAGAGTATCGCTGATAGCACATCACTTTTTGAAACTAAAAACATCGCCATAGCTTCGGCTATGACTCAATTTTGAGTTTCAAAAATTAACGCACTCTAAGCAAACTCTTTATCTTTTCAAGGGTTATGAAAGAAGTCTATTATTTTTTTGAAGGATTTTTCATAATGGAAGAACTGATCCAATTATCGAGTCAACTGCATTTGGTTTTTATCATCCTTTTAGTTGTACTCATCGCCCTCAATCTCTATTTGCTCACAAGTGACAAAACATTTCTCAAACTCTCCAAAAGACTTGAACTCATCGCTCCTCAATACTACATTGTGCTCTCCGCCATCTTTTTCACCGGCATTATCGTCATGGCGGTGCACCAATTTACCTTTTCACTTTCGGTGTGGGTGATGATTGTCGTTTGGGTCGGCATTGTCGCTTTTGGCATCAGAGGGCATAAAATGTACAAAAGATTGGAGCGAACCGAGGAGTCTCAAAGCGCTTACAAACGCTATGCCATTAAAAAATACAGCCTTGATTTACTGGCCCTCGTTCTTACCAGTGCGCTCTTTTATACGGTGCATTAAATGCAGTTTGTTTATCATCCCAGTGCCGGCGAGCCAACACTCAAAGTAGATACGAGAGAGTACGAGCATCTCTTTAAAGTGCGTCGTATCAGTATGGGAGAGAAGCTTTTTTGGCGAAATTTGGAAGATACCTTTATCTATGCGTATGAAATTACCCAGATTGGTAAAAAAGAGGCAGAACTAGAACTTGTGTCTCAAAAAGAGTTGCCATTGTTACCTTCAAACGTTTTACATGTAGGCTGGAGTATCATCGATCCTAAGATCATTGAAAAGACACTTCCGATGCTCAATGAACTCGGTGTTTCTAAGATCAGTTTTGTCTATGCCGAATTTTCACAAAAAGGGCATAAACTCGATTTGGAGCGCATGAAGCGTATTTTGATTAACTCGTCTCAACAGTGTGGGCGAAGTCTGCTGATGCAGATCGAAGTGTTTGCGTCGCTTCAAACCTATTTAGAAGCATATCCGAAAAGTCATGTCTTGGACTTTTCAGAGGTCAAATTACGTGGTGATGAAGCTATTAGTTCGATTTTGATTGGACCAGAGGGCGGATTTAGCCAAAAAGAGCGAATCGTGCTTCAAAATCAGCCGATTGTGGGTCTTACATGTAAGACTATTTTACGAAGTGAAACGGCTGTGGTGGCTGCGGCTTCCAAAATATTGGCATGACTTGAAATAATGAATCTTTTGTGCTATAATTTGCACCCTTTGGCAAGACGCGCCAAATAATAGATTTTATTTTTATGAACAATTAAGGAAAAGCATTATGAAAAAAGATATTCATCCAGAATATGTACCATGCGTTGTAACATGTGCATGTGGAAATAGTTTCGAGACTATGTCCAACAAAGCAGAGTTAAGAATTGATATTTGCAGTTCATGCCACCCATTCTTCACGGGCAGTGAGAAGATCGTGGATGCTGCAGGTAGAGTTGAGAAATTTAAGAAAAAATATAGCTTAAAATAGTTCTTAAACCCATTGATCTATTTCATTCCTACCCCTATAGGAAATTTAGATGACATCTCCGTTAGAAGCCTCAAACTTTTAACGGAGTGCAAAACCCTTTTCTGCGAAGACACCAGAATCACCAAAAGACTTCTCTCCCTCCTTGCTCAAAGACATAACGTAACCTTTCATATCCAAAATTTTATCTCCATGCACTCACACAACGAAGAGGCTGTCTTGTCTACGATTGATAAAAAAATCTTTGAAGAGAGCGTAGGTTATCTCAGTGATGCAGGCATGCCGGGTATTAGCGACCCAGGAGCTGCATTGGTGCGTTTTTGCCAAGCAAATGCCCTAGCGTATGAGATTCTCCCTGGAGCGAATGCGGCTTTACTTGCGTATGTCACCAGTGGCATTAAAACCCATCAGTTTTTATTTTATGGTTTTTTATCGCACAAAGGAATGGACCGCCAAAACGAGCTGTTTGAAGTGTTGAACTCCCCTTACGCCCTCATTGTGTATGAATCGCCTCACCGGATTGAAAAATTGATCGAAGAGCTCGCCCAGTTTGCTCCCAATCGTCCAATATTTGCGATTAAAGAGGCAACCAAGCTGTATGAAAAACGTTTTTTTGGAACCTCTCTTGAAGTACAACAAGCATCCAAAACAGCGAATCTCAAAGGTGAGTGGGTTGTAGTGATTACGCCTGAAACAAAGCACGGTGGCGAAGCTATTACCAAAGAAGATTTGATCGATCTTGACCTTCCTCCCAAACAAAAAGCCAAACTTCTCTCGAAACTTACAGGTGTGAGTATCAAAGAGTGGTATACGAAACTTCAAAATTAATGTCCCTATTTTGTTACATGTAATCTCCTAAAAATAGCATTTTACGCTAAAGCTAGTATTATTTTAAGCCAGTTTGGATACAATAATTGTCATGATAATCTATGGAAAACAACTCTTTTTACATCTGTTAAATCACTATCCTTCAAGGATTGAGACGGTATTCTTGCCTAAAAAATGTGACCCTAAACTTTTTTCACAAATTGCACGTGTAACGCAAAAAATCTGTACGATTGATGAGCGGAAAGCACAAGCGTTGTGCCATGGGGGAAACCATCAAGGCTTTATTGCCGAGATTAAGGATTTTGAACTTGCTTCGTTTAATGAAATAAAGCATGGTTCTTTCTTGGTCATTTTGGATGAAGTAACGGATGTGGGGAATATTGGTGCTATTGTACGTAGTGCGTATGCTTTTGGGGCAGATGGTTTGATTTTAAGTGGTATGAAAACATGCAACCTAGAGGCCATTTTACGTACCAGCAGTGCTGCAGCATTTGAATTACCCATTGCACTGTGTCCTTCAACACGCGACATGCTCAATGAACTCAAGCAAATAGGGTTTACACTCTATGGTGCGGACATGAGTGGTGTGGATGTGAAAGAAGTTACCTTTGCACCCAAACGGGCTTTGATTATGGGAAGTGAAGGCAAGGGCTTGTCTCCTAAGGTAAAAGAGCGATTAGATACACTTATTTCAATCAAAATGGCAAGAGCATTTGACTCTTTAAACGTGAGTGCTGCGGCTGCGGTACTGTGTGATAGGATTGCCAATGGATAATGATATCAGGGTCTTAGAAAAGGTTGGTTTACAAGAGGTTTGCAAACGAACCCATATTGAAGTCAAGCAACTCGAATACATGATCAACAATCAGTATGATAAACTCAATCAAGTCAATACTTTAGGGTTTGTCAAAATCTTATCTAGAGAGTATAAACTTGATTTAACCAATTGGCTTGAGGGATTTTATGATTATTGGGCTGAACACAGTGTGGAAGAAGATGCCCATAAAGATAAGATTTTTATTCGTGCTAAAAGCGATCGTTCCTCCAAAAAGAAAGCATGGCTTTTTCTGTTGATCTTTTTGATCGCAGGTACCTTTGGAGTTGTCTCTATTTTTAAAGGCGAGATTAATATCGATCTTATGGCTCTGTTGGATAAAGCTAAAATCGAAACGAATCAGACCAGCGCGTTTCAAAGTGCCCCGATTGTGCAAGAAGCAGCTACTTCGCTTGGTGTCAAAGTAGAAGAGCGTGTTATTGAAACTAACAGTAGCAATAGCACGGTGCAAGCAGTTGTGGTGAGTATTGATGAGAATTTAACACGTAAAACCGAAGCGAATGATAGCAATGCTTCCAATATACCGCTTCCTATGTTGCCGGAATCCAATACAACTTTGGTGAACACGGTTCCTAAAAACAATGCGATCATTATGCCAACAAAACGCATTTGGATCGGCTTTGTGAATCTTGAAACGTTTAATCGTAAAGAGAGTACCAGTGATCAAAACATTACCGTTGATTTGACCAAAAGTCAACTGATTAAAACAGGCAATGGCTTTTTTAAACTCTCTTATGATGGAAGTGTAGAAGATTTTACTGAACAAGGATCTACCCGTTTTTTAGTCGAAAATGGCGTAATCAAAAAAATATCTGAAGAAAAATTTATAGAGCTCAATCGAGGCAAAAACTGGTGAAAAAGCTATTCCTTATTCTAATCCTTTCGCTCTCTTTATTTGGAGGACAAACCCTTCAAGAGAAGATCAAAAGTTTCGTGGGTGCTTCCAAATATGAGACACAGAAAAATCT
>DBTO01000213.1 GCA_002307095.1 Sulfurospirillum sp. UBA1314
AAATGGCAGATGAAATCGCCAAAATATGTCCCATCAGCCCCAATGTCTATGATGCGTTTTGCCAGAGTGAGCGTGAGCTGTTTGTGCCACAAGGTATGAGCATGCACGCTTACAAGCTCGATGCCCTGCCTTTAGCTGCGAACCAATGGATCAGCTCACCTTTGACGGTCGCTAAAATGACCGAAGCGCTTACATGTAAAGGTGCCGACAGTGTTTTGGAAATCGGCTGTGGCAGTGGGTATCAAGCGCTTATTTTGAGCAAAATCATTCGCAGAGTCTTTACGATAGAGCGCATTGAACGCCTGCTGAAAGAGGCGCGTGAGCGTTTTAAACTCTTGGGCATTTCCAACATTCACACCCGTTTTGACGACGGACAAAATGGGTGGAGGGAGTTTGCCCCCTATGATCGCATTTTATTTTCAGCCTCAACGCCTGAGGTGCCCCAAAAACTCTTTGAACAGTTGAAAGTAGGGGGGATTTTGGTCGCACCGATTGAAAAAGGGGATAAACAGATTATTACCCGATATATTAAAACGCAAGAGGGCATACGCAAAGAGACAATTGGCGATTGCCTCTTTGTGCCGGTTAAAGACGGTCGTGAGTTTTAGTACATTTTTCTAATATTTTTTCACGATCTGCTTGATTAAAAGCTGAGGCGTCACGAGTCCTCGATAGTCATTGCGCGAAACGGTAAAGAGAATGTCGATGTGATCGCCTTGTTTGGCTTTCATATCGTAATTGAAAAACAGTGCTTCAAGCGCATTGCTTCCCTCTTGCAATATAAGCTTTAAATGTTGCCCATCTTTGCCGATCAAACGATCAACTTTCACCGCAATATTGCGCAGTAAAAAGCTTGGTTTTGGGTTTTTTTGCCCATAAGGTTCTTGGTTTTCCAAAATTTCGAGTAATTCAAAATCGATCTGATCCGCAGTGATCTCACCTAAAAGATCATTATCGGCTTCCAACGCTTCTTTGTTTAAATGGCTTGATGCTTGCTCTAAATTGGCACGAAACTGCTCCAAATGTTTAATCTCAATCGAAACACCCGCAGCACCTTTATGCCCACCGTAGCCGAGCAAAATCGCCTCTTGGGAACGAATCAGTTCTAAAATATCGACATCTCCAATGCCTCTTGCACTTCCTTTGGCTTTCTCATCGCGAATAGAAAAGACAATCGCAGGCTTTTTAAAGCGTTTAGAAAGCCGTGAGGCGACGATCCCCACGATGCCCTCATGCCACTCTTCCCCCCACGCCACGATGATATTTTCACCCTCTTTGACGTACGGAAGCGTGGCTTCAAATAAAAGGCGCTCCTCTTCTTTGCGCGCCTCATTTAAGGAAACGATATAATCAAGCTTAACCAACGCGTCATTGACATTTTTGGATTTTAAAAATTCATAGGAAAAAATCGCATCTTCCATGCGCCCTGAGCTGTTAATCAAAGGGGCTATCAAAAATGAAATATCATCGCCCTCTAAGGTTGCTTTACCAAAATACTGCTTGATCGCTTCAAAAGCGGCACGTTTGGAGCGGTTAAGCTCGACTATCCCTTTTTTAACCATCACACGGTTCATCCCCACCAGCGCCATCATATCGGCCATAATGGCGATGCAGAGCAGGTCTAAAAAGCTGGAGAGATCATACTCAACGCCAAGCTCTTCTTTAAGTGCGGCAACCAAGTACCACGCCACTTGCGCGCCACAAATTTCACAATGCGGAAACGCGCAATCGTCTTGCTTAGGATTGACAATCGCGTACGCATCGGGCAAGATCGAAGGGACACTGTGATGATCGGTGATGATAAGATCAATCCCTTGTTCTTTACAAATCTGCGCTGCTTCAACGGCTGAGATGCCATTATCAACGGTGATAATTACATGTACGTCCAATTTGGCAACGATGTCTGGATTGAGGCCATACCCATCGGTAAAACGGTTGGGAATAATCAACGAGTAATCCACGCCCAAATCATCGAAAAATTGGCTTAAAATCACCGAAGAGATCACGCCATCCACATCGTAATCGCCCACAATCGCAATGCGTTCATGGTGTTGCATAGCATGGACAATGCGTTTGGAGGCGCGCGCAATATCTTTTAAAGAGGAGGGCTTAGGAATCTCGTTTAGACGGGTACATTCGTCATTCTCGAACCTGCTTTGAAGAATCCGTTTTATCTCCTCTTTGGTCAGTAAGCTAGCCATTTTGACGTTGCAACAAAGCCGCTTTCGCAAAACCTAAAATGGTTTTGTTTGGGTTTGTTAAACGTGAGGTAAACTCAGGGTGGAATTGAACGCCCAAAAACCATGGATGCCCTTTAAGCTCCACCGCTTCGATCAAGCCTTCGCTCTCACCACTAACGATGAGACCCGCTTTTTCAAATGCTTCACGGTACGCTGGATTGGCTTCATACCTATGACGGTGACGCTCACGAATCACTTTAGCGCCATCATAAACGGATCTGAGCAGTGAACCCTCTTTGGTTTCGCACTCATAACCACCCAAACGCATCGTACCCCCTAATGGACTTTGGAACGTACGCAGCTGTTTTTGACCGCTTGCATCCATAAACGAGTCGATCAAATAGATAATAGGATTTTTACATGTAGGATCAAATTCTGCTGAATTTGCATCTTCGATGTGAAGCACATTGCGTGCAAATTCGATCATCGCGAGCTGCATGCCAAGGCAGATTCCAAGGTAAGGAATCTTGTGTTCGCGCGCATAACAAATCGCCGCCATTTTGCCCACAACACCGCGCTCACCAAAACCGCCAGCAACCAAAATGCCATCGACATCGGAAAGGATCTCTTCACACCCTTTTTCTTCGATCATCTCTGAATCAACCCAGCGAATTTTTACTTTGGCATTGAGATTTGCCCCTGCGTGAATCAACGATTCGGTGAGTGATTTGTACGACTCTTTGAGGTCAAGGTATTTGCCTACAAAGGCGATCATCAGCTCATCACGAGGTGCTATGACACGTTTGACCAAAATATCCCACTCGTCCATATGCGGTGTGAGATCACCCAGATTGAGTGCCTCTGAAATCGGTACTAAAATGTTCTCTTTAAGAAAACTAAGGGGCACTTGATAAATGGTCGTGGCATCCAGACACTCAATGACGGAATTGCGCTCAACGCCACACGAAAACGCTAGCTTGTTTTTAAGCTCTTTGGGAAGGGGATATTCGGAGCGACAGATCAACATATCTGGCGTGATACCAATACGACGAAGCTCTTGAACGGAGTGTTGGGTTGGTTTGGTTTTAAGCTCGCCTGCGGCTTTAATGAAAGGCACAAGGGTGAGATGAATGTTCATCGCTCTGCGTTTGCCCAGCTCGCTTTTGAGGGAACGAATCGCCTCTAAAAAGGGAAGTCCTTCGATGTCGCCGACCGTTCCACCGATTTCAACGATCAAAATATCTTGACCGCGTCCCGCTTCTTTGATGCGATTGGCGATCTCATCGACAATGTGTGGAATGACTTGGATCGTTTTACCAAGGTAATCGCCTCTGCGCTCTTTTTCAATGACCGCCGAATAAACACGACCTGTAGTGAAGTTGTTCGCTTGAGTCAAATTTTCATCAAGGAAACGCTCATAATGCCCAAGATCAAGATCGGTTTCTGCGCCATCATCGGTCACAAAAACCTCGCCGTGCTCCAACGGACTCATCGTTCCTGGATCAACATTGATGTAAGGATCTGCTTTGAGGATGCTGACTTTAAAGCCAACATTTTTTAAAAGTGTGGAGATACTCGCCGCTGCTATGCCTTTACCAAGAGAGCTTAAAACGCCTCCGGTTATAAAAATATACTTTGTTTCGTGATTGGACATACTCTTCCGCCTCATTATTATTTAATGCCTTGATTATAACGAATGTAAGCTAATAAAGGGTTTATTTCCAAGTGGTGAAGAAAAATGAATGAGCGCGGAAAGCCTCTTCTTATGGGGTCAAGAGGCTTACATGTAAAGATTTAAAAACGTTATTTTGCTTTGTCGTGGAAGTAGTTGGTCGCTTCTACAAAGCCCTCGATGGAGCCACAATCAAAGCGTCTTCCTTGAAATTTATACGCAATTACTTTGCCTTGTTGAGCCAGTTCCAAAAGCGCATCTGTGATCTGAATTTCACCACCTTTTCCCGGTTTAGTGTTTTCAATCACATCAAAAATATCGGGCGTTAAAATGTAACGACCGATGATCGCCAAGTTGGTTGGAGCATCTTTGGGATCTGGTTTTTCCACCATGTTTGAGACACGAAGCACAGACTCATTGCCATCGACAATTTTACCATCGATCACACCGTATTTATTGGTCTCTTCTTTGGGTACTTCTTCGATAGCGACAACACAACAACGGTATTTTTCATACACTTCAACCATCTGTTTAAGCACTGGGTCTTCATCGTTATTGTCACACAAGTCATCCGCCAAAATAACCGCAAATGGCTCATCACCGATCAGTGTTTTACCGGTGAGAATCGCATGACCCAAACCTTTCATCTCCACTTGTCTCGTGTAACTAAAGGTACAATTATCGATCAAATTTCTAATTTCAGTCAGGTAACTCTCTTTGGAGGTTCCTTTGATTTGGTGTTCTAGCTCGTAACTGACATCAAAGTGGTCTTCAATCGCTCGTTTACCACGACCCGTAACAATTGCCATCGTATCGATGCCTGCACTCACAGCTTCTTCAACACCATACTGAATCAAAGGCTTGGTCAAAACCGGTAACATCTCTTTTGGCATCGCTTTGGTAGCTGGTAAAAAGCGCGTTCCATAACCTGCGGCGGGGAAAAGGCATTTTTTGACGGATTTTAAACTATTAATTTTGCTATATTTTGAGATACTCGACACTGTATCGCTCCTGAGGTTTTAAATGTGAAATTTTAGCTTAATTTTGCTCTTTTTTCTATGAGTAGCAAATCTAAACACTTAAAGCCATTTTTTTTCGACTCTTGAGTATTTTTATACCTTTGTCATTTAAATATGTTACGCTCATACATCTTCATTCATTTCAAGGGACACCATGCTTCAACGTTATTTTTTCAAAATCAGCGCAGTTATAATCGCCTTAGGCATCGCACTTTTTCTTGTGGCATGGCTTGTGGCAGAGCCTTTTTGGGTTGCATTTTTGGCAGTGATCTCTTTGGGCGTACTTATCATCATGTTCGCTACCATCATTATTCAGCCCCTTTCTAACGCGCTTGAACTGCTTTGCAGCTTTGATGCAAGAGATAAGACCGTACGCGAGGAGTACCAAAAAAAGTTTTTACATGTAACCGAACAGAACACGTTGCTGAGCACACTGTTTCCTAGAATTTATAAGCTTATAACACTTCTAACCTATTTGAGTGAGAACTACTCACAAAGTGCGGGTAAAAATTCCATTGCAACGGCGCAACTCATGTATTCCATCGATGCGATGTCGAAGAAACTTGAAGAGAAAGCTCACTCCATTGCAGAAATCTCAAACTCAACCCAAAACATTTTTGAACATGTAGATATGGTGAGCTCCAATGCACGTGAAGCATCCTCTTTTGCCAAAATTTCAATGAAAGAGAGCCAACAAAGTATCACCGAGCTCAATGAGATCATTGTTCGTATGAATACCATCAATACCCAAACAGCCGATGCTTCTTTAAAAGTAAACCATCTCAAAGAAAAATCCATCACTATTCAAAATGTAACAACGGTCATTGACGATATTGCCGACCAAACCAATCTTTTAGCCCTCAATGCCGCCATTGAAGCGGCACGCGCAGGGGAGCATGGGCGTGGTTTTGCTGTTGTCGCCGATGAAGTACGCAATCTAGCAGAGCGCACCTCAAAATCCACCAGTGAAGTGACCATTATTGTCAAGCAAATTCAGCACGATACCAACGATGTTTTTACGAGCATTGAAACCTTGCGTGATGAAATAGAACGAGCCACCCATACGGTACAACATGTAGGCGATGAAATCAAACATTTTATCAGTAACGCCGAAAAGATAGAACACCAAATCGATGCCATTGCACAAAGCTCTCATTACAACAGCGATCAACTGCTTTCCATCAAAGAGATGATCTCAAAAATCAGTGAACAATTAGAATCAGGAACCAAAGAGATGAAAACCATCTCTGGTCAAACCCAAGCCATCATCTCAGGAGCAGAAGAAGCCCATGAAAAGCTCAGCGCCTTTGCGATGGATGAATACCATGAAAAAATGTATCAACGTTGCTTAAATGCCAAAACACGTGTGGAAGCGCTTTTTGAAAATGCTATTGAGAGTGAGAAACTCACCCTTGAAGCGATTTTCGATACCCGTTTTAAACCTATTGCCAATACCAATCCACAAAAATACACCACCGCATACGATGCGTTTACCGACCAAACCTTCCCCGACATCGTCGATACCTTAATGAAAGAGAATGGCCAAACGCTTTTTTATGCCGTCGCCATGCACTCATCAGGCTATATCTCCACCCACAACGCACGTGCACCGCTGAGTGGCAATTATGAAAAAGATCTCTTTGCCAACCGCTCCAAGCGCATCTTTACCGACAGTGGTGTTAGAGGTGCGAACCATGAAAAGCGTGTGCTGCTTCAAACCTATCGTCGAGAAAATGGCGATGTTATGCACGATATTTCGATCCCCATTTACGTCAAAGGGCGCCATTGGGGTGGTTTTAGAATAGGATATAAACCCAAAGCATAAATCTGTTTTTACTTATTTTTAACTTAATTTATGTTTTTAATATAATTATTTTAATTAAAAATGAAGTGTAAAAACGTTACTAATTCAATATAAAAAGAAAATATTTTTATTTTATTTATTTTATATTAAGTTTTTTAAATATATAATTCCGAAAACAAAAAAGGAGCCTTCAAGATGAAAAAGTTAAATGTTGTGAAAGTTGGATTGGCTATGACCCTTCTTAACGCTGTTTTATTTGCTCTAGGTTTTGTATATTTAGCACAATCTCAATCACTCTAAGAAACGCAGTTATATCATACGTGTGGAGTCATAAGGCTCCACAACCACTTCTTTTGTCAAAATAATCCAAATATATTATGCTTTAGTGTCACCTAACATTTCACGCATTTTGCGCTCCATCCGTTTTTCAAAAGCTTCATTCGAAGGTGAATCTTCACAGGCAAATTTGGCTTTCCCATACAGTACGCATCCACGATCACCTGGGTCACACTCTTTGTGAATAATGTCACAAACGCCTTCCACATCATGCGGACAGCTCCAACCGCCTTGGTTCATGAAAAATCCTTACATGTAATGTTTTGCCAACACACTCACACCACCGACAATAAACTGCACCGCAATGGCTCCCACAATGAGTCCCATCAAACGACTTACGATCTTTTGCCCCGTAATACCAAGGTAATGACGAATGTAAATGCTGTTTTTAAACGCAAGGTAAACACTGAGCGCCACGATAAGATAGGCTATGACTAACGCTGCAATCGAAGCAACACCTTCACTATGACCACGTAAAATGATGATCGTTGCAAAAATACCAGGACCAAACGTAATCGGAACACCCAGAGGAATCACGGAAAATTCATCATTTTTGATCGCTTCTTCGCGCTCTTCTTCGGTTTGATTTTTCGACTCCATCGAGCCTTGCACCATTTTAATCGCGGTTAAAAGCAAGATAATACCGCCCATGACTTTGAGCGAATCGATTTCAATGCCAAAAAGATTGAGCAAAAAATTACCCGTTAACAATACTACAAAGAAAGCCACGATAATTGTCATCGTCGCTTTCGCGGCAATTTTATTGATATGCTCTTTGGTCGTACTTTGAGGTAGAAGTGAGAGCATAATAGCGCTCACTCCCAAAGGATCCACAATCGCCATCATCGTGATGGTATGTTGGAGTAATAAATTAAAAAAATCCGCCATTACGCCTCTTCAGTGCGAAGTACAGCACCACTACTTGCATTGGTAACGAGTTGGCGATACTGTTTCAACCAACTTCCTTGAATGGTTTTCACTTTAGGGTTAAAGGCTGCTTTACGACGTGCCAATTCTGCTTCATCAATCAACGCTTCAATCGTATAAGCATCCACATCGATCTGAATGGTGTCACCATCGTGAATAAGACCGATAAGTCCACCCTCAGCCGCTTCAGGGCTTACATGACCGATGCTAAGCCCTCTAGTTGCGCCAGAAAAGCGTCCGTCGGTGATGAGTGCTACATCAGCACCCAGTCCCATGCCCATGATTAAACTCGTAGGGGAGAGCATCTCTTGCATACCAGGCCCTCCACGAGGCCCTTCGTAGCGAATAACGACAACATCGCCTTTTGCAACTTTTCCACCGACGATGCCTGCTAGTGCTTCTTGTTGTGAGTCAAAACAGACGGCTTTACCGATGAATTGACGCCCCCCTACGATACCTGCTGTTTTAATAACACACCCTTTTTCAGCCAAGTTACCAAACAAGATCGCAAGTCCACCTACTTTTGAATAAGGATTTTCAAGCGTGTGGATAATCGTCGTATCTTTGATCTCAGCATTGGCAATGCGCTCACCAATGCTCTCGCCTGTAACGGTTAAATTATCCAAATGTAAAATGCCATTATCACGACGACTGACCTCTTTCATCACCGCACTCACACCTCCAGCTCGGTTGATGTCTTCCATGTGAACGGTTGAAAGCGAAGGGGCAATTTTAGCAATATGCGAAACGTTTTTGCTGATCTCATTAATGTCTTTGATCGCAAAATTAACGCCTGCTTCTTTCGCAATCGCTAACATGTGAAGAACGGTGTTAGAGCTTCCACCCATCGCCATATCCACTGCAAACGCATTGCGTACGGCTTTTTCATTCAAAATATTTCGGAGTTTAAAACGATCATCGATGGCAATCTCACAAATGCGTTTCGCTGCAGCACGCAAAAGCACTTCACGCTCAGGCGTTAGCGCGGGGATGGTGCCGTTACCCGGAAGGGCAATACCCATCGCTTCCATTAAGGTATTCATACTATTAGCCGTAAACATACCCGAACACGACCCACCACTTGGACAGGCATTGCACTCAATGTCTTTGAGTTCTGCTTCGTTCATGTCGCCTTTTTCAAATTTTCCCACCGCCTCAAATGCCGTCGTTAAATCAATCGGTGTTCCCTCTTTGGTGTACCCTTTTTTCATCGGACCACCACTGACAAAAACGGTTGGAACATTGACACGAAGCGCACCCATGATCATACCGGGAACAATTTTGTCACAGTTAGGAATACAAATCATCGCGTCCAACATATGCGCGTTCATCATCGTCTCAATCGAATTGGCAATCAACTCACGACTTGGAAGCGAATAAAGCATCCCATCATGTCCCATCGCGATACCGTCATCGACACCAATCGTATTGAACTCAAATGGTACACAACCATTCTTGCGAATCTCATCTTTAATGATCACAGCATATTCATGCAAAAAGAAGTGACCGGGAATAATGTCAATGTATGAGTTGGCTACTCCAATAAATGGTTTGTTAAAGTCTTCATCTTTTAAACCTGTCGCTCGAAATAGACTTCGATGTGGCGCTCGGTTGTACCCTTTTTTGACTTGATCACTACGCATCAATCTTCCTTAAAAATTTTCTTAGATTATAGCAAAACCGCTCTAAAAAAGCTTACATGTAAAGAATTTAGCCCATAGCACTTTACATTACGAAAAAAAACTGCTATACTCTCATCTCTTTTTTAGATGCGGGAATAGCTCAGTGGTAGAGCACGACCTTGCCAAGGTCGGGGTCGCGAGTTCGAACCTCGTTTCCCGCTCCA
>DBTO01000001.1 GCA_002307095.1 Sulfurospirillum sp. UBA1314
GTGCATTGGTAACTTCCCTCATTGGCACGCACTATTTTCAAACGAAACGTCACTTTAAAAAAGAGGTTTTTTCACTGTTTCTCTTCTCTGTTTTTGGCATGATGCTACTGGTGCATGCGAATGAACTTTTAACCGCGTTTATCGCGCTTGAGATCGCCTCACTCTCCTTGTACGTGATGATCGGCTTTCAAAAAATCCACGACAAGCGCGTGGAAGCAAGCTACCAATATTTAGTGCTTGGCTCGATCTCAGGCGCATTTTTTCTCTTGGGTTCTGCGCTGATATATGCAGGACTTGGCACGACGATTTTGGGCGATATTGGAAAAGCACTTGATGGGTTGATGGGCAAAGATGTTTCGCTCATTGTCATTGGTGCGACGTTTATTTTGGTGACGTTCTTGTTTAAAATCTCCGCGTTTCCGTTTCAGAACTGGACGATTGACGTGTATGACGGCTCACCTCTGCCTGTGACCGCATTTATGGCGGCAACCTTTAAAGTGGCAATTTTTGGCTTTGTGCTTCGTTTGATGCTCATCGATCTTGACCCGATTCGCGACATTTGGGACACGCTTTTTGTCGTCGTGATTTTAGCAACTCTGCTGTATGGCACGTTCTTGGCGATTATTCAAGAGAGTCTTAAGCGCATGCTTGCCGCTTCGAGCATTGTTCACACGGGCTACCTGCTCATCGCGTTTGTCTCTATTGGCTACGCAGGTGAGAGCGCATCTTCCTCCATCATCTTCTACCTCGTCGCCTATTTTCTCTCCGCGATGGGTGCGTTTGGACTTATCTCCTACATTGCCGCAGATGAGCATATTCGTGTGACATATGAGGACTTTCGTGGCTTTGCGCACGTGCATCCTTATATGGCGGCGATGCTAAGTGTTTTTATGCTCTCACTTGCTGGCATTCCAAGTACGATCGGATTTGTCGGTAAATTCTACATTTTCACAGGAGCGATTGAAGCGGGCTACACCTTTCTTGCCGTATGTGGCATTATCGCCACGTTTATCTCGATCTACTACTACTTCAAACTCATAGCACTCATGTACTTTTACCCCGCGTGTGAGAAAGAAGGAGCCATGATCCCCACGCTCAGTGGCATTACGCCCATTACGATTGGTGTGATTGCAATTGCGGTCATCTGGGGAGGCATCGGCAATACCTTTATCGCCTATTTCCCAGGGGTTGATTTCTTGATTGATACCGCGAGACTTTCGTATATGTCGTTGTTTATTAAATAGTTAATATATATAAGAGAAAATATGAAAAAGTTAATTACTGGTTTTTTGGTCACAATGAGCATTGTAATTGCAGCAATATTTGTATTCAATAAAAATGATTATACTGATGCAAAGAAATTTGCAGAAGCAGGTCAGTATAAAGCATTTTATGAAAATATTGAAAATAAGCTTAATAAAAATGACAAAGTTGCCTTTGAATTGCTAATGGAGTATTTTATTCAAGCGGTACAAGATGGTGATTTGGATGAAGTAAAATATTACCTTGAACATGATAAAAGCTTGATTGATGCTCAGAGTAAAGATGAAGCGAGAGCCATAGATGCAGTATTGATAGCCAACGAAGTTATCAATATGGAAATGTTGGAAATGATATTATCTTATCACCCTAAATTAAACTATACAGTACCGTATTTTAAAAATATGAGCCCATTACAAATGGTTTCAATGAAGAAAGGATTAAATAATGGTGTTGTTGTAGCGAAACTTTTTCTTGAAGGTGGTGCTAGCCCAGATTATTGTATTGCTCAAGGTCCAGCAAGTAGTTCAGCTTTAGTGCTAAGTTATATCAATGATAATTTTGATATTTTTCAGTTACTGCTCCAAAATGGTGCTTCTCTTAAACAGCTTAATGGCAATAGCACTGATCTTTTTGGGTTTATAGCAGCGAGCTATGTGATTGAACTTAAAAAATATTTTCCAGAAATTAAATCTATTTATGTAAATTCATTAAAACAAGATGTTTTATCTGTTATTCAAAATGAAAGTTATCGAATTGTTCATGCAAAAAATATGAACTATTTAAAAGTAATTTTTGAACTAAAATCTTTAAATGAAGCTAATGAAGATGGACTTTTAAAATTGGCACAGTATTTTTCAGCTACTAATGAAGTACATGGTATGAAATTAATGATAAATCATGGTTTATGTAATATTCAAGGCATCTGCGAAGATGTTTTAAAAAAAGCATCATTAAACAATAATCGTGCAATTATTGCATTAATTAGAAAATAGCCTAAACTTTTTACATGTAAAACTATTTCCTTCACAAATGCCTAAAACTAGGAGGTTAAACCCCTCCTAGCAGTCGACCCATTTCATCGCTTCTTCAAGCGCTTTGTAGCCATTGAAGGCGTATTCATTTGGGATGACCCAGCGATTGAGTCCTTCCATTTCCATCATATTTTTAATGTCCGAGCGGCTTTTATCCATCGAGAGCATCATCGCGATAAAGCCATCGATAAGGCTTTGCTCTAAATGAATCGTCGTAAAGTTACAGTGTGAGTAGCCTTCACTTGCCCAAAAGACGGAGATGTCGCCACCATCCAGTCCTATTTCAACCATGCGAAGCCATGTACCTGTTGCGATGGCGGCGGCGTCACATTCGCCACTCTTGAGCGCTTCCAAGGCATCGTATTCGCTTCTGCCTGTATCGCCGTGTTTTCCAAGGTCACTGTCGATGCGTTTGGGTTCGTAAT
>DBTO01000242.1:0-530 GCA_002307095.1 Sulfurospirillum sp. UBA1314
CGTAAATAGCAAAATCAGGACAATGCAATTCACAATCCCGACACCCAATACAGGCGTCTGGTACAACAACCTCTATCATCGAACCCAGTGTCGAGTTAGGTGCTTGAACCATGCCTAAAACACCTGCTGGACACATACTCACACAAATATCGCACGCTTTACACCTAGCAACATTAACCCACACAGGTGTATTACTTGGAGCGGTAATTAAACCCATTCTTCTCTCTCCTTATCCTAAATCTTTTCGTTGCAATGATCATCTTAAGAGTGGCTAGATTGTACACTAGAAGACCATCTAGCTCTCTTAAATAGTCTTTATTTTTTCAAAACTTCCGCTATCTTTGTTCCAATTTCAGCAGGGGATTTGACAACATGTACGCCTGCATTGCTTAGCGCTTCCATCTTCTCTGCCGCGGTGCCTGCACTGCCACTCACAATCGCACCGGCATGTCCCATACGTTTACCCTTCGGTGCGCTTTGTCCTGCAATAAACGCAACAACAGGTTTTTTGATGTGCTCTTTAATGTATT
>DBTO01000242.1:790-7083 GCA_002307095.1 Sulfurospirillum sp. UBA1314
TGTATTTGGCAGCTTGGATTTCAAGATCACCTCCGATTTCACCGATCATCACAATCGCTTCCGTCTCAGGGTCTGCTTCAAACATACCAAGGAGTTGAATGTAGGAGAGTCCAATGATAGGATCGCCACCAATACCAACGGCTGTTGTAATACCAAAACCTTCGTTACACACTTGGTTCGCACCTTCATAGGTCAATGTGCCTGATTTACTAATCAAACCGATATTGCCTTTTTTGAAAATGGAGCCTGGCATAATGCCGATTTTGCACTCTTCTGCAGTGATAATGCCTGGGCAGTTTGGTCCAATGGTTTTCATCCCTTTTTTAACGGCGTATGCTTTAGCTCTTTGCATGTCGCGAACGGGAGATCCTTCGGTGATAATCACCGCCAGTTCAATACCAGCGTCCGCAGCTTCTAAAACCGCATCACCGACAAAGGCAGGTGGAACAAATACCATACTCACGGTTGCGCCTGTTGCGACAACGGCTTCACGAACCGTATCAAACACGGGTTGTCCCAAATGTTCTGTGCCGCCTTTGCCCGGAGTCACGCCTCCTACAATTTTTGTACCGTATGCCAAACACTGTTCCGCATGAAAACTACCCTCTTTGCCCGTAAAACCTTGAACAATTACTTTTGTATTTTTGTCAATCAATATGCTCATAATTAGTTTCCTTTAGCACTCGCGACGGCTTTAATCGCACCATCGTTAAGATCACTGGCTGTAATAATATTTTTAATATTGGCATTTTTCAAAATTTCAGCGGCTTCTTTCGCGTTTGTTCCATCCAATCTAACGATGACAGGAACGTGAACATCGACAAGCTTTGTTGCTTCTAAGATGCCATTTGCGATGCGGTCACAGCGTACGATACCACCAAAAATATTGACAAAGATTGATTTGACGTTGGGGTCTTTAAGGATAATCTCAAAGCCTTTTGCAACGGTCTGAGCATTCGCTCCGCCGCCCACGTCTAAGAAGTTTGCAGGAGTTCCTCCCACGTAGTTAATTGTATCCATCGTACCCATCGCAAGACCAGCACCATTGACCATACAGCCAACATTGCCATCCAGTTTGACGTAGCTTAGACCATAACCTGAAGCTTCACGTTCAATGGGGTTTTCTTCACTCTCATCACGCATTGCTTCGATGTCTGGGTGACGAAACAGTGCATTATCATCAAAGCCCATTTTACCATCTAATGCGATAAATGCACCACTTTTTGTTTTAACCAGTGGATTGATTTCGATCATCTCTGCATCATTTTCCATATACACTTTATACAAAGCTGCTGCAAATTTAATAAAACTGCTGATCTCTTCTTTTGCAAGACCAAGACCGTATGCTAACTCACGACCATGAAAAGCCTGAAACCCAATAAAAGGATCAACCGCAACTTTGATAATCTTTTCAGGAGACGTAGCCGCGACTTTTTCGATCTCCATACCGCCCTCACGTGATGCCATGATTACAGGCATTTCACGAGCACGATCTAGAACAATACCAAGGTAAAGCTCATCTGCAATATCAGCACCCTCTTCGATATAGACTTTCTGAACCAGTTTGCCCGCAGGTCCAGTTTGGTGTGTGACCAACGTCATACCAAGAATTTCATTTGCAAGTGTTTTGACTTCATCTAAGCTTCGTGCGAGTTTTACGCCACCACCAAGACCACGTCCACCTGCATGAATTTGCGCTTTGACAACCCAAATAGAGCCACCAAGTTTCTTTGCGTTTTCGACAGCCTCTTCAACGTTAAAGGCGACATAGCCGTTGGGTGTGGGAACATTGTATCTCTTAAAGATCTCTTTTGCCTGATACTCATGAATATTCATAAAACCTCCCTGCATTGACTTAAAATTTAACTTCTTATGCCAAGACTGTATAGTTAAGTTCACATCATAATCAATAAAAATCTTAACTATATCTTTTTTTTGTCTCTAAATTAAGTTAGAGGAGTCTCTTTCTGGGAAAAAAACTCATTTTTTCGCAATATTTCAAGTAATACATTCACGGATTCGACACTTTTTCCAAATTGATGGCGCTCGTTTGCATTAAGGGGTAACTCAACAATTTCTTCGACACCATTCGCCCCCAAAACAACGGGTACACCGTTTACGGTGTCATGGTATCCGTACTCACCCTCTAGCAAAACGGCACATGGAAA
Source organism: Sulfurospirillum sp. UBA1314 (assembly GCA_002307095.1). GTDB lineage: Bacteria > Campylobacterota > Campylobacteria > Campylobacterales > Sulfurospirillaceae > Sulfurospirillum. Next base: position 2,959 of record DBTO01000242.1, read on the forward strand.
AATGGATCGAGCGTCACTTAAAATAGCTTCAATCATCTTCACCGTAGAGTTTGCAGGCGCATAATAGCCCGATGTTCCCATATACCCCACAATTTCTGCTCCACCGTTACGCGTTTTTTCAATAACCTCTTCAATTTCAACATCGGTGAGTAAATCTGTAAGCGCTACACCATTAACAGAAGAGTAACGAGGAAGAGGAACCATATCGTCGCCATGTCCGCCCATAACGCTTGCGGTGACTTGTCCGTACCCAAAACCCAGTTTTTGAGAGATAAAGGTTTCCATGCGTGAACTATCCAAAATTCCCGCCATTCCAATGACACGCCCTCTGGGGTAATGCCCCGATTTGAGTGCTACATAGGTCATAGCATCCAAGGGATTGGAGACAATAATCACAATAGCTTCGGGGGCATAGTACGCCACTTTTTCGATAATTTCTCGTGTAATGCTCGCATTGACCATCAAAAGATCATCCCTACTCATGCCAGGTTTTCGTGGACTTCCTGCGGTAATAACGACAATGTTACTGTCCGCAATCATTTGATAATCCGAAGTACTTGAAATTTGGGTGTGGCTGCCCTCAGGGCTTGTGGCTTGGAGAATATCCAAAGCCTTACCCTGAGCGACATTGGCATGACGGTCTATTATCACAATTTCACGGCAGTGTTTACGCATTGCAAGCCAATAGCAGACCGTTGCACCGACATTGCCTGCTCCAATTATCGAAACTTTTTTCCCTTGTGACAAAGAGACTCCTTCTTTACATGTAAGATTAAAAATTAGCCATTTAGTGTTTTCAATGCTGCGTTAAAAGTAGCACTTGGACGCATAGCTTGACTCGTTTTTTCAAAGTTTGGAATGTAGTATCCACCCATATCAACAGTTTTTCCTTGAACAGCCGCGAGCTCAGCAACAATTTTTTGCTCATTGGCTTGAAGGGTAGCTGCAAACGGTTTAAACTGCTCAGCAAGCGCTTTATCATCACTTTGTGCGGCCAAAGCTTCTGCCCAATACATCGCCAAATAGAAGTGACTTCCACGGTTATCTAATTCACCCACTTTGGAAGAGGGAGATTTATTATTATCCAAGAATTTTCCGGTTGCCGCATCGAGTGTTTTGGCTAAGATAGACGCTTTTTTATTGCCAACAACGTTATCAAGGTGTTCAAGTGAAGCAGTTAACGCCATAAATTCACCTAAAGAATCCCAACGCAAATGATCTTCTTCGATAAATTGTTGCACGTGTTTCGGTGCAGACCCACCTGCACCTGTTTCAAACAAACCACCACCATTCATTAACGGAACAATAGAGAGCATTTTAGCCGATGTTCCCACCTCTAAAATCGGGAAAAGGTCGGTGAGGTAATCACGAAGTACATTACCTGTCACCGCAATCGTGTCTAAGCCTTTAACAATACGTGCTAAGGATTCACGGATCGCATTTTCAGGTGTCATAATTTTAATATCAAGATCTTTAAGATCGTACTCTTTGAGGTATTTTTCAACTTTTAGAATCATCTGCGCGTCGTGACCGCGAACAGGATCAAGCCAGAAAATTGCAGGTGTTTTGCTCAAACGTGCCCTATTGATCGCCAATTTAACCCAATCACGAATCGGCGCATCTTTGGCTTGACATGCACGGTAAATATCGCCTTTTTCAACGTTGTGTTCCATCAAGACTTTACCACTAGTAATCTCCACGATGCGAACAACACCATCGGTTGCACACTGGAATGTTTTATCGTGTGAGCCGTACTCTTCAGCTTTTTGCGCCATCAAACCTACATTGGGAACTGAGCCCATTGTTTTAGGATCAAGAGCGCCATTTTTCTTACAAAAATTCATCGTCTCTTCATAAATGCGTGCGTAACAACGATCAGGAATCAACGCTTTGGTATCGTGCAATGCACCATCTTCGCCCCACATTTTCCCCGATTCTCTAATGCACGCTGGCATAGACGCATCAATAATCACGTCGCTGGGTACATGTAAATTGGTAATACCTTTGTCGGAATTCACCATCGCAAGCTTAGGGCGTTTGGCGTAGGTGTTCATAATGTCGGCTTCAATGGCTGCTTTTTGCGCTGCAGGGAGTGTGGCAATTTTGCTGTAAAGATCGCCCAAGCCATTATTGGCATTGACACCAATCTCAGCAAAAAGCGTGGCATATTTTTCAAAGACCTCTTTAAAAAAGACTTTGACCGCGTAACCGAACATAATTGGATCACTCACTTTCATCATCGTCGCTTTGAGGTGTAATGAGAGGAGAATGCCGCTTTTTTGAGCCTCTTGCATTTGCGCTTCAAAAAAAGCAGCGAGCTTTTGACTGCTCATATAGGTACCATCAATGATTTCATCTTTTAAGAGTGCCAATTTTTCTTTTAACACTGTCGTTGACCCATCTTTTCCAAGCAGTTCAATGCGGACTGTAGTAGCTTCAGGTACTGTGATAGCCTTTTCATTGCCGTAAAAATCGCCTTCGTTCATGTAAGAGACATGCGATGCAGAATCACTCGTCCATTTTCCCATACGATGCGGATTTTTACGAGCATACTCTTTGACGCATAGCGGAGCACGTCTGTCCGAATTTCCTTCACGAAGGACTGGATTTACGGCACTTCCTAAAACTTTAGCATAACGTGTTTTAATCTCTTTTTCAGCCTCATTCGTTGGGTTTTCAGGATAATCTGGAATGTTATAGCCCTTCTCTTGAAGCTCTTTGATCGCTGCTTGAAGTTGTGGCAAAGAGGCGCTGATGTTTGGAAGTTTGATAATATTTGCCTCTGGCTGGTTGGCAAGTTCACCCAAATAGGCAAGATCGTCATTCACTTTTTGCTCAGCAGTCAGATTTTCAGGAAAATTCGCCAAAATACGACCCGATAGCGAGATATCTCTGATTTCCATTTCGATGTTAGAACTGTGAGTAAATGCCTGAACGATTGGCAGAAAAGAGTACGTTGCAAGAGCGGGCGCCTCGTCGACTTTTGTATAGATGATTTTACGTGTTTGTTGAACCATAATTACCCCTTTTTGTTGACTGGATTTTGTTAATGCTACCCGTTTTTTTATTTTGCTTTATTAAATTTACGTCATTAATTTTTTATATTTTCCAAATGTGTTTCATACGTCAGTGAAAAGTTATGTGTCCCATTTTTATTTTTAACAAAATAGAGATAGTTGGTCTGTTTTGGAAAAATAGCCGCAAATATCGCCTCTTTGCTCACACTGCACACCGGATTGGGCGGTAAACCTTTGTACATGTAGGTATTATACGGCGATGTGTCTTCACGAATGCGCTGTGGCGTGATTTTCGTATGCGAATACTGCCCGTAATTAAGCGTGCCATCCATTTGGAGTTTCATATCTTTTTTCAAACGATTGTAGATGACCGAGGAGACAAGGGGCATCTCTTCCGCATTGGCTGCCTCTTTTTGAATAATCGATGCAATAACCAAAAACTTCTGCCATTTGGCTTCATTAAACTCACCAAAGATTTTTTCAAATACATCTTTATGGTATTTTTTGGCATTCGCCAATAAAAAATGCACGAGATGTTTTTCGCTAATTCCCACAGGAATATAATAAGTATCAGGCACCAAAAACCCTTCAACATACGGCGTTGCATTAGCGTATTCTTGCATCAGTTTTTCGTAGGAGAGATCAAATGCCAAAGCAATTTGCACAAATAAAAGCTCTTTCGTTTCACCCGGAATATAGGTAATAACTTTCAAAGGCGCTTTGGAGTGTGAAAGCTTGTACAAAAAATCACCACGCGTGAGTGGACTTTCATTAATGCTGACCCAACCCGATTGGGGTTTACCGATCATGTAGAGGAGATATTTATCGACCTTCTCATGGAGGTCAAAATTTTTATCAACCATATATGATATAATTTGCCCTATTGAGCCTTGTGGCACAAAGGCGACAGAGCTGGAGCTCATCGGCCTAGACAAGTGAAAGAGAAGTGAATATATGATTATTAAAGCAACATCACATACGATTAGAAATATCTGGATACTTTTACTGTTCATCGTTCTTTTTTTCGTAGCATTAATTGGCACCCTAGTCAATGGCATTTCAATCGATAATGTAACATTACCGACGTTAAAAATTGATCAATTATATA
>DBTO01000242.1:7358-11720 GCA_002307095.1 Sulfurospirillum sp. UBA1314
TGAAACTAGATAAAAAATTGATTGTAAGTATCCAGACACTCGAAATAAAAAAAGAGACACAAACCGATACTTCACTCGAAGAGAGTGCCGAACTCATTAAAAATTTTCCCTACCTGAACCAATTTTTTAGCAAAATCAGCATCGAAAAGATTCTCTATGCCAACGAAACACTCTCCTTACATTATGAAGAAAATCTTTTCAAACTCGATAGCCAACATCTCAGCGTCAATCTGATCATCACGCCCATTGAAAAATGGAACATCGAAGTTGAAATTCAAGAGGCATTTTTGAAAGATTATGCTTTACATGTAAACGGAAAAGCGCGGATGGATTTTAAGACTAAAAACCATTCGTTTGAGGGCAATTTCGATATCTTTGGGCTCAAAGGCATCGCGCTTTTAGACCTTAAAGACACGCTTTTAACCTATCATGTCCAAAGCGAAACGTTTAACAATAAAGCGCTTAAAGATCTGATGGATTTCATCGTCTCACAGGTTGAACTTGACCAAATTGCCAAAGACTGGATCGATAAAAATATCGTCGGCGAGGAGTACCTTTTACACTTTTTTGAAGGCAAACTGAACATCGCAACAGGGGAATATTTTCCCGAACTCATGCACGGAACGGCAACGGTGAAAAACGCCACCGTGAGCTTTGAGCCAAGCGTTCCTCCTGCACATGTCAAAGAGATTGGGATTGAGTTTAAAAATGACAAACTCCTGTTTGATATTCATGAACCCACCTATGAAAACCGTACGGTTAACAAAGCCGATGTCTATATCTACAACCTTATTGGCAAAGGTACAGGTATTGTGGTTGACCTAAATGCAACCTCAAAATTGGATGCTCCGATACATAAAATTTTACATGCTTTTAAAATCGATGTTCCTATCACACAAACTTCGGGTAAAACCGATGCAAATATCAGGCTAGATATCCGTTTTTTACCTTATGATATCAACGCGACAGGGAAATTCAAACTTTACCCTAGTGACTTTACCCTCAGTGGTCTTCCTATGTCAACAAAGTACGGCGAAATCAAACTTGATAACTTTAAAATTACCCTGGATAATACTAATTTACGCTACAAAAACCTTTTTGATATCAATGCCACCGGTCTTTTTGATGTGAAGAAAAGCCGATTTGATGGCGATATTGATATCAATGCACTTTTGCTTGATTTTAGTGGAAACGCGCTTTTAAATATCGCCAATATGAGCGATCAAAATGCCTCTTTTTCCATTGAAAACAGCACCACAAAGATGGTATTGCCCGGTCTTGAAACAACCTTGATTTTTGCCAACGACACCAATCAATTTATCTTAAATGATTTAAGCAAAGTCGCACTTTCTTCACCGTTTATGCACGATATGTCGCTTACAAAAGGTGCTGTGAGCGTTCAAACCAAAGACTTTGACACCTTTGATGCTAAAATCAGTCTGCAAGATGTCACGACACCTTTTTTACAAGCAAGAGAACCCGTTCGTGACTTTGAAATAGCCCTTCGTACCGACACCAAAACACTCGATGCGAGTACGACGAACAACACACTCTCGTTGCATTTTGACAAAGATATCACTTTACATGTAAAAGATCTCAACATCGCAATACCGCAAGGCAATGAACCTTCAAATATACCGATTAAGACGACTCTTTTTGGCGAAAACTCGTCATTCATTGATACAGATAACAATAAAACACTCCTCAGCGAGCGCTACACGATGAACCTTTACAAAGACACCATTCATCTCACATCCAAACGAGGCAAATCGACGTTTGAATATGAAGAGAAAAAAGGCAGCCTCGGTATCAGTGCAACGGCATTAGATGCAGACGCAGTTAATGCCCTTTTCAACAAACATTATTTTAATCAAGGCGATTTTTCACTCAACATCGAAGGCAAGGATGACCAGCATATGAAAGGAACATTCATCATGCACCAAACCTACGTCAAAGACCTCAAATTTTTTAACAATTTGATGGCAACGATCAATGCGATTCCTTCGTTGCTGGTTTTTAGCGATCCAAGCTTCAATCAAGAGGGCTATTTTGTCGACAATGGATACGTAGAATTTAACCAAACCAACGACACGATGCAGATCAGTGACCTGCAACTGCGCGGTAAAAGTGCTGATATTTTAGGACATGGAAGTGTGGATTCACAAAGCGATACGCTCAATCTCAAACTGGAGATCAAAACGCTCAAAAGCTTTAGTAACGCGATCGATATGATTCCAATTGTAGGCGGGATTATTTTAGGGGAAGATAAACGCATCGCGACGAATGTGGATGTAACAGGCTCCGTGAATGATCCAAAAATTGAGACACATCTCATTTTAGACACACTAAAAACGCCTATGAACATCATCAAACGTACCCTTGAAGCACCTTTGGAGCTTTTTAAATAAACGTCTCCAAAAGGCTTAGAAGCTCTGTTATATTTTGGGCACGCAGTGACGCGGTTTCACTTGTGCCATAGCCCCATCCTGCGAAGATAAATGCAATCCCCGCGTTCAAGGCAGCCCCTTCATCTTTGATGCTATCACCCACCAAGATCGTTTTTGAAGGCTCACATTTGAGGGTTTGCATTAAATGATACACCATTAAAGGATTGGGTTTAGGAACGTCAACGTTATTGGCACCCACAATGTCTGAGAAATAGCCAATGATGCCCATTTTCTCCAACATATGACGCGCAAAATAGTCACTCGCATTGGTCGCAACAGCTAAATATGCCTTCTGTGAAAGCTGATACAACATCGCCTCAACATCGGGATAGAGTGAAATCATTGATGGAGAATTTTCCAGATAGTGCTCTTTAAACAACGCCCGATGAGAGGGATCATACGCTTCTGTGTTGTAAAAAATCTTAGGTAAATGTTGATCGGGTTGATTGATATGGTACTCCAAATACTTTTGCCCAATGGGTTCAAGCCCTAAACTGTGTCGCACATAATTGACACTGTTTGTCATCGCTGCACTTGAGTCAATCAACGTCCCATCCATATCAAAAATAATCAATGCCTCTTTGTTCATGCTCACTCTTCTATCCGAAGTCCCAAAATTAAAAGGTCTTTATCCATCCCTTCAATCGTCGCGACGCGGTTCAGATTGCCCCACTCTTTAAAGCTCAACTTTTTAAACAGCTTTAAACTGGGAGCATTTTCTGAAAAGATAAGTGCTAAGAGTGTTTTGATTTCATACCCTTTTGCTTGCTCAATCGCTTCACTCAAAAACTGTTGCCCCAATTTTTTGCCTTGGAAGTTTTTATCGATGTAGATGTTGATACGCGCACTGGTGTTATACGCCAAAAGGTTGGCATAAAAAGGTTGCAAACTGATCCACGCAATGATGCGCCCGTGGTACTCTTTGACCAAAATAGGACGCGATGGTGTATGGGCGTGAAACCACTCTAATTTATCTTCGACACTGACGATTTTACTATCAGCCGTAGAGATGCCATCTTTAATCGCCTCGTTGTAGATCTTGATGATCTCGGGTAAATCTTCAAGGGTTGCACGTCGTAACTCGTTTAGCATTAGCATCCTTAATAAAGTGATGTTATTTAATCACTGATTATACATTACAGATTTATAAGATTCCCTTTACTCCATTTCCAAATGCATCAGGTACATCTCTTCACCATCAATCACGCGAAGATCGGTACTTTGACAGGTAGGACAAACAAACTCATTTTGCGCGAGCGTTGCCTCAGCGTGACAGCTTTCACAATGCACCACAATTTCTTGCACATGAACGACAAATTCACACCCCGCGCAAATCCCATCTTCTTTAAACGTATCAAACGCGGTTTCCAAAAGATAAGGCTCCACACCACTGAGCTTGCCGATTTTGATCTCGACTTTGGTAATTTTAGTGGCGTTATTTTCTTGGGCATTTTTCTCGCACATCTCTAACAGTGCCGTAACAATCGAAAATTCGTGCATTAACAGATCCTTGGAAGTAGCTCACCTTTGGGTGGTTCTAAAAAGCGCTCCGAGCCCCATGGCGTGTGTAAAACAACTTTACATGTAAAGGCATTGGTAACGTTTCCGATGAGTGCACATTTGGCGCTCTCAGGAAAGTGCTGCAGCACATCAATAGCTTTTTGCGCTTCACTCTCGGGCAAGCAGATGACCATTGTTCCTTCATTGGCAAACTCATAGGGTTCAAATCCTAAAAGTTCACACACTCCTTTAACCTCTTGCGCCACAGGGATCTTCGCCTCATCCACTTCGATGCACACTTTAGATGTCTCCGCCCATTCGTTGAGAACCGCACTGAGCCCTCCACGGGTTGCATCACGAAGCGCATGAATCTTCACCCCTGCATTTATGAGCGCTTCCACAGGTTTCCATAAAC
>DBTO01000242.1:11963-12167 GCA_002307095.1 Sulfurospirillum sp. UBA1314
GCGCTTCCACAGGTTTCCATAAACTAGCACAATCGGTTTGAAGATCGCTCTCTAGCTCGATCTCTTCGCGTGTTGCCAAAATGCACGCACCATGATTGCCTACTTCATTCGAGACGATGATGACATCGCCCTGTGTTAAGTTATGCGCTGAAATACCCTCATACTGAATCTCTCCAATACCAGCGGTGTTGATAAACAGTCCAT
>DBTO01000058.1 GCA_002307095.1 Sulfurospirillum sp. UBA1314
AAGAAAAACCCGTACCAACGTTTGTTCAAGATGAAGTGGTTGATGGTATTGTCAAACGTATTGTTGATTTTGGTGCGTTTGTTGAACTTCCTGGTGGCATTGATGGACTTTTACATGTCTCTAAAATTGCCGATCACCGCGTTGAAAAAGTAGGTGATTATTTAGCGCTTGAACAAAAAGTACGTGTCAAAATCTTGAAACAAACTGGAAATAAAATTGAGCTAGGGTTAGAGCGATAACTTTAAAGGCTTTTTAACAATTGGGTGGCTATAATCTCGCTCACAAAGTGGAAAGTAGGGACTTTATCCGAACCGACTTTGAAAAAAATTAGGAGCAATCTGTGAAAAAGATTCTTTTTTTGATGGTAGCATTTGCAACGTTTGCATTTGCAGGTGATGGCGAAATGCTTAAAGGTTATTCTGTACTTGCTGCAGGTGTTGGTCTAGGTTTGGCTGCGCTTGGTGGTGCTATTGGTATGGGTAATACAGCAGCAGCAACTATTTCTGGAACTGCTAGAAACCCAGGTCTTGGTGGCAAATTGATGACAACCATGTTCATCTCTCTTGCGATGATTGAAGCACAAGTTATTTATACCCTTGTTATCGCTTTGATCGCTCTTTACGCAAATCCATTTCTTTAATAGTTAGACAAACAAGTATTCTAGAGAGAGCATTCAACGCTCTCTCACTTCTTTTATGCGGACGTGGTGGAACGGTAGACACACTACCTTGAGGTGGTAGCGCACTACGTGTGTGGGGGTTCAAATCCCCCCGTCCGCACCATTCTTTTTTCTCCTTTTTTCTCAATCTTTTATCAAACTTAATGTTGAATTATGTTACTATGACTTTTATTTTTTGAATAAGAAAGGTCATTGATGCGAGAGTTAGAGCTAAAAAATGTCATTAAAATAGCTGAGCGCGAGTTTTTAATTTCAACGATTAGTATGCATGTGCGACACTCTTTTTTTGAAGGTGACTCTAAAAAAATTGTCTACGAAACCATGGTTTTTGAGATTATTAATGAAGAGGTTCAATTTCATCATCCTATCTTTAACGAGCGTTATAATATGCCAGATGAAGCAATTGCAGAACATGGTGCTATTATTAAACATCCCGAAAATTTCTTTATTATTTAACCGCACTTTTACACAATATGAAAAAGATTTTTCTTCTTTTATGTGTCTGTTCCACCATCCTTTTGGCTCAAAATACAAAAGATATTTTGATTCTTCAGTCGTACCATAAAGGGTATAAGTGGAGTGATGATATCTCAAAAACGATTGAGAAAAATTTCTTGGATAAAGAGAATATCTTTATCTCAACAGAGTATATGGATACCAAACGTATTGATACCCCTGAATATTTAGACGCATTTTATCACTATTACAAAGAGCGCTTTAAATATGCTTCCTTTGATGTGATCATTGCGGTTGATAACAGTGCCTTGGCATTTGTCAAAGAACATTACGAAGAGCTTTTTTCTAAAAAACCTATTGTTTTTTTGGGAATCAACAATTTTGAACCTGCGCTGATAGAAGGTATTGAACGCGTTAGTGGTGTCGTTGAAAATGTGGATATTGAAAAAAATATCGATTTAATGCTTACCTTACAACCCTATCTTGATAAAATTTTAATTATTAATGAAAAATCGATCACTGGTGACGCGGTTCGCAAAGAGATTGATGCGGTCTCCCCCAAATACAAAGACCGAATTGAAATCGAATATGTCAATAGTATGGATATGGACGAAATCGCTTCAAAAACGACAGGACTTAGCAAAAATAGTGCTATTTTATGGGTTTTGCTGTTTAAAGACAGTGCAGGGCGATTTTTTACCTATAAAGACAATTTACAGCAGATTCGTAAAATTACGGATATTCCCATTTATGGTCTGTGGGATTTCTACTTGGATTATGGCATTATTGGAGGCTTTTTAACCAGTGCAACGGCTCAAGCAGAGGCCGCTTCAAAAATAGTGGATCAAATACTTGCAGGAAAAGACCCTCGCACGATTCCCATTGTGGAGCGAAGCCCCAATCGTTACCTCTTTGATTATAAAGAGCTTGAGTACCATCAGCTTGATCCTTCGTATGTTTTAAAAAATTTTGAAGTGATCAACAAACCTTTTTCATTTTACGAAGAGTATAAACAGTATGTTTGGCTTTTTATAGCTATTTTAAGCGCGATTGCGATGGTCATACTCTTTTTGATGCAAAACGTTCGTATTCGTCAACAGAGTGAAATGGCATTGAAAAATCAGTTGGAGTTTATTAAAGTGCTACTCGACACGATCCCCAATCCTATCTATTTTACCAATGTTGAAGGTAAATATATCGGGAGTAATATCGCTTTTGCCAAGTTATATGACCAGACAAAAGAGGAGATTATCGGAAAGTCTATCTTTGATTTTTTTCCAAAAGAATGGGCAGAGGAGAGACACAAGAGCGATTTGGATCTTCTTAAAACAAAAGGTGCGGGTGCGTTTGAATTGATGCTGCATCTGCCTCACAAAAGAGCCAGACTTTTCACGCTGAATAAAGCCGTCTACAGCAACAGCGATGGAAGTCTTGGGGGAATTGTCTGTATCATGGATGATACGACTGAGCGTGTACAACAGCAACAATTTATCATTCAACAATCCAAGCTGACGGAAATGGGCGAGATGATTGCGGGCATTGCCCATCAGTGGAATGAGCCTTTGGTAGAGCTTTCTGCCATTATGCAAGATATGGAATTTTGCTTTAATAGCGGCGATATGGATCGTTTAAAAATGAAATCGTTTGTTCATGAAGCTATTATTCAGATACAATATATGTCGCAAACCCTTAAAGATTTCCGTAATTTCCTCAAACCTTCGACCAAAAAAACACTCTTTTGTGCGAAGCAAGCACTCAATGAAGTGCTAGAGATTGTAGGTCGGCAGATCTTTTATGCGCATATTGATCTCAGTGTCAATTATCTAAACGATGAAGAGAGTTTCCCTGTTTATGGCTATGAAAATGAGTTCAAGCAGGTGCTGATCAATGTGGTCAATAACGCTAAAAATAAGCTTACTAAAAATAAAAAGGGTGGTAAAATTTTCATTGAAGTGAGTCGCGAAACGCTTCAGACAAAAATTGTGATAAGCGATGATGGCGGTCATATTTCTGAGAAAATCATCGGGTTTATTTTTGATCCTTATTTTACGACAACTAAAAATGGAACGGGACTTGGGTTATACATGGCAAAGATGATTATTGAAGATAAAATGGGTGGAACGATTCGCGTGCAAAATTTGGGTTCAAGCACGGTTGAATTTACACTCCTTGTTCCAAATGCAACAAAAGGCTGCGAATGAAAATTTTACTTTTGGAAGACAACGCACGTTTTAATAGCACGATCGTTAAACGCTTAGAAGCTAAAGGATATGTGCTTAATTCATTTATCGATGGACAAGATGCGTATAATGCTTTGGACAATGGCTATGCCTGTTTTATTTTAGATATCAATGTCCCCAGTCTTGATGGCATTGAGATTTTAAAAAAAATACGCGATTTTTATCCTGAAACGCCCGTGATTATTATGAGTTCCAGTGTGGAACTTGAGGTGATCAAAGATGCTTACAATTATGGTTGTAACGATTTTTTGAAAAAGCCATTTTTTATTGATGAACTTGAGATTAAAATTGAAAAACTGTGCAACATTCGCCATGATATTGTCGACTTAGGGCACGGCTGTTTGTTTGATTTCAAGACCAGTCTTTTAGCTATCGGGGAATTTCAAGAACACCTCTCTCGTAAAGAGAAACTGCTTTTAAATGTCCTTATCAGTGAAAAAGGCAAAGTCGTCACCTTCAATAAAATTCAAGCGATGGTGTGGGAAGGAAACTTTGCAAGTCCTGATTCCATCCGCTCTTTGATGCGACGACTTCGTAAAAAGATCCCTTTTGAGTGCATTGAAACGGTGGTGGATGTGGGGTATATTTTACGCTACTAGGTTTACATGTAAAGTATTTTTGAATGACGGAAGCGCTGTTTTTACACTTTTTTTAAAGCTGTTTTACACGTGTTGAAGGGATCGATCATGAAAGTTGTCCCTGAAATTGTTTCTCTTTTTCTCTTTTACATGTAAAGCATGTCACTTTTCTTCTTTTCTGCCTTTACATGTAAAGATTTTCAATTAAATGTCATATGTTTTTTATGCAGAATTGCTACACTGAGTAAAACCCCTTATAAAGGATTGTGAATGTTATTAAGCGGAAATTATCTTGATTTCTACAATGAAATCATCACGTTCATTCCCAAGAAGAGAATCTTTACAGATCCCCTTCATACCATAGCATACGGTACGGATGCTTCGTTTTACAGGTTAGTTCCCAAAGTCGTCGTTTGGGCCAATAATGCGGATGAAGTGAGTCAAATTCTTAAAATCACCTCTTCACTTTCCTTGCCGGTTGTTTTCCGTGCGGCAGGAACAAGCCTCTCAGGACAAGCGATTACCGATTCTATTTTACTCATGACGTCACGTGATTGGAAAGGGATCAATGTCAATAAAGAGGTGAGTACCATTACCATGCAACCTTCCGTGCTTGGTTCGGATGCAAATGCGTATTTGCTTCCGTATGGGAAAAAAATCGGTCCCGATCCTGCGAGTATTACCTCCGCGATGATTGCAGGCATTGCAGCGAATAACGCGAGTGGTATGTGCTGTGGTACAACCGACAACTCCTATAAAACGCTTGAAGCAATGAAGATTATCTTCCATGATGGCTCTGAACTTGATACGGCGTCACCCCAAAGTATCAAAAGCTTTAAACAGTACCATCATGCTCTGGTAGAACGCATCAGCGCACTCTCGGCTGAGATTAAAGCCAATCCTGCCCTTCACGATAAAATCGTCCGTAAATTTAAGATCAAAAATACCTGTGGGTATAGCCTCAATGCGCTCGTGGATTATGAAGATCCGATTGATATTATCGCGCACCTCATGATCGGTAGCGAAGGAACTTTGGGATTTATCAAAGAGATTACCTTTAAAACCGTTCCGGAGTACAAAGATAAAGCCAGTGCGTTGATGATCTTTAAAAACATCAAAGATGCCTGTGACGCGGTCATTGTACTTAAAACGCAGTGTAAAGAAAACGTGGCTGCGGCTGAGCTGATGGATCGAGCAGGGCTTTCGAGTGTTGAAAACAAAGAAGGCATGCCAAGTTTCCTCAAGACACTTAGTCCTACCGCTACGGCACTTTTAGTCGAAAGTCGCGCAGAAAACGATGCCAAATTAGACGAAAACATTGCGGTGATTTTAGAAAAGCTCTCTCACATTGAACCCGAAATGCCACTGCATTTTACCAAAGATGTGTACGAGTATACGAAGTATTGGAAAATTCGTAAAGGACTTTTTCCCGCAGTTGGCGCTGTGCGTGAGAGTGGAACAACGGTTATCATCGAAGATGTGGCGTATCCTATCGAATCTTTGGCAGATGCGACGTTGGAGCTTCAAGACCTTTTTAAAAAGTATGGTTACAACGAAGCGATTATTTTTGGACATGCGTTGGATGGTAACCTTCACTTTGTCTTTACCCAAGCGTTTGAAGATCCTAAAGAGATTCAACGCTACGAGGCGTTTATGCAAGATGTCGCTGAACAAGTGGCCACAAAATACCATGGTAGTCTAAAAGCCGAACACGGTACAGGGCGCAATATGGCTCCATTTGTCGAATTGGAATGGGGAAATGATGCTTATATGCTCATGAAAGAGATTAAGAATATTTTTGATCCTCGTGGGCTTCTCAATCCTGGTGTTATTATCAATAGCGATCCTAAAGCGCATCTTAAAAATTTCAAATCAATGCCGGTTACAGATGAGTATATCGATAAGTGTATCGAGTGTGGTTTTTGTGAACCTGCCTGTCCATCGAACTTTTTAACACTCACTCCACGACAGCGCATTGTCTCCAATCGTTATATGAGTACCCTGAAAAATGCAGGGGATGAGGAGGCGCTTGAAGCGTTTCAAGCATTGTATCAGTACGATGGGGTTGAAACCTGTGCCACGTGTTCACTCTGTTCACTGGTCTGCCCAGTTGGCATTGATACGGGTGCATTGACGAAGAAGATTCGTGCACATCAAATCACCCCAACGCAGCACAAAATTGCTAGCATGATTGCCAATAACTATGGAACCATTTTAGGGGTAGGTAGCTTTGTTTTAAGTGCCGTAAAAGGTGTCAATGCTGTTATTCCTGATGGCGTTATGAAGGCAATGAGCGCAGGTGTTACCGCACTCAGCGGAAATAAATTGCCACTATGGACAACCAGTCTTCCCGGAGGACATACGTTTAAAGACAGTCGAAAACTCTTTGGTGTTGCTGACAAAGTAGTCTATTTTTCATCGTGCCTGAATCGTACCATGGGCAATCCAAAGCCAAAAGGTGAAGAGAAAGAGTTGGATGAACTCATCATCGGCATTTTAGAAAAAGCAGGCTTTGAAGTGATTTTCCCAGAGCAATTAAAGCCATTGTGCTGTGGTATGCCTTTCTCAAGCAAAGGGTATAAAGATGAAGGAAAACAGAAATCACAGGAGCTTGAGGAGGCGTTAATTAAAGCCAGTGAAAATGGCACGTACCCTATCTTGTGTGATATGAGTTCATGTTCAAAAACAATGGCACAATACTTTACAACAGGCCTAAAAGTACATGATCCTATTGAATTTATACACGATTATTTGTTGGATCGTTTAACGATTAAACAGATAAATGAACCTGTCGTGATTCATACGATCTGTAGTACCCGTAAAATGGGCTTAGCTGAGAAGTTTGAAAAAATTGCACGTTTATGCAGCTCTAAAGTAACGGTTCCTGCGGATGTCACCTGTTGTGGCTTTGCGGGAGATCGTGGGTTTAACTATCCAGAGCTCAATAAATCAGCGTTACGTCATCTTAAAGCATCCATCCCTAGTGATACAAAATTAGCCTTTTCAACAGGAAAACCATGCGAAATTGGTCTGAGTGAAGAGAGCGGATTAGAGTATCGTTCCCTTTTTTATCTCCTTGAGCGCGCTATTTCTTAAGGATTCTGCTTTACATGTAAACGTGAGCCAATCACTCTTTATTTGAGAATTGATTGGCTCAGTTACACCTGCTTTAAAACCACTTTTTCATGGGTTTGATTTAATAAATAAAATGATAAAATACTAAAATTTTGACTATGGCTTTTAGTTAGATTTAAACAAAAAGGGTCACGTTTATGGAAGTTTATCTCTTTGAAAAAGGTGCTAGATACTTGGATCTTGCCCTCTTTAGACGGATAATTCTATCCTAGAATTATTGCAAAAAGGTAACTTGAAAGTTGTAGCGGCTTGGGCTGCTTCTATACAATCTTGCAACAAAAAACAACAACAGTAAAAGGGCAAAACGAAGATGGCGAAAAAATACATCGATGTGATGGATACGACGTTTAGAGATGGTTTTCAATCGGTTTTTGGTGGACGTGTACTTATGGATGACTTTCTCCCTGCGGTAGCCGCAGCAAGAGATGCAGGCATTAGCCATTTTGAATTTGGTGGTGGGGCTCGTTTTCAAAGCCTTTATTTCTACCTCAATGAAGATGCCTTTACAATGATGGACCGCTTTCGCTCTATTGCAGGTCCTGATGCCAATCTTCAAACCTTAGCGCGTGGTGTCAACACCGTTATGCTTGATACCGGCAATCGCGAACTGACCGTCTTGCATGCCAAAAGCTTTAAAAAACACAGCACAACAACGATTCGTAACTTTCATGCACGACATGAAGTCGCAAACATC
>DBTO01000101.1 GCA_002307095.1 Sulfurospirillum sp. UBA1314
ACAGTTGGATACGAGAAAAATCGCTGAAAGAGCGTATGATAGAGCCTTTTTGCGAAGAGCAAGTGGGCAAAGATGTCGTCAGTTACGGTGTAAGCAGTTACGGGTATGACATCCGCGTGGGACGTGAATTTAAGATTTTTACCAACGTCAATTCGACCGTGGTTGACCCCAAAGAATTTGACGATAAAAATGTCATTGATTTTACGGGTGACATCTGCATCGTTCCACCCAATTCATTTGCCTTAGCACGTACTGTGGAGTATTTTCGCATCCCTAAAAATGTGCTTGCGATTTGTCTTGGAAAAAGTACCTATGCACGTTGTGGCATTATCGTCAATGTCACACCTTTTGAGCCAGAGTTTGAAGGGCACATCACCATCGAAATCTCCAATACGACACCACTTCCAGCCAAAATCTATGCCAATGAAGGCATCGCGCAAGTGCTCTTTTTAGAGGGTGATACCGAGTGTGAGACCACGTATAAAGACAAACACGGTAAATACCAAGGGCAAACGGGAATTACCTTACCACGCATTTTGAAATAACCTCTCATGGCTTTACATGTAAAAGCGTTAGAGCACCATAATGCACATGAGTTTGATGGTTTTTATGCCATCTACTCAACTGCTTTTCCCCTCTCAGAGCAAAAATCCCGCGACGCACTTTTAGCCATGCAACGTGCCTCTTTTTATACTATTTATCTAGCATACAATGACGAAAAAATAGTTGGATTTTGTATGATGTATCATCCCCATGAAGACGATTTTTTCTTACTCGAATACATGGCGGTTGATGAGAGCCTTCGCGGCATCGGACTGGGCTCAACACTTTTAAAAAGTAGCATTTATCAACTCTTTGAAACCCATGGCACAAAAGCGCTGCTGATCGAAATAGACTCGCCAGAGAAAAGCTCATCGGAGCAAGAAATTCGTGAAAAACGAGAGCAGTTTTATCGTCGCTTGGGAGCCTTAAAGATTGACCCCTTTGATTATATCTTACCGCTTCAAAGTGCTGAAAAACCGCCTCCTATGGAGCTTTTAGTTTATCATCCAAGCTTACGGGAAGTTCCCAAAGAGACCTTGCAAACATGGCTTGAAAAGCTCTATGTCGATGTCTATGGATGTGCTAAAACAGATTCTCGCATTGCACAAATGCTTGAGTCAGTCCCACCGATTTTAAACCTCATTTAAAAGGAGTTTTGATGGAAATTTTTTTAAGCGATGAATACGAAACCATGTGGACAGCGATTAGTTCCATTATGGGCGTGATTGCCACAACTTTGGCTATCTTTGCCCTGCTCTATTCGATGCGAACGTATCGCAAAACGATGCAAGTGGTACACTATGGTGAGATCGATAAAATGTACTTTGAAATTCTCAAAGAAGCCCTCAATAAACCTTTTCTACTCCAACAAAACCGTGAATGCTCTTTCGATGAAGAGACACAATACAACACCTACGCCTTCATCGTCTGGAACTTTTTGGAGTCAATCTATGATCGCTGTATGCTCGACCATACTTTGCAAAAAACATGGTTTCCCATCATCGAAGCCGAGCGAAAAATCCACCTTCCGTGGATTCAAGAAGATGAAAACAGAGCTAAATTCAAAGCAGAATTTTTGAAGTTTATCGACAACGGTAATTTTTCATTATGAGCTTAGAAGCTATTACTCACAAAATTAATGCACTAAAAAACAATCTATTTGAAGCTATAGAAGCTCTTGAAATTCTCAAAACGATAGATTCAAGAATTGATTTCATCAAAGAAAAAAAGTTTGATGCTTTTATCGTTGCCCTTCAATCAAATATGATAAATTCAGTCATTTTATCTTTATGTAAGATTTTTGAAGAAAATCAAGATAGCAATAATATTAAGAAATTACACAATAATTTACTGTGTAATTTTAGAATTTTTCCCAATCAAGACCAAAATAAACGTTTATACCAGCAAGTAAAATATACTTTTTTCAATTTGGAACCTCTTCCTGAAATATTTACAACACAAGAGTTACTTGATGTTGTTGACTCAACTTTGCAATCATTTTCTTCTGAATTTCAAACAGATATAAAAGCACTAAAAGCCATGAGAGATACAAAGATTGCACATACTGATCTAAAAGATCGACCTTATGATAAAACAACGTGGGGAAAAGTTGATAAGCTTATACTTTTTCTCAAAGAATATGTTGATATTCTTAACTCACATTTATTTAATATCTGTGAATCATCAGACAATGATACTAAGCCTTGCACATCATTATATTCAGATGCTACAAAAGCAAAAAGATGTTTTGAAAGAATACTTAAGAACTTAGAAGAAGAGAAAGAATAGCCATTCAAATGGCTACTTCTCCACCCTGAGCAACAATCCATTCAAATAAAACGATGCACTCGCATTAATAAGGCATGGATGGTCGCTGTCTTGTTGCATTTGCTCTAGTAAAATGTATTGCACTTTAAGATCGTGGGAGACTTCCATGGCGATCTCTAAAAGCTCTTTTTTGCCGACGTGGAAGGAGCAGGAGAACAGAGCGATTAAGCCACCGTCTTTGACCGCTTTGGTGGACTCCATTAAGAGGTGTTTGAAGCCTCGTTTGGCGCCACTGGCTTGCTCTTTGGTTTTGGCGAAGGATGGTGGATCGAGTATGATCAGATCAAAACTGTTTTTGTATTTTTTCTCTTTCATAAAGGTAAACGCGTCGGCGGCATAAGTTTCGTAATTTTCCATCGCGTTGGCTGCTAAATTGGCTTTGGTTTGTTCTATTGCCGATTCGGAAATGTCGACAAATACAGCATTTTTAGCCCCTTTTGAAAGCGCATAGATGCCAAAACCACCTGCATTGCAGCAGATGTCAAGCACGGTGTCGTTCTCTTTGATGTAACTCGCACAGATGGCTCTATTTTTGCGTTGGTCGAGGTAAAACCCTGTCTTTTGGGCATCTTCGATGTCGACTAAAAAATGGAGCCCATTTTCATTCAACGTAAATTCTTTAGTAGGCGTTCCAAAAAGGGTGCCATTTTTGCTCTCCAAGCCTTCGATTTCTCGGGAGTGAATGTCGGATTTTTCGACGATCCATGAAGGGTTTACGAGCTGCTTGAGTGTGCTTAAAATGAGTTCACGAAAGATTTCCATACCTGCGGTGTTGATCTGCATGGAGAGCGTGTCGCCGTATTTGTCGACAATCAGTCCTGGCAAAAAGTCGGCTTCGGAGTGAATCAGGCGTACCGCGTTAGTACCATGTAAAAGCGCTTCACGCTTGGCGATTGAACGCTTGATGCGGTTATGGAAAAACTTTTTACCGATCTCCTCTTTGCCAAAGCTGAGGATCCGTGCGAAAATAGCGCATTTGGGGTTGACATAGGCGGTTCCTAAAAAACCATCTTTTTTGGAAAACAGTGCGACGACTTCGCCACTTTGAAACTCCTCAGCGCTTGAGTCGATTTCATTGGCGTACACCCATGGGGTAAAGCGTCTGATTTTGGGGACAACGGAGTGTTTTACATAGCATTTATTCATCAATTTTTCCTAAGATCATTTGTAGCTTTTTTGTGAAAGCGGGGTGGTCGAGCACAGTGGCATGAGTGGTGTTGGCGAGGATGATATGTAAAGGGCGAGAAGGCATTGCTTCTAAGAGTTTTTCAAGATGGTAGTGCGGAATGATCGTATCGTGTTCCACTTCGATGACGGCTATTTTCGCCTTAACAAAGGGAAGGTAATTCACACTTTCAAACTTGTTTTGAAGCAAAAGATCAATGGGGAAAAACGGGTATTTGAGTTTGGCAAGGGAGAGAATCGAATCGTAGGGGCTAATGAGCACCAAGCCATCCACAACGCGTTGAGACGCCAGATAGGTTGCAACGCCACTGCCAAGACTTCGACCAATGAGCACCACTTTACGCCCTTTGGCATAGGTATCGTAAATCTTGAGCGCATCTTCAAAAAAGGCGTGTTCACTTGGCTCACCCGTACTTCCAACATACCCTCGGTAGTTAAATGCCATAATGTCATAGCCTTGAAGTGCTTTTACATGTAAAAGAAATTGTGTCGCATCATCGGTGTTACCACCAAAGTAAATAATCAACCCCGCATCGATCGTAGCATCTTTGCGCAACACACCTTCTAAGACTGCGTCATCGTTTACATGTAAAGAGAGTGGTTCGATATTTTCACTGCTCACTTTGGCGTGCTTCTCGATCAATTGGGTCGGAAAAAGCTGCGCGTTTTGCGTCATATACAGATAAGCCATCGCCACCAAATAGAGTCCAACCACTCCAAATAAAAGTTTTTTCATAGCGCTTCCTTCTTCAAAAATACGGTAAAATCACCATCCATATAGCCTTCACAAATCTCCACATCGTAGACAAAATCACTCACATGTGCTTCAATTTCATCGGGTAAAAAGTAGTTAAAGTTCCCCTGTTTTTCTTCACCCCTGAGCAGGTTAAAGATAAATCCTTTTTTGGAAACTTCGTAACACCTGCGAATAAACAAAAACGTCTCAAAACGGTTCAAGATATTCATCGAACCACTGGCAATGTAAAAGTCCGCAAACTCCAAATCATCGTTTAAAATATCTTTATACACATAGGTCTGCTTGGTGCGTTTGTGGGCGACAAAAAGGGCTTCTTCAAGCATATCGTAGCCTGTGTATTTTCGGGGCAATGCGCCTTTTTGCTGCAAAAAAAGATACAAATCACCAAAACCACACCCTGCATCAATAACACTACTGGAAGACAAATGATTTCCCAAAAGTTCATGAATCACTTCAAAACGCATCTGTTGCGACTGTTTGGAGTTCCAATTAAGCCCTCGCGCAGTGCAACCATACCGCTTGATGGCATTTTCATAAAATGTTTTATTGTTGATTCGTGGCATGAAAGAAGGCTAAAAAGAGGGAGGCACTTTTAGCTTAAAAGTGCCGAAATGCTTTGTTGCATCATACTATTTTGGTGTACTTGTGCAAGTACGGAACTGGTAAGTTTGATCTCGTCACTGTTAAGTGAGGTAATTTTTTGATCGAGTGGGGTTTCTGAAACTTGTGAATTGGCGCTGCTTAAATTGGTGATCGCCGTGAGTGAATTGGTAATGCTACTGTTTGCGGCATTGATTTGAGAACCTGCAACATTGGAGAGGGTACTGAGGCTATCACTAAAACTTGCAATGCCATCTTGATCGTCTATGGAAAGCGAACTGAGCCCTGAAACATCCATACCATAGTTGCTGGAAAGAAGATTTTGCCCATTGTACGTGGTTTGATTGGCGATGTCTTGCATCGAACTGCTAATGGCATCGAACTGCTCGCTAAGCATCGCTTTTTGATCGCTATTGAGTGCTGCATTGTTGTAACTCACCGAGAGTTCATTCAGCTTATCAGTTCCTGCACTCATCGCTTGCAATGAAGAGTCAGCGATCTGGTACATACTCACCGTCTCATTGGCATTTTGAACATTTTGGGTTAAAGAAGAGATTTGAGAGCTAAGCGCATCGGAAATAACAAGACTTGCACTGTCTTTGCCACTCAGCTCTTTCGTAGCGGCAATTTTCTCTAATGTTGTGTCAGTATTGGTTTTATTTTGGGTAATGGTGTTGAGTAACTGTGTGTTACCATTGCTAGAAATTTTCATCACAGACCCCCTACTCTTAAAGTTGTCTTTATTATACTACTCCTATGATACTATTGTCAAATGAGAAGCGGAATTAAAATTGCTTTATACTAAACAAACTCTACGACAAAGGGCTAGCGTGTTTAATGGTAAAAATATACTCATCACGGGCGGTACGGGCAGCTTTGGCAAAAAATATACGGAAATTCTTTTAAAAAATTACAAACCCAACAAGATCATCATTTTCTCACGTGATGAACTCAAGCAGTACGAAATGGCGCAACAATTTACCAATTCGTGCATGCGCTTTTTTATTGGCGATGTTAGAGACGCCGATCGATTAAAAAGCGCAATGTATGGTGCAGATTTTGTGATTCATGCTGCCGCACTCAAACACGTTCCCATCGCAGAGTACAACCCAATGGAGTGCATTAAAA
>DBTO01000194.1:0-2782 GCA_002307095.1 Sulfurospirillum sp. UBA1314
CTGTCCAGTCCTGCGACTAAACGACCGACATTGAAAGGGTGAAAGCCATCGACATCTTTTTTAGGGTCAATCGCCTCGATAATTTTTGTCGTGTCAACATGTTTGGGAAGGGGAAGTTGCACCAGCACGCCGTCGATATTGGGGTTGGCGTTAATCATCGCAATCGTCTCTAAAATCTTCTCTTGTGAAATGGTCGTTGGCATCTTATGAATGATGGAGTAAACTCCTGCCACATCACACGCTTTTTCTTTCATTTTGACATAGGTTTGGCTCGCCACGTCATCACCGACTAAAATCACGGCAAGTCCGGGTGTGATGCCTTTGAGATTTAATGTATCACTCTTTGTTTTGAGTTCAATTTTGATTTGATCTGACAGTGCTTTTCCATCGAGGATTTGCATCAAAACATCCTTTTAGTTCATTTTTGGTACTATACCTAATTACGAATAAAGAGAGGATAAAGCAGTTTTGACGCGATTTTGGCTTACATGTAACGTGGTACTACTCCTTGCAATAACACCACTGTTTAGCGAAGATTTTATCACCAAAATGGAGTATGCGAAGATGCTTTATTCCAACCCAAGAGGCATTGGCTGTAACAAATGCCATGGTGAAAAAGGTGAGGGCTCCATCATCGCGCAATACCAAAGTAAAGGCAAAACGGTCACTCTTGAAGCTCCCAATATTACCAATGTTTCCAAAGAGCGTTTTTTCCAAGCGCTGACAGGTCAGCATAAGGTCATGCCTACCTACTTTTTAACATGGCAAGAGATCGATAGTTTGTATTATTTTGTCTCAAGCGAAGTGAAAAAGTAGAAAGCCGTTTATTTAAAAACTTTCTGTAAAATGATAAAAAATAACGAAGAGGAAAAGTAAGAATGCACTATGATAAAAGCATTAAAGCGTATGAAAAAGCCAGAAATGTGATCCCTGGCGGTGTTGATTCTCCTGTACGTGCGTTTAAAAGTGTGGGTGGAACACCGTTGTTTATCAAAAAAGGTGAGGGTGCGTATCTGATCGATCTGGACAATAATCGTTATGTGGATTACGTTCAAAGTTGGGGTCCACTGATCTTTGGGCATGCCAATAAAACGATCGAAAAAGCGGTCATCAAAGCGGTCAAAAAAGGGCTGAGTTTTGGAGCACCAACCAAAGCGGAAACCAAGCTGGCAAGCCTGATCTGCTCGCTCTTTCCTGAGATGGATAAAGTGCGTTTTGTGAGCAGTGGAACCGAAGCGGTGATGAGTGCAATTCGTCTTGCGCGAGGCTTTACATGTAAAGATGACATTATTAAGTTTGAGGGCTGTTACCACGGACACAGTGACTCACTTTTGGTTCAAGCAGGCAGTGGTGCCGTGACCTTTGGAACGCCGAGTTCTCCGGGTGTTCCTGCGGATTTGACCAAACACACACTCCTTGCCAAATACAATGACATCAAAAGTGTCAAAGAGTGTTTTAAAAACTCTAAAAATATCGCGTGTATCATCATCGAGCCGATTGCGGGCAATATGGGTTTTGTCCCAGCCGATGCGAAATTTTTAGATGAACTTCGTGCCTTGTGCGATAAGCACGGCACACTGCTTATTTTCGATGAGGTCATGAGCGGTTTTCGTGCAAGCCTCAAAGGGGCGCAAGGTGTTTATGCAACCGTGCCCGATTTAGTCACGTTTGGAAAAGTCATCGGCGGAGGCATGCCTGTGGGTGCGTTTGGTGGACGCGCTGAAATTATGGATAAACTCTCTCCTGATGGACCCATCTATCAAGCAGGAACGCTCAGCGGCAATCCTGTGGCAATGGCGGCAGGACTTGCTTCTTTAGAGCAAATTATCGACGATGAAACCTTACATGTAAGACTTGAGCAAAGAGCAAAAAGATTGGTCGAAGGGCTAAAAAATGCGGCAGCACTCTCAGGCATTACACTTCAAGTAGGTGCAATTGGCTCGATGTTTGGCTTCTTTTTTAATGACAAACCCGTGAAAAATTTTGACGATGCGTTGAAGAGCAATACACAGTGTTTTGCTGCCTTTCATCAAGGTATGCTTCGTGAAGGCTTTTACTTTGCGTGCTCGCAGTTTGAGACAGGCTTCATCTGCGATGCCATGAGCGATGCGATGATCGAAGAGACCATCGAAGCCGCGATTAAAGTTTTTGAAGAGATTGCATGAGTGAAGAGAAAAAACCAAAATACGGAAAAATTATTGAGGGGGCTGAACAGCTCTCTTTAGGCATTTCTATCGTCGTCGCCGTGCTTTTAGGTGTTGGTTTGGGGCTGTTGATGCGCAGTTGGTTCGATACGCCTTGGCTTTTATGGCTGGGTGTTTTTTGGGGAATCGGCGGAGCACTTCTTAATATCTACAAAGCATACAAAAAAAACGTCGCCTCTTTAGATGAACTCAAAGACGATGTGCGTTATAAAAAATACCAACATACCAAAGATGATGATGAAGATGACGACGACAAATAAACTGGTAGGACTTTACATTTTGGGCGATCTGTGTGTGATTATCCTCTCGCTGGTCCAAGGTGGAACGTGGCTACTCAATACGCAAGTGGCATTTTTCTGTTCACTGCTTATCACACTTGCTTCCTTTTTTGCCTATGCAGGTGTGGTCAAGCGCAGTGTTGCGTCAGAAACGATTCCAGCCGATGCGTATGAAAAGTATTATGAAGAAGAGGACGAAGGTGTCCTTGAAGAGCAACCGATCAAGGCTAAAGAGGACATTAAAGAGAAGGTCAAGCATCTTTCATTAAGCTATAAAAGTGCACTTTCTGTGTATCGTAT